>WQUW01000006.1 GCA_009781915.1 Treponema sp. | reverse complement strand
ATTCCACATCCCCGCCATCGGCCTGAAGGTTGGGGCGTACATCCTGAAGGCGCGCCTTGACTTGTTCTTCCAGCATATTTATCTCCTTTGGTAATGTATCACTGGTTTGGTAAAAATACAATGCCGCCCCCCCGCCGGGGATTAGGCCAGAGGCTCACGCGCGGATGGGGGACTTAAGAATTAATCCGCAACCAGAAGGCTATCCGGCGGGCCGCCCCCCCATCCAGAGAGATGGGGAAAACCGGCATGACGCAGGTGGACTGGTACTCGCTTCGTCCGCAAAACTCCGCGCGGACATGGAAAAGGCTAGCGTCAAAAGTCTGACTCGCTTCCAGCGCCACAAGCGTTTCGTTTTT
Organism: Treponema sp.; assembly: GCA_009781915.1. Classification (GTDB taxonomy): domain Bacteria; phylum Spirochaetota; class Spirochaetia; order Treponematales; family Breznakiellaceae; genus WRKT01. The sequence continues at coordinate 46,037 of WQUW01000006.1, read as the reverse complement.
TATGTCCTGAAACTCAAGCGCCCGGATATTCCCGGCGGTTATGGCGTTGTCAAAAACAAGCCCTTCCTTTTTTCCCTCCCTTTGGGCCAGAACCCTAAGGAACCCCTCGCCCTCGCCGGGGAAGGACAGGTCGATTTGCGGGCAGAACACGAAACTCACTCCGCTTGAAGATGAGTTTTTTAGGACGTACTCCAAGGCAAGGGCGTTCTTCTTTAACTGCCATGTCTTTTCAATCTCAATTTCGCCAAAGGGAAGACCGGGCCTTGGGGGAAGCCTGAAACTCTGGCGGCAACGCGGCCTGTCTGTCTGGAACGGCTCGTATTCCTCGCCGCCGCAAAAGCGCCCGCCGGGAATCCCGTGGGGGCCTAGACTGCCAGCAGGCGTCTTTGGCGGGGCAAGCCAGTCAACAAACGCCCGCCGCCGCTCGCCCCTTGCCCCCGGTTCGGCAGGCGGCGAGAAGGTGTCAAGGTAATTCCACGCCGCCGGAAGGTAATCCAGCTCAAAAACGCCCGCCCCGCGGGATTTTACGCAGCAGTTCAGTTTTTCGTCCTGAAAGATGTACTCCCCCTCTCCGTCAAGATCAAAATCAAACACGGAAAGGGACGGGGTAAACTTCCCCTTTTCCCGGATGATGTTTTCCGCTTCCAACAGCGAGCGGTAGGCGGCCTTGCGTACCGGCGAATGAAGAAGCCCCGGCGAAAAAGCGCCGCCCAAACGGAACACGGACGAATCTTGCGCCTTCCAAAGTTCTTCCATAGCGGTGCGCTTGCGGGTCTTGTCCCCCCGAAGCTGGTTGTTGATAAGCGTGTGAACGTGCACCATCTTGGCGTAAATGCCGCCCGCCTCCGGATATTCGACAAGAAACTGCCGGGGGGGGATTTCATCGCCGGAACCGGGAAAGGCCCCCGCGCCGGGAAAATACACCCTTTCAAGGTGTTTAAGGTTTTTGAAGGCCCGCGCCGGGGTAGTACACTCTATCCGGGGGTCGGCTCCAAGGAGTTCTTCCAGAAAACGCTCGTGGGAAAACTCCCCGGTTCCAGCGTCCCCGGCCTCCGCCCCAAACGGGCAAACGAGAACCGGCCATTCGCCGTCGGGAAGCTTTTTCAACACTTCCCCCAATACGCGAGAGGCGCTTCCATCGCGCAATTGCCGGCCCAGCGCCCTAGCCACGGGAAAAACCGTGATAAGTTTACCCTGATCCTCGGTAACGCGGGGAAAGAACAAGCCCGCCTGATTGGGCTTTGCCCCCGCCGCCTGAAACTGGCGGTCGTCAAGGAAGGTGTAATTCATCCCGCAGGAGTTAAGGGGGCCGACAAGGCTCTGCTCCCACGCATGGAGCCAGCAGCCTTGGGGCCGCCTGCCAAAGTGCTTTCTAAGGTAGGTGGTCAGCATCTCTATCTGCCCGATTTTATCCGCCTGCGGCAATAGCGGCAGCGGCGGGTGGTAAAAGCCGCCCCCAAGGAACTCCGCCTGCTTGCGGGAAAGGAGGTCTTCGAAAAGCATAAAGAACTCAGGGTGGCGGCGTTCAATCCAGTGAAGGATCACCCCGGAGTAGTAAAAAACCATCGTGATCGAGGGAAAGGCGTCAAGGGCCCGGACAAGGGGCTTCATTTCCCTGTCGTAGAAGGCCTCGAATTCGGCCTCTCCCGCGCCGCAGGGAAGATGCCCGCCGGCTCCCAGCATTAGGCTCAGTTTCACGCTCATCGCAGCGCTTCCAGTATTCTAAAGCATATTCCGGCCACGGAGACGGAAACAAGGGACAACAGCCCCATCGAGATAAGAACGAGCGGACTTCCCCGCAGGCACCGGGGCAGGCGTTCCAGCGTGGATTTGCGGCGTATCTCGTTAAGGACAAGGGTCGCTGCGAGGTTTCCCAAGGCGAAAAAGAGCGAAAGAATCACGGCTCCGGCGAAGGTTCCGGCAAGGGTAAAGGTAAGCACGAGCGACGCGGGGACAAGGCCGTCATAGGCGGTAAAGGCGGAGAACACCTTTTCCCTGCCGCCTGTGGTTTTGGGAAGCGCCCGCGCGGCGAGGGATTCAAGGCCCATACATGCCAGCGCCGACACGGGGAAGAACAGGAAGTACACCGAAAATCCCCTCCAGAACGGGGGCAGCAGGGCGGAAAAGAACATCCAGAGGAACAGGACGGAGACAAACAACAGGCCAAGCTGAAGGAGGGGAAGCGGGCGGCTGGACGTATCCCCAAAGGCGGCCTTGCCGGAAATGCCAAGGGCAAACGATAACAGGAGGTTAAGGGAAAGGCCGGAAAACACCGCTAGCGCCGCCAAGTACATCATAGACCTTCCTCCTCTTCGCGCGGGGCATTGCCGCCACGCCGCCGTACATGGTCAAACAGGGCGGCGGCGTACCCAAGCAGAACGAGCCCTCCGGCGGACGCCGAAAGAAACCGGATTGGGGCAAACCCGCCGTCCCGGTTAATGTCAAAAATCTCCACCGATCCGTGGACGCCCGCCGGGAACGAGAGGGTTCCCATGCCCAAAGGCTCGCGGATAAGGGCGGCGGCGATGATAACGCCGGAAAGGGCGGCGGCTTCGAGCAGGGCTCTGGAAAAAACCTCAGGCGGCGGCACGGGGAATGAGTTTTCAAAAAAACCGGAGCCCAGACAGTAGGGGGGAACGAGGACAAGGAAAAAGCCCGTCCCCAGAATTAACAGGGGGCTGAAGATGCCGGCTAACAGGATAAATATGCCGCAAAAAAAGGCGGACAGGAAAAGAAGTACCACCTGTTTTCCCCGGACGGGCAAGAGCGCCTTCGCCGAGGAAAACACGAGCGAGGTAAGCCCAAAGACCCACAACAGCGCCGCCGCGCAGATCAGGGCGAAGGAAAGCCGGGACGATGCCATAATGACAAGGGCCGCGCCGGAAAGCGTTGAAAGGGGCGAATGAGCGCCCCAAAACACATGAGAGGCAAAGCGGCGCTTCATGGCCCGGCCCCCACGATGCGCCGGGCGTAGAGCCTTACGATTTCGGGAGCGGTCTGGGCAAGCATCCTGCGGGCGTGGCTGTTAAGGGGGATAAACTCTTCTACCGTTCCTTCCGGCGACACAACGGCGGCGCAGGGGAAGAAGGTTCCTCCGGCGATGAACGCGAACACAAACACTCTGGTTCCCGCGGGCATACCGGTCATGGTATACCAAAACCCAATCCTTGACACGCCCGGAGAAAGCGCGCCGGAAGGCACGGGCGCGTCCAGCCTGCGGGAATCCCCGGACTGCTGGAGGGCTTGATTGACCACGTTGAAAAGGGCGTAGTCCCTGAGCGGTTGCGTAAAAAACCACGCGATGGCCGCTGTAAGGACAAGGGCCGCTATCCATCCGGCAAGGGCCGCCCTGTCCTTTAGCCGGGCCGTATCTTCGCTGTTCATGAATACCTCTTGTAAAGCTTTAAGCGCTCGAAAACCCGCACCAGCGGGAACAGGGCGTTGGCGAAAACCACGGCGAAAAACGCCCCGTAAGGCTCGCCGCCGTAGAAGCGGAAAAGAACGGCGAGCGATGCCGCCAGCGCCGCCAAGAGCGCGCCGCCGCAGGCGGATTTAGCTCCGGTAGCCGGATCGCAGACGAGGAAAAACGCCGCCGCGAGGGTTCCCCCGGAGCCTAGGGCGAAAAGGACGCTCTCGCCTCCCCACCCGTGGGGCGCGTCCCCGGCCAGGCGTACAAGAAGGCTAAAAACAGCCACATACACCAGCGGAATCCAGACGCGGTTTATCCGCAGCGCCGTAATGATTACGGCTGCGGCCAGCAGGGCCAGAACTCCCCGGTCGGCGATTATGCCGGGGAAGGGGGACGCGAGTATGTCCATGTAGCCGTAGCCGGAATCCCCGGCAAAGCGCGCGAGGGGCGCAAGGTGCGATCCATCGAGCGCCGCCTGAAAAGAGGCGGGCCATGAAAACCGGACAAAAAGCCAGCCTCCGGCGGCGGGGTTAAGCCAGTTGGAGCCAAGGCCGCCAAAGCTGTGCTTTACTACCGCCATCGCGAAGGCGGCCCCCGCGGCGGCGTAAAGCGGCGAAATCTGGTTGGGCAGAAGGATGACGAGAATCAGCGCACAAGCCACGGCGCTGCCGTCTTTCAGGGACTGTGCCCTTTTGTCCCCGTTAAGAAGCAGGGCCTCGGTCAAGACTGCGGCGGCTACGGCGCACACCGCCACCAGAAGGGACGAAAAAGAATCGCCGAGCGATGACTGGATCACGACCAAAAACGCGCACAGGCTTACAATCCACATACGGGCCGCCGCGGGCCGCCGGGCAAGGCTTGTCTGCGGTTCATGAAACCGGCCTCTTTCAAGCACTGCCTGAACTTTCTTGGCGGGCATCACTTCCCCCCCGCGGCGAAGGCCGCTATGGTGGCGCTAAGGGGCAGGCGTGAAGGGCAGACGACTTCGCAGCAACAACACCCGTGGCATTCTACCGGCTTGCCCGCGTCCCTCGCGGCGAAGGCGGGGCCTGTCCCGGCAATAATTTCCTTGTAAAACTCCTCCGGGTCAAGACCCACGGGGCAGACGGTTCTACATTCGCCGCAGCCGATGCAGTTATTCCGGCTTTCCCGGCGGAAATCCCGCAGAAGGGCGAACACGGCGAAGGTGGTTTTCACGACCGGCTCGTCCAAGTCCACAATCTGCCTTCCCCGCAAGGGCGACCCGCAGGCTATCCTGTGCGGAGGCCCGCGAAAGCCGCCGCATTCGGCAAACAGCTCTCCGACACGGGTTCCTATTCTGACTTTCATAACTTGGGGCCGCTGTACCGCCGACCCTCCCACGGCGACATAGCGTTCCAGTATGGGTTTTTTCAACTTTACGGCATCGAAAACGGCGGCAAGCGTGGCGGGCCCCAAGATAAGCAGGGAACCGAGTTCCACGCCCTCTTTTTTGCCGTACTCGCCAAGAACCAGCTCCAGTTCCCGCCGGTTGCGCTGGGGGTAGCGGGAGCCGGACAGAACTATGGTCGAGGGAATCCCCCACTTTCTCCCGGCGTCCTGTAGGCTCTGCCCCAATTCTTTTTCTTTGTGGGAGACAACGTAGACGATCCGGCTGGCCCGGCAGGTACGGGCGGTAATGGCGGCCCCTTCGGCTACCGCCACAGCCCGCTGTCGGCAAAGGACGTAATCGGCGGCAAGCCAAGGGTCGTCAAACACGCAGCGGGCCACCAGCGTTACAGGCTGCGGGGCCGAGCGGAGGGAAGAAATGATGTCCGATACGGGCCTGCCTGAGCCTTCCATCTCTACAACGCCCGACTCGGCGATGGCGCGCTGGATGTCGTAGGGAAGCATCCCTTCCCACGGGAAGACCTCCCCCCGTTTTCCCAGCTTTTCAAAGCCCCCCTCCATCCGTATGGCGAAGCCGTCCTGAACCTGCCCGGCGGTATTCCGGTACGAGACCATGCGGATAATCCGTCCGGGAACGGTGGCGTGAATGTTCGCCGATCCCGCCCCCCGGCCCCGGCCTATCAACATTCCTTCCTTCACCGTCTCGCCGACTTGGACAACGGGGTAGGAACGCTCCCCGGAATGTTGAACGAGGGGGATTATCGACAGGGAAGGGAGGAACGCGGTAACGCAGGAATCCCGCGGCGGGGCCCACGGGTCTGTGAAAGAGATGCCGCCCCTCGGGAAGGAATACACTTTTTGTCCGGAGTTCGCGGCTGTCAAGAGAGGGGCCTCCCCCGCCGTGTCCGTAGCGCCTGTTGAAACAAGTCCAGCGCCCATGCTGTTAAAATCATAGCTGCCAACATCAATTCCTTTGCCGTGAATAAAAAAGCCCCCGGCGCTTGAAACCCGCGGTTCGGGGTACTGTCATAGTGTAGCAGAAAGCGCGTAAGCTTTTCCAGCGGAAAGGGAGGGGCCGCCTGAAAACTTACGGCGCTGTCCGCCGCTCCCGCAATTAGTCCGTCCTCTCCCAAATAATAGCGCAGAAACGGTTCTTGAATAAGGGGCCACTGACCGGCTTCAGGGCCCCAATCCAGCCGGGAGAACGAAAAAAGCAGTTGAAATTCGGTATGCTGGTAGTATTCTTCGGCGCTTACAAGGTAGGCAAGGTTAAGCGGGGATTCGTTTTGGGTCGAAGGGGAATTGCCGGGCACAACGGCGGGCAAAAAAACCGCCAATGCCGAGGCAAGGCCAAAAGGCAGTAATACGGGGAAAAGCGAAAATGTCCGCGCCCTGAAGGGGGTCATCGGAGCGGGGGTAAACGGGAGCCTGCGGCGTTCCCCTGCCGGCCGCGAGTCATGGCGGAAGGCCAGAGCGCGTGGAAGGCACAAAGCTGCAAGGGCCGCCGCCGTAAGGACGGGGGAAAGCCCGGCAAGGGCGGAAAAAAGGGCGAAAAGCCCGGTAAACAGCAGGGCTAGAAGGCAGTTTAGCCTGAAGGGGGTAAGTTTTTCCCACAGTCCGGCAAAGCCGTAGCCGGCGTAATCGCGGCGTCCGTAGCGGCGGGCGGCGGCGAGTTCCCCCACGGGCTCCCTAAGCAGTTCCTGAACGGCGCACAGGGCGGCGGCGAGGGGAAAGGCGAACGGGCCGCTATAGGCGAGGGCCGGCAGCGCGGCAAGTCCCAGGGCGAAAAACCGCCTGTGGCGGGAAACGCACAGGGCGGCCAGGCTCGCGGCGACCAGCAGCGGGAAATAGCGGAGAGGGGGCGGCCTTTCACCGGGGAGCGCGAGGGTAAACGGTACGCCGGGTAAAAGGGCGGCGACCTGCCTGTCCAGGCTGGCGGCGCTGCCCGCGCGGGCGCTGTCAACGGGGAGGAAAAAAAAACGCTGCCCGTCCTGTACGAAAAAGCTTTTCAGCCGTCCGGCGTACCCGGTGTCCCTGGGGTCGAAGGGCTCGATGGCGTCCCGGAAGGTATCCAGAGGAACCATGCGCAGGGAGCCGAAATCGTCTATGGGAACGTTCTGGGACGATTTGGAAATAAGGCCGTCCAGCCCCCCAAAGGCGAGCGTTTCCCGGATATGGCGGTCGTCCTGTGTTTCATCGAACACGAGGACGGCAAAGCCCCCGCCGGGGCCGAAATCGGAGGGAAGGTTTAACTTGAAAAGCAGGAACGCCACGGCCCCGCAAAGTACGGACGCCGCCACGGGAACAACGGGGAAGCCGCGGAACACGGGAGCCCTACAGCCATGCGTAGGCGGCGGCGATGAAAACGCCCAATAACGCGCCCGCGATTACCTCCAGAGGGGCGTGGCCCTTAATCTCTTTTACGGGATGGAATTCAATGCCCGTCTTTTCCGCCGTCTGCTTGCCCAGCACGTTAAGGGCCCGCGCCTGCAGTCCCGAAGAGCGGCGCACTCCCATCGCGTCACGCATGACTACCATGGCGACAAAAAGGGACACGGCGAAGAGATTGGAGCCAATCCCCTCGTTAAAGCCCACGGCCGCCGTCATAGCTCCCACCACTGCGGCGTGGCTTGAGGGCATTCCCCCGGTACGCCAGACGAGTGTCTCCAAAATCTCCAGAGCGCTGCGCTTACGCACCTGCAGGAGCGCGATTATCCCCTTTATAAGCTGCGACAAAAACCAGCTTGTCAGGGCGGACAAAATGATGGGGTTGGCGAAAAAAGCCCGCAAGGATTCGATCCATTTTACAGTGTACATCGGTATTAACAATCCCCTGAATACGGTTTTTTGTCAAGGAGTCCCCGCCGCCGCGCATGAGCCTCTGGCCTAGTGCCCGGCGGGGCATTATCGGGGGGCTCCGCAGAGGGCATGAGTCCTCCACGGCTGTTCGGGAAAGGCTGTGCGCGGCAGGGCGGGCGCTGTCGAGGGTGGCGGCGCTATATCTCCAGAGTCTGATCGTCCTCGCCGTTTCCCATGTCGTACCTGTCCAATATCGTTTTTTGAAGCTCCGCCCGGAACTCAGGGCTAATGGGGTGAGCTACATCCTTGTACTCCCCTACCCTTGTTTTTCGGCTCGGCATGGCGATAAAGACCCCGCTCTTTCCCTCGATGATTTTCACATTGTGAATCACAAAGCAGTCGTCAAATGTAATCGTTACATATGCTCTCAGCTTTCCTTCCCCTACCACTCTGCGAATCCGAATGTCTGTAATTTCCATGGCGTCTCCCCTTCCTTTGTTGCATTCTGAAAATGTCACGCACTAGTATTCTAATACGATTTTGGCCTTTCGTGCAAGAAAAAAAGTCAAATTCACGTCATTTTTCGCTCCCTTAAGCTCTTTTTCGGCATTTTTTGCCATTTTCTCCGTAACAAACACTCCAAAACAGCAGGAACCGGAGCCGGAAAGCCCCGCGAAGGAAGCGCCCGCCTGCCGCAGACCTTCCAGAATTGCCCGGTACGCGTCGGCCTCCGCCCCGTCTTCCCGCAGGAAAAGCGGCAAAAAATCATTGTAAAACGGCCATGTTCCGGGGCCGCCCTCCAAAGACCGGATTAGCACGTCCTTGGACGGCGCGTGCGTAGCCTGCTCCCGGCCCGGCTCCCGGCAGCATCCGTGTTCTCTAGCCTCGTCAAGAAGCCGGTATGCCGTTTTCGTATCGCTGGAAAAAGGCGGCTTTACAAGGACAACCCATAACCCCGCGGGGGCCTTGACAGGCTCTACCACTTCGCCCCGCCCGCTTACAAAAGCGGCCCCGCCTGCAAGGAAAAACGGGACATCGCTGCCCAGCGTGGCGGACAACTCCGTAAGCTCATTTCCAGAAAGGGGCGCCCCGGCAAGGGCGTTCAGGGCCAATAGGGTCGATGCCGCGTTAGAAGAGCCCCCCCCCAGCCCCGCCCCAACGGGCACACGCTTGTCCAGCCGGATACGCAGGCCGCCAGCAAAGCCGGTGCGCTCCCGGAAAAGAGCAGCCGCTTTTAACACAAGGTTGTCTTCCGGCGGAATTGCCCCGCACGGCCTGCGGCAGTTCACATCAAGGACGCTTACCCCCTGTGGCCCGGCACGCTCAAAGCGCAGGGTATCGGACAGGGCAAGGGCCGCGAAAACGCTTGCCACGTCATGGAAGCCATCGGGCCGTTTTTCCCCTATACAGAGGTGCAGATTTATCTTGCAGGGGGCCTGGATACCGCAAACCCGCGCCGTTTTTTCTTTCATACGCCATTCCCATTATAACCGGACAAAACCATAAAAAAATAGGGAAAAAAATGTGAATTGGCGGAGGAAACCTGTTGACAAATACTTAATTCGTCCTTTATGTTCATAAAGAAACCAATAAAAATTCGTTTTTTGGAGAATACTATGGTTCCGGATGATACCATGCATGACCACGCGCACACGCTGCCCAACGCGGCGCTGTTGCCCCAGCTTTCGCTAGTGCCCCTTGGGGACGATTATTCAGCGGGCGCCGGGTTCGACCCTTACGGCAGGCAGGAGGAGGGTCTTCCGTCAGCCCTTTCACCTGTCTTTTTCCTTGATGATGAAGACGGCGATGTGGAGGACGATATGGACGAAGACGAGAGCTTCGACGACATGGACGAAGACTTTGAAGACGACTTCGATGACGACGACGACGACTTTGACGACGACGACTATGAAGACGAGGACGACGACTACGACTACGAAGAAGATGTGGACTACGACGATTTTGACGAATGAGCCGGAAAACCGTTAGGGGCTAGGAGCCCGCCGCGTTACCCTTAAAACCTTGGGCTTTCGGCCCGGTAGACAAGGGGGGCGGCGCTCCAAAGCCGTTCCAGCTCGAAAAAAGAACGGCTTTTGGCGCTCATAAGGTGGACAACGATTGTTCCCAAATCCAAAAGGCACCATTCGTCGGGCTGTTGTTCCGCGCCGCTCTTGGGCCTTCTTGAACGGTGCAGGATTTCCACGTCTTTCTCCTTGGCAAACTCTTTGATGTGCCGTTCCAGCCCCGCGAGGTGGGTGCTGCTTGTCGCCGTAGCAATGACAAAAAAGTCCGTCCAGAAGTTGAGCTGCCTCATATCCATGACCACTACATCACCGCCGTGGTGGTCTTCCAGCAGCTTCCCCAGCATAAGGGCAAGCGAGGGTTCGCTTTCAGTTTGTAACGTATCGTCCATTAAAGTCCCTTCCGAGAATAAGAATAAAGTCCGAACGGTGCGCGAAATTTTGAACGGCGAGATCGATTCCGGCAAGGTGCTGTCCGGCAGTGTGCTGGTTTTGGGAATCGAAAAGAATGTTCCTGCTGCGAATAACGCCCCCAAAGACCCTCGCCATTTCCTCGTGCCCCGACCGGTCAATAATAAGGGTTCTGTCGTGATCATTGCGGTCAGCGTTGCCGATAAAAATGACGTTGTACCCAAAGTCTTCAAGAATTTCCGCCGTGCGTCCGGCAAGCCCGGTAACGGTGGTTCCGTTCAAAACTTCCACGGTAAAAACCCTGTCAACCATACCGCTTTCGGCGGTTTGCGAAAGCGTTTTCATGGTATGGCTAACGACTTCCCTGATAAGGCTACCGTTCCAATGGGGGAACAGCAGTTCCTGCCCGGAAACCTCCCGGACATCCCCCCGCACGGTCTGAATACTGGCCCTGTCAATGTTGACTCTGGCGATTTCGTCAAAAAGCCGTGCTCGCAGGCGCCGGTTTGTCCCGCTTTCAAACAGGGAATGAAAGAGCCGGGCGACCTGCGGGTTTCCCAAATACTGGTTCTGCTCCCCTAGCCGCCTTAAAAAACTCATAAAAAATTGATGCCGGCGGGCGCTGACCAACTCGGCGCTTTCGTAGGGCAGTTCATACGTCACATACACTCTGGCTTTGTCGCCGTCCAGAAAAACCCTTCCCGACGGAAACAAAATATGCCCGTAGTGAAAATCGCTTACGGCGGAAGGAATAAACACCTCCACGCCCCGCATAAGGTCTGTTATCTTGCCCAAATTTTCAAGGGTCATGACGAAAGAAAACGGTATCTCTATTCCCAAAAGCCGCTCGATTTCATTTTTGAAAGGGGCGATTCTTCCGGGATCGTATACGGCGTCAATCCGGTCTACCCGGTTAACGCGCTGCAGCACCCCGCCAATGGAGCCGGGAACGTCAAAAACGGCGGCGCGCCGGGTGGCGGGGTAAAACATAAGGACATACGAAGAGAAGGGCCTGCCGTCCTTTTCTATGACAAAAAGGGTATTTATCACGCTGTCCCCGGCCACGGCCCGTTCTATCGGGTCAAACTGAAAGGACTGGACAGCGAGCACGACACCCCCGCCAACAAGCGCGACAATAAGCGCGAGAAGCAGGACGCTGGAATCGAATTTGCCTTTTTTCATGAGTTATTCCTCTTGTGCATTGCCGCTAAAAGCCTCTTGGTTCCATAGGAAAGGTTAACCTCCCGTGACCTTAGGCGGGCCACGGTGTTGTTAAAAACCTCCCGGAAAAGCGTGTCCAAATCGGCGCTGCGGCCCAAATCCCTTAAAGCGGGGTCAACCCCGCTCCGGGAAACCTCGATTTTGTCCGCCACATACACCGCTTTCGCCAAGCTCCCCATGTCCGGGCTCGCGGTGGTGTGGGAGCGTATCGCCTCGATAATGTCGGGGTCGGTAACGCCGTACTTTTTCCTAAGCAGTACCGCCGCCGCCCTCGCGTGCAACAGGCCCGGCTTTTCCTTTTCCAGTTTTGACGAACCCCCGCCGTCAGCATGGGCCAAGCGGACAAGTTCCTTCTCTCCCATGTACTTGCATAAATCGTGGGCAATCCCGGCAAGGTATCCTTTGGAGGCGTCCAGATCGAAGCGGCGGCAGAGGTCCCACGCGAACAGGGCGGTATTCCGGGAATGAGTGAACCGGGAAGCGCTTAACACCCTGCGGGCGGCGTTTTCGACACGCGCGATAGTCTCGGCAAGGGCCGCCGCCCCGGTTTTGTCAGGAGAAGGACTCGCCGTGCCTGCGGCGTCCGCCATGCCGCCAGCATCCGCCGTGCCTGCGGCATATCCGTACAGAAGGCGGTCTTCAATAAGATACCGGGCTCCAGGAGGCACAAGATAGCGCCAGTTCCCGCCCGACTGTATTTTTTCCCGAACCGTCTGCGAGGACACGTTCATAATTTCGTTATCCAAGGCTTTGTGCGGATACGGAAAATTGGCAAGGGGGGAGCTTTCGGGGCCCGAAATTCTGCGGGCGATAATAATATCAACCAGTTCCGCTATTTCTGCGGGCTTTTGCCACTGACCAAAGGTGGAAGCAAGGTCGTCCCCAAGTATAAGGCCCGGCTTTCCCTCCGGCTGGTAGCGGGAAATAATCTCGTGGATGGTGTCGATGGTAAAGGAAACCCCCTGCCGGCGTATTTCGCAGTCATCGACCGTCAGGCGGGGATCCCCCGGAATGGAAGAAGTGAGCATATCCATGCGGTCTTGCGGGGACGCCCCTTCAACGCCGGCCTTAAAAGGGGACTTGAAGGCGGGGATAAGGATGATCCGGTCGTAGCCAAGGCCCGTAAGCGCCGCCTCCGCCAGAAAAAGATGCCCTATGTGAACGGGGTTAAAACTGCCTCCTAGTATCGCGAGTTTCAAGCGCGCGCGTCCTCCTGAACCAATGAGCCTAAGCGCAGGGCGAATTCCGCCATGCCCTCGCCTGAGAAAACAGAAATCCCGGTAACCTGCTCTTTCTGGTACTTTTTTTTGAGTTCCTCCAGCCTTTGCCGGACGGGAACGCCGGAAATTTCCATGTCCAGCTTGGTGGCGGCGATAATGCGCTTTTTCGCCGTCAGTTCCGGGGAAAATTCCTGTAGTTCCCGGTGCAGTATGTCAAAAGCCTCCAGAAAATTGTCCTCCCCAATGTCTACAAGAAACGCCAGAACCGCCGTGCGGGAAATATGCTTTAAAAAACGGATTCCCAGCCCAAGCCCCTGAGAGGCCCCCTCGATAAGCCCCGGTATATCGGCAATGATAATGTCTTTTGAGTCCTCATGCCCGCCGCCCAGAGTAAGAACCCCAAGGTTGGGTATTTTGGTGGTAAAGGGGTACGGCGCTACCTTGGGGCGGGCGTTGGTAAAGGCGTCCAGAAGGGAAGATTTTCCGGCATTGGGGAACCCCACAAGGCCCACGTCCGCCAGCATTTGCAGTTCTACCCGCAGACTGCGCTTTTCCCCCGGTTTTCCCGGCAGGGCCTTTCGCGGGGCCTGATTGACCGATGATTTGAAGTGAATGTTCCCCCATCCGCCGTTTCCCCCTTTCAGAAAGAGGAAATCGCTTTCGTCCTTGCCGAAATCCCGGACAAGTTCCCCGCTTTTCGCGTCTTTGACAACCGAACCCGGCGGCAGGAAAACAGTTATGTGTTCCCCGTTGCGGCCATAACAGCCTTTGCCTTCGCCGTCCCGCCCGTTTTCGGCCTTAAAGCTCTGCTTGTACTTCAAATGGGCAAGGGTACGCAGGTTCCGGCGGACTGAAAAAATCACATCGCCGCCCCGGCCGCCATCGCCGCCGGAAGGCCCGCCCTTGGGGACATACTTTTCCCGCCGGAACGCCACACAGCCGTTCCCGCCGCCGCCTGAGGATACTTCGATAAGCGCTTCATCGGCAAACTTCTGCATACATCCTAATTTGCCGTGCAATGCGGAGACAGCGAACGCAATTCCCGGTCTCCACCCGTAATCCCTATTCCCCTGCCGGAATAACCGCGGCCATTTTCCGGCCCCGGCGCTGAATAAAGGAAACCATTCCGTCTTTAAGGGCAAAAAGGGTATAATCCCCCCCGCAGCCCACATTGGGCCCCGGATGGATATTGGTTCCCCGCTGGCGCACAATGATAGAACCGGCCCTTACCGCAGTCCCGCCAAACACCTTGACGCCCAAGTACTGGGGGTTAGAGTCCCGTCCGTTTTTCGCGCCTGAGCCGCCCCGTTTACGTGCCATATCAATTCCTCCGATCAATAATTACCTTGCAATACGCCGGAAATTCGGCGGAAACGGACAGCGCCCCCTCGACAAAGAAGGCCCCGGCCCCGGCAAGAAACCCCTTACCTTGGGGGGTATACTCCGCTTCCATCCAAAAATCTCCCCGCTCCGGGATACTGCCCCGGACTGTTATACCTTCCCTTCCGGAAAGGACTTGCACAAGCGTCCGGGCAAGAACCGAAACCGCGGCGCAGACAATATCGCCGCCCCGCTTGCCAGCCCCCGCGTGACCGGATACCCGGCAGGACGCGAGCAGACCCGCCCCGTCCAAAACCATGTCAACCTGAATCATGGGCGTAAGGTTAGGCCCCGATAATGTCCTGAACCTTGATTACCGAATACTGCTGGCGGTGGCCCTGCTTGCGCCGGTAATCCTTCTTGGGCTTGTACTTGAACACGATGATCTTGGCCGCCTTTTTATGGCTTTCCACCACCGCCTTGACCTTGGCTCCCTTAACGTACGGGGCCCCCACCGTTACCGTATCCCCCGAAACAAGGAGTACCGAATCAATATCCACAGCCGAACCGGGCTCCGCGTCAATCCTGTCGACTTGCAAAAGCGCCCCTTTTTCGGCCTTGTACTGTTTCCCCTTGAATTCCATCAATGCATACATAGACTATCCTTCTCGAACACAACTTGAAAGAATTTTATACCCTGAAACGGGCGGTTTGGTCAAGTATGCTGTCAATAAATTTAAGGCAGGCCGGGCGGCCTGCCTTAACCCTTAGCGCTCAATCGGCGAACCAGAGGCTTCGTAGTGCCACCAGCCGTAGGAAAGCAAAGTCCGCTGCGGCCAGCCAAGGATGTCGGTGAATACAAACCACATATTCGCCGATCTTGTGCCGCCCAGACAGTACACAATGATTCTTTGGTCTGGGGAAATATCCCTGAACAGTTCTTCAAAGTCCCCGGCTGACCTGAATGTCCCGTCAGGGTTTCGGACATCAGTGGGAAACGTAAACTGGATGGCGCTTGGTATCCGTCCGGCATCCCATTCGGCTTGAGTCCTGACATCAAGAATCGCCCAATTCGGGTTGTGCTTGGCATCCAAAACATCCGCCAGATCGGCGCGGAAAAAGCCCACCCGGTTTACGGCTCTGAACTGCGCCGGGGCTCTGGAGGGCTGGGGCCCGCTATGCACACTCCCGCCCGCGGCAATCCACGCGCTTGTGCCGCCGTCAAGCAGTTTTACCTTGTCGTGGCCTATAGCCCTGAGATGCAAAAGTATACGGGTAGCCCAAAGGTTGAACTGATTGCAATAAAGAACAATGGTGTGATCATTACTGATGCCGTGGCGTCCCAAAACATATTCATGAACTTCCAGGGTCTGCGTCATCTGTCTGCCGCCATCAACGTCATGTATAAGCAAAGTGTGGTCAAGCCAGACGGCTCCGGGTATAACCTGAGTCGGCGTCTCCGAAACATCTACCAGTATAACGTCATCCCTTCCCATCAGGTGCAAAAGCTGGCCCACATTGATTAATGAATGAGGGTTATGTACCCCCGTTCTCGGCTCCACCTGACCCATTCCCGGGAGGATAACGCCCTCCCGCCTCTGGCAGCCTGCCGCTGAAAAACCGATTATCGCGGTAAGAACCGCAATGCCTAAAACTCTAACCATTTTCTTCATGTGAAACTCCTGTTTATTAAATAACACTACTTTTTTGGTATAACGACGGGTGTCTGGCACAGGTGTGTTATCAATATTTGTTTATCGTTAGCTTTCCGGCGCGAAAAATACGCCGCCGCGTCCAAAGTATCACCAATTCGCGTTACTGTCAACACGTCAGCTAATACGTTATCTTGCGGTTCCTTGCGCTTACCTGCCACTGCCCGACAATTTTTCCGCCCTGCGCGACCTGTAGTTCGGGATAAAGGGCCGATGTTGGGCAAATATGGGCGGGAATTACGTACTGGCTGCTGCCAATGGGGGGCAGCTCTTTGCCAGGCGGAAGTGAGAACACCCAATGCTCCTCGCTTTGAAACACGGGCTTGGCTTCTTCCAGCCCCGTGATTATTCCGCGATCTCCGGCAGGGTCTGCGGCGATTCCCTTGTGGCCCAAGTCCAGGGTGAAGGTGTTTTTCGTCTGATGGCTCACTACCCGGCAAAACACCGCCGCGCCGGGGGTAAAGGCAATGTCCGGAAATTTGGCGTAATACCCCCAGTCGCCGATAAAAAGCGTTCCCGGAGACAGGTAAAAATGTTCCTGACCTGTCCGGCAGGGAAAGCTGGGGGTTCCCCCCATGACCAATATTCCGCACTCAAGCCCTTTCTGTACAAGCGATTTCTGTATCTGAAGCACTTTGCGGTCGTTTTCTTCAAGCCTTGCCCTGCGCTGTTCTAAATCCTGATCCCTAGAGTGTCCGTCATAGCAATGTAGGCCCTTTACCGTTATGCCTTTTAAGAGAGCGCAGCGCTCGTACAGGGATTCCAGCGCGTCAAGGGAAACGCCGGTGCGGTGCATACCAATGTCCGTATCAACAAGGACATTCATGTTCATCCCCATCTGGCAGGCCTCACCAGCCAAGGCCGAAAGACATTCAAAATCATCGCCTATGGCGTAAAAAACCGTCTGCGGGTACGCCTTTGCTAGGCGCAAATAGCGGGCGATATTGGGGCCGACAAGCGGAAAGGCCAAAATGATGTGCAGGGGGGAACGTTCCGGACAAAGCGTCCCGGCGCGGATTTGGGCCGCTCCGGCTTCCGCCGTAACTTCGGCTTCAGCAACGGTGGCGCACTTGAACCGTGTTATGCCTAGGCCAATCTGCATGTCAATCATTCCGGCGGCCTTATGCGACTTTACGTGGGGCCACAGGTACTGCGGCCCACCGGCCATTTCTATGATGCGCTTGGTGTTATCAAGGATTATGTCCTTGTAATAAACAAGCGCCGGGCTGATTAACTCTTCCGTGTTTTCCAGAACGTAATTGCTTTTTTCCATTTCGCACCGCCTTTTTCCGCGACCTTAAACCGCGAAAATAAACTCTATTTCCACGCTTACGCCACGGGGCAGTTCATTGGCCCCAAAAGCCGACCGCGCGCCAAGGCCGTCCTCGCCCCAAATATCCCTTAGTAGGCCCGTGGCCCCGTTAGCCACCAGAGGCTGCTGGCTAAAGCCCTCGGCGCTTTGGACAAACACAAGGGATCTTACCACGCCTTTGATCTTGTTAAGGTCTCCCAAGGCGTTGTGAAGATGGCTCAGGGCATTAAGCACGCAGGCCCTTGCCGCTTCCTGTCCTTCCTCGACAGTTACCCCGCCACCAAGCTTCCCCGGAAACACCGGTTCGCCGTTTCTGATTGCTAACTGGCCTGACACGTACAGGCAGTCCCCCGCCTGCCGCACGGGTTTGTAAATCCCCCCTATGGCGGGAAGATCCGGCAGAGTCAGGTTCAGTTCTTTAAGTCTTGCATACACATCCATAATTCGCTCTCCTTAACGGGTAAAAAATCCGACAAATATTAAAATAACGGCAAAAAATACACCCATTGCCGCGCATATCCCCCTGAACCCCAGCTCGAAGTGTTTTAAGCGCTTAAGCAGGGCGCTTTTCTTTACATAGTACTTGTATATCAGGTACCCTGCCCCGAGGCTTACAAAGAAAATTATTATTTTCTCCAAGTACCCCATTATGTCAATGCTGACGGTAACGCCAAACAGGAACTCTATGGACTGGACGCCGAAGATGCCCGTAACAAAACACAGCACCCCCATAATCAGGATGGATATTTGTTTAAGCGCGGAAATTTTGACTACTTCTTCCCCAGACTCCCTCTTGCCAAAAAGCATGGTGGAGTATTTTACGAAAGAAATTATCGTCCCCAAACTCATAAAGATAAGTACCCCGTTCAAAAGGCTTTCCGCCCCGGTCGCCATAAAGTACTTGGAGATGCTTCCGTTAAAGAATGGCGCTCCGGTAATGCCGAAAATGGCCATTAACGTGGCAGCCCCTATTACGGGGTATGTTCTCATAAGGCCGCGGATTTTGTACACGTCCCTTGTGTGGTACGCTTTTACAATTACCCCGGCGCTAAGAAAGAGCCCCCCCTTAAATAGAGCGTGGTTTATGGTGTGGTACAGCCCCCCAAGTTCGGCGTATACGTCGGGTATGTTAAGCCCGGTAAAAATAAGGCCAACTTGGGAAATGGTATGGTACGCGAGTATGAGCTTTATGTCTGTCTGGGACATGGCGAAAATAAACCCTACAATGCCGGTAATGATACCAACGGCAAGGAAGAACTGCGATGCGTCAATGGGGTGAAAAATTGTTTGAAACCTTAAAAAGAGATACACGGCGCATTTTATGTGCAGCCCTGAAAGAATCGCGGACACCGCCGGCGGAGCGGCCGGGGAGCCGTGGGCCTTGGGAAGCCAGCTATACAGGGGTAATAACGCGCACTTAAGGGCAACAAAGGTCATTATAAGGGCATAGGGCAGTATAAGGTAATGACGGTCGTAGCCGCCGACCAGTTCCGCGGCGCGGTTTATGTCCATTGTGCCTACCAGCCTGTACAGGTATCCTATGCCCAAAAGATAAAACTGCATGACAACGATGTTCACGGTAAAATAAATCATGCCGTCGTACAAAGACCTGTTTTGCTGGTTGTACATGATAAGCACGGCAACTATGACTGTGGCGACTTCTACCAGTACGAAGATATTGAACATATCCCCCGACAGGAAAATCCCCAACAGCGATCCCTGCCAAATAAACATAAGAAACCAGAACAGGCGGCTGTGGTTTTCAGCGTAACTGTAAATGACGGCAACCAAAAAGAAAAAGCCTGTAAGCAGCACAAAGAAAGCCGACATGCTGTCCGCCACAAGAGCGATCCCCAAAACGCTGTAATGGCCCCCCACTATGGTAATAATATCCCCCTCTTTGCTGAGCGAGAAAATCCAATACGCATAAGCTGTCAGGGCGGCTTGGGCGGCAATGGCGATGGCTCTGGCTGTTCTTTCAAAAGGGAGAAGGTACAAGAGAACCGCTATCACTATCGGAGCGATGACAATATAAGTAAGCATATATCCTATTCCATACCCTTTCTTTTAATGGTGTCCCAGTCTGTCGAGTTAAACTTTCGCATTAACGTAATCGCCATAATTACCATTACAGCCGTAACGCAAAGCCCGATAACAATCGCCGTTATCATGAGCGCCTGAGGAAAGGGATCCGCCAGCATCTCAAACCCGTACACGCTATCCAAGTGGGGGCCTATTGGAGCCAGAATCCCCGCCCGGTAGCCAAGGGTCAGAAAAAACATGATAACAGCCGTTTCCATTACCACAATGAAAACTATGGACTTTATGACATTCCTGCTCACAATAAGCCCGTAAAAACTTACAAAAAACATGAGAACAGCGAAAACTTCCACCAATTCAAATCTCATAGCCTTATTTCCTTTCGATAGCTACATATCTGTAGAACAAGATGATAAACCCGCACGCCACTTTTAGCCCTATTAGCGCATTCATTACAATAAGGTAAATCTCTTTTAACAGGGGGGTAAGGGCGTAGCTAAACAAGCCTTGGAACGCCGCCGCCACCGCCAATAGCGCAATGGCGACAAATACCAGTTCTTCCATTTTGTTCACTTTAAGAATGGGCAGGTCGTATATGTTGTATATCATAAACCTTGCCACGAAGAAGGAGGCTATCGCAAGCCCGCCCACAAAGCCCCCGCCGGCGGATATATGCCCGTTAAGGATAAGATACACGCCAAAGATAAGTATTAAGGGGCAGATTATGCGCATTGCGAATATAGCCATGCTGTAGCCTTCTATCTCGCTGTGCTTGCCGTCTTTGGCGGCTATTTCGCTGAAATCGGACATATGTATTACCCCGACGACAGCGACAACCAGCACTAATGCCTCGAACAAGGTGTCGTACATACGATAACTTAGCAAAATGGTCGCTACGGGGTTTAGCCCGCCCACATCTTCCCTGAATCTTGCCAGGTAAAAATCTTTAAGGTACGTATTTACCTCGTTGTCGGGCATAAAGTACACCGACAGAAAGAATATGGCGGCGGTAAAGCCCGCGGGCAACAGGTACTTTACGGGGCTGGTCTTTGTCCGCTTGGCCTGATCTTCCTGCTCTTCCCTGTCCCCCCCAATGCCGTAAAACCTTTCCAGTAGAACTATGATAAAAACGGTGGTAAAGGCGCTTATGGCGGCCTCTGCCATAGCCACATCGGGAGCGCCAAGAATGTAGAAGCAAATGGCGGATATTAAGCCGAATATCCCCATGTAAATAAGTATTCTGGTGTTGTTGTTTTCCCTTAGAATAAGCAGGGCGCTTATTATCCACAGGGCAAGCATTGGATATATCACGTTACACCTCTTTCCCGGACTGGCGGCTGTCCTCGATTTTGTGCGCGCTCAAATACGCGGATCGGGTAACAATGTAAGCCAAAAGCGGGTTAAGTATCATCATGATGGTTGTTATAAACAACACTTTTAGGGAAAAATGGCTGAAGCCGTGCCTGATGGCTATGCCTATCATGAATGTCAACATTCCTACCGTGTCAATTTTTGAGGTGATCAGTATCCGCGGATAAAAGTTCTTGAACCTGTATATGCCTACGATGCCAAAGAACATAAACACCGCGCCGATTACGGTAATAACGCTGCCAATAAGTACGTGCAGGTTTTCCAACTATCGTTCCTCCTTTTTTTTGCCGGAGCTTCTTTCAGCAAGAAAAAGGGCGACAAAAATTATGCCAATAAACCCAAAAAGGGCGTAGATAATCGCAAAGTCCAAAAGAAACGCCGACTCTGTAAGAGAGGCGGAAATTACAATAATGACGATAATTTTTGTAGATACAAGGCTCATTCCCAAAAGCCTGTCCCATATAGACGGCCCCCTTACAACCCTGACAAGGAAGAGAACAAGGTACGCCAACATAACCCACAACAAAATTTCCATACTACCCCACTACCCCGCTTACAACGCGTTCCTATTTCTGCGCTTTAATAATCTGATTTTCCAGTTTAGCCTTTAACTGCCCGTCTATATCATGAGTATCTTTCGGATCCGGAGCCGTCTTTGGCCTTAACCACACAAGCGTTAACTTGTCATCGTTCATGTCCAGCAAAATGGAGCCGGGGGTAAGCGTTATGGAATCGGCAAGGATAACCCGCAGCGAATCGTTGGTTATTTTTGTCTTTATTTCAACTACGTCTACCCGTTCCCCCGAAAAAATTATCTTAATGACATAAAGACCGGATGCGTATATCTGCCCGATCAGGAAAAAGGGGTACAGCACCAGCCTAAGAAAATTGACATTCTCAATTCTCCTAAAGGGGAGGAACTTGTTGCTGTAGGCCAGGCATGCCCAGCTCACCAGCGCCCCGCTTACAAGGGTAATGGGGTTAAAGTTCTCCATAAGGATTACCCACACCAGAGTCAGGGCCAAAATTGTAAAAATGTTGCCTCGGTTAATACTACTATCCCTTCCTTCCCCGCAAAGTCACGACTGCAATGGTATCAGTGAATTTCACTTTTCGTCAATACCATGAATACGATGATTTTTTCCAGGCCGGTGGCTTTGAGGGGCATTATCACGGAATCGCGGCGCGGGAGCCCTTAGCCGTTATTGTTCTTTACACTGGAATTCCTATACAATTAATGTCGTTATGGAACTAATCAAATTGGCAATTGCCGGGCTTGTTTTGGGCGTTACCACGGTGATTCCCGGAGTTTCGGCGGGAACAATCGCTGTGGTGTTTAATGTGTACGACCGCCTGATACAGGTTATTACGCCCAATGTCAAAAAAATCTTTGCCGCGTGGAAATTTTTGCTTCCCCTAGTAATTGGCGGCATTGCGGGCATTTTCCTTTTTAGTAGGCTAATTACCGTGTTGTTTGCGAATCATCCGGTTCCAACCTACTGGTTTTTTATCGGCATTATCGCGGGCAGTATGCCGATGGTGTACCGCAGGGTACAAAAGCCTGGCTCGATATTGCCCCCTCTTCCGGCGGCGCTGTGCGGCATTGCCGCCCTGTCGCTTATGGCGCTAATGGCCATGCTGGGGCCCGTGGAAGAGGCCGCCCCGCACACTGCCTTTACGCCGCCTGTGTTCGCGTTCCTCGCGGCGGGGGGGGCGCTTGCCGCGGTGGCGATGATCATCCCCGGAACTTCCGGTTCGTTCTTGCTCCTTGTCATGGGGCTGTACCGCACTGTTGTTCAAGCTGTCTCTGAATTGAATATCCCGCTCATTGTGCCGGTGGCGCTTGGCACGGTAATAGGGCTTTTAGCCGGGGCCGCGCTGGTGCGCTGGCTGTTGGCAAAAGCGCCCGGAGAAACCTACGGCGCTGTTTTGGGACTTGTGGCGGGCTCTCTTTTGGTTCTGTATCCGGGGGGATTTGGAAACGGCTTTGAGATAATTTTTTCTGCGCTGTGCTTGCTTACCGGGGGGACTATCTCGCTTGTTTTTGGACGGGAAAGGGGTTAAAATCGGATTATGGATGTCCAGATAAACAAGTCGGCGTTCCGTCACGGTGTCTCCGAAGAAGATATTCACCGGGCATTGGCAACGGTTGTTTTTGATGGCCTACTCCCCAAGTATGCCAATAAATACTTGCTTATTGGATTTGACGGAAACAGCAATTTAATTGAGGTAATGTATAATATCAGGAAAGATGGAAGTTGCAATGTTTTTCATGCCATGAAGTGCAGAAAAGAGTTTTATTGCCATGTGGAGGAAGGCGGTTATTATGTCTGACATGACAGAAAAAGATGCTTGGGAGCTTGACGAAATTTTGACCAGAACCACGCCGGAAGTTGATCCCAGTGTCCAAGGGCCATTTATAAAGCACCGTAACAGGATGGTCATGCTTGACCAGCTATCAGCGGAATACCTTACCGCAAAAATGCTGGCAACAAAGCAATCCCCAACGGAGATTATCGGCAATTTGGTTCGCAAGGAACTATCACTTGCGGAAACGGCGGCATCAATATAGGGCCCGGTAAAAGCCGGAAACCAGAAGGAGGAAGCGGTGCGAACTATGCGTAGAAAAGACCGGGAGCTGTCCCGTGACCGTGCCCTCGCTGTGGCGGACACGTGCGCCTATTCGGTAATGGCGACGGTAAATCCCGACGGCGCTCCTTACTGCGTCCCCCTTTCTATGGCCCGTGAAGAGAACTGGCTGTATTTCCATTCCGCACTGGAAGGGCATAAAATCGGCAATGTAAGACATCAAAACCGGGTGTGCGTCTGTTGCGTGGGGCAAGTGCGGGAGGCGCCCGGAGAGTTTTCCATTGGCTATGAATCGGCGGTGATACACGGTGTTGCGCTGGAAGTTACAAGCCGGAAAGAAAAGATACACGCCTTGGCCCTTATTTCAAAGCGTTATACGCCGGGCAACATGGAAGCCTTTGACAAGGCGATAGAAAAAAACCTTGACCGTACAGCGGTCTGGAAAATTCGCATAGACGAAATAAGCGGAAAGGGGAAGTGATGTATACGTTTATTACGGAAACGCCATTGGGGGCGGTACAGGCCTCTGCGGAAAACAATGCCCTGTGCGGCCTGTGGTTTATCGGGCAGAAATATTTTCCGCCCGGCACGGAGAAATGGCTTGAAGCGCCGGATTATCCGGTTTTCGCCTCTTTACGTTCATGGCTTAAAGATTATTTTACCGGGAAAAACCCTGAAGTGAAAAAGGTTCCCCTTTCGCCCGTGGGGACGGAATTTCAGCAGGCGGTGTGGAAGCTCCTTCTGTCGATACCCTACGGCAAGACAACGACGTACGGGGCCTTGGCTGCCCGGCTTGGCCCTGCCGGGGGGAAAGGGTCGGCCCAAGCCGTAGGCGGAGCCGTGGGGCATAACCCTATCTCTCTCCTTATCCCCTGCCACCGGGTACTGGGCTCTGACGGCAACCTTACCGGTTACGCCGGGGGCTTGGAGAAAAAACAGGCCCTTCTGGAACTGGAGGGAGTTACCCCCAAAGAGGCGCAGGGTAGACTCCCTGGGATGTAAGGGCCTTTAGGCGCTCGATTGCCGCTTGTTTGTCTTCCTTGTAGGTAACGCCGAACCACTCAGCGTCCGCGTGGAGGGCCCGCATTTTCAGGTAGTTATTCTTGATAAACCAGTCGGACGCCTTGGGAAGATAACATTCGCTTTTCAGCTCCCTGCCGGAAGCGGCGATAAATTCGTCAAAATACTGCTTGAACTTTGGGAGTATGCTGTGCGGGTAGCCCAAAAAGTTCATGGAAACGGGGGTTCCGGGTTCCAGTTCCCGCCTTGCGCCATCGCTTGCGGTGTTAAAAATTACGCCGTCCTTTTTTTCGATGGCCGTAAGCTCGTCTATGGAAACGAGGTATCCGTCTTTGACTTCGCAGACTCCACGGGCAACCGTACCTACCGGGCTTAACGTGGGTTCCAGCTTGTATGGCACGATAGCGCCGTCTTTGAGATCCGGGCCGGCAAGAAACCCGCCCATTGCGGCAAAAGCTTCCCTGCCGTAAAAATCATCGGCGTTGATTGCCGCAAAGGGCGCGTCGACTGCGCTGGCGGCGCAGAGCAGGGCGTGGGCGGTTCCCCACGGCTTGGTTCTGCCGTTCTTTTTCGCCTCCGCCAAAATATCCGGCGGAATAAGGCTGTCCAGTTCCTGAAACGCCAATTCGTATTCTACGCTGCCTTCCATGCGGGCCAGCACGGCCTCCCTGAAATCTTTTTCAAGGTCGCGCCGGATGATAAACACCACCTTCCCAAAGCCGCCGCGCAGGGCATCGAAAACGGAATAATCCAGAAGCACTTCGCCGTGACTGCCGAATTGCTCCATTTGCTTGATCCCGCCGTAGCGGCTTCCGATACCGGCGGCTAACACAACCAGAATAGGCTTTTTCATACACGAATTATTGATGTACGGGAAAACACAGCGGGCAGAACGGCTTTCCGCCCTGCCCTGCCCGTGCTAGTCCCTGATGATAGCCGGAGTATCACGCTGTTCGAAAGCGGCATCCATGCGATCCAGCGACCACAGCGCGGCGCTGGCATGAGGAGCCAGCATATGCGCGGACGCGGCGGCGTTGGCTATTGTGCTGTGCGCGTCGCTTTTCGAAATGGTTATAACCGTCCATGCCTCGAAGGTGTTTCCGTCCCGGCGTGTCCGCGTGTCAGGGCGGGTTCCCCGGAGTTCTACTTCGGTCAGGGTTCTGGAAACGGTCTCGAAGAACTGAAGCATCGCCGGTTCCAGTTCGGAGGTTCCGGTGTAGTCGGTGATCATGTTCCTGACGGAAGAGTTCATCTGCTGGGCAATGGACACCCTGGCGCGGTTCTCCGCCATTTGCCGGGCCGCGTTCATTGACATCGCCCGTCCGGTTCCAATGCCCACATACACTTCGTCAGGGTTAGCTTGGGCTTGCTGGACAAACGGGGGCTCGGCAGCCGCCCACTGATCTTCCCCGGTCGGCGCTGACCGGCAGGCGGTTATCGCAAAAGCCGCCGCCACGGCAACCGCAACAAAAACAGACATTCTTTTCATGATAAAGCTCCTCTACAATGGCGCATTTTCTTGCCCCCATACAGGGCTAAAGCTAATGTATAACACATTTCTTTGGCATACGCAAGGTAGCCCCTCCGGAATTCACGACCACCTGAATGAAAAATTGACAGTAACTGCCTTCTCGTGCTACACTGCGCTGAATGGGGGTGTTAACCATGAAGAGATTGCCGTTTATCTTTTTACTTCTTGGGGCCATGTTACTTGCCAGTTGCTTCAGCTTCCCCCACTATCTTACTGTCGCCTCCGATCCAAGTGATCCTCTGCAGGGCACTTGGGTCGCCATGTCTTCAAACAGGATTGTACTAACCATAGAGGGAAGCACCGCGATTCTTTACTCCAATACAAGC
Source organism: Treponema sp. (assembly GCA_009781915.1). Lineage (GTDB taxonomy): Bacteria > Spirochaetota > Spirochaetia > Treponematales > Breznakiellaceae > WRKT01. The sequence goes on along the minus strand of WQUW01000006.1, from coordinate 20,367 downwards.
GATATAGTTCCCCAATGGAGGGAAGTCGGCGTTTTTACGGTCGAAGCAAGAGACAGCGCCCTTTTTATTCACACGTGGCCGGCAAGCATTAGTGATGATCTTCTTACCGTTGGAAACATAGTTTACCAGCGGTTTACGAGGTAACATCATTTGCCCCCCGCCCCCAGCGCTTTCCTCTAAATCACCGTCCCCGGATAAAACACCGCCTTCTTCGGAATTACAATTATCCCGTCTACAATGTGGTAATTATCGTATTCGCCGTCCGCGCGGGTTATGTTGTCGTCCACCCCGATACGACAGCCCTCGCCAATGCAGGCGTTCTTGTCGATAATCGCCCGTTTCACAAGAGCGCCCTTGCCTATGCCCACGTTGGGAATCCGGGCCTCGGCGTTCTTCTGTTTTTGATGCTCGGTTTCGTAGTAGTCCGCCCCCATGCAAACAACCCCGTTCAGGCTGGAACCTGACTCGATAATCGTTCTAACCCCGACAATCGAGTCGGTAATGGACGCGTTGGTAATAATACACCCTTCAGCGGCAATAGACTGATTCATATTGCTGAAATTCATTTTGGACGGGGGCAGACATCTGGAATGGGTATAGATGGGATGGGCCTCGTCATAAAAATCGAAACGGGGCCACAGGGTGGTAAGGTCAAGGTTCGCCTCGTAAAAACTCTTGATGGTTCCTATGTCCTCCCAGTAGCCGTTAAACACGTAGGCATTCACCTTCAGGCGGTTAATGGCCTGAGGGATAATTTCTTTGCCGAAATCGGTAAGGGTGTTGTCCAGACACGCTTCCATTGTCGGGCTGTTGAAGATGTAAATGCCCATAGACGCCAAATATTCGCCCCCCTTCTCCTTGCCCTTTTTCAGCTCATGGGGAATCTTGTAACCGGAAATGTCTTTCTCCGGGCCGGGCTTTTCCAGAAACTCGGTAATGACATTGTTTTTGTCCGCCTTCAGTATGCCAAGGTAGCTCGCCGTTTCCCGGTCAACCGGCGTACAGGCGATGGTTATCGCCGCCCCCGAATCTTTGTGCTTCTGCAACAAATCCCGTAAATCCATGCGGTAGAGCTGATCCCCGGACAGTATAAGGTAGTACGAAGGGGCGTGCGTCTTAAAGTGGACAAGGTTCTTGCGCACCGCGTCAGCCGTTCCCTCGAACCAGCCGGAGTGAGCGTTGTCAAACGACTGCTCCGCCGCGAGGATTTCCGCGAACCCCCCCGAAAACGAGTCGAACTTGTACGTCCGGGAAAGATGCAGGTGAAGCGAAGCCGAATTAAACTGGGTAAGCACGTAAATTTGCTTTAAATTCGCGTTGATACAGTTTGATATGGGAATATCCACCAGCCGGAACTTGCCCCCAAAAGGAACCGCAGGCTTGGCCCGCTCCTTGGTCAAAGGAAACAGCCTGGTACCCTTTCCCCCTCCAAGCACGATAGACAGGACTTCAGTCATTTTCCGCCTCCTAACTAATTTCTTTATTTTGTTATGTAATGAGTATAAGACGATTTTCCCGATATGTCGATAGATAAAACCACGTTTTGGGCGGGACGGTGATGCTTGCCTTATCAAGAAATCTTGCAAAATACCGTAAATTGAAGCAATGAAAGTGGTAAAATACTCCTTTGCGATTTGGGCCGGAGTTCTTGTGTACGGACTATTGGCTTTTTCCTTCGGCGACAGGGGACTCTTTGCGTACCGCCAGCTTCAAAACGAACAGGCGCGGCAAGAAGCGAACATAGAAAACCTGCGGCTGATAAACCGGGAACTGGAAAACACCATGAACGCCCTTCTTCATGACCCCGATACGCTGTCCGTTTTCGCCCGGGAACTGGGCTATGCCTCCACGCAGGAGCGCTTTATCCGCATTGTCGGGCTTGGAGGATACCAGCAAACCAGAACTTCCGCTGGCGAGATTGTTTTCGCGGCAGCTCCCCAGCACATACCTAGCCTTACGATAAGAATTATCGCCTTTTTTACGGGAATAACCATACTTGTCAGCATGGCGGTCTTTGACCTTATGAAGGTTTTGCGGGAATAGCGGCGGCAGTACCCGCAAGGGAGGGCGGTGTTACGTTTTGGCCTGTAAACCTGTGTAGTACTTCCGGTAGACAGCCGGAGTGATGCTTTCATGCTTTTTGAATGTTTTTATAAAGTAGCCTGGGTCGCTGAATCCCAGTTCATCGCTGATAAGAGAGATGGGAAGATCGGTCTTTACCAGCAATTGCTTTGACCACTCAACCTTCTGTCGGGCAATAAACTTCGGGAAAGTTTCGCCTGTTTCTTTGACAAAAAGCCTGCTGAAATAGCTGGCGCTGATGTTGCATAAATCAGCCATCTTTTCTTGGGATATGTTCTCCCCTTTATTCCTGTAAATATAGCTGAACGCGGGCTCAAGCACAGGATTTTTGTACGGAAACTGATCGTTATGCGGTACTTTTACATAAGCGTTTGTTACCGCATTGCCAAGCTCTTTTTTCAAATGCTCTATGCTTTCTAAAGAATAGCCGTCGGAAAGAGGAATAGGCGCTCCTTCTTTTAGCGGAAGCATTCTTTCATACATTTCCAAAAGCAGGTTTTTATTCATCGATTCTTCCACTATGTAGTAGCAGAGGTCTCGTAGCATTCCGGCTACTCTCTCGATTTCTTTATATGGAAGAACTGGAATTGCTTCATACATACGCCGCAATTCCTCATTAGGAAAGAAGCCTGTGGCTGGCGAGACAAGGATTTGCTCCAAGGCTGCGTGTTCTTCGTTTTCCGGCAGGCGAATTTGCTCTGCCATTATAGCGCCTATATATTTGTCGTCAATGGTGATAGGGATTGCGAGATCCACAATTTTGCAATGGCACAAGTAAATATAAGGGGCGTTTAGCCTGACAGCTTCAAGGCCTGCCCTGGCATCGCATTTATGGCAGTATTTCACCAAATCCGGTTCGCTGCGGATATGCGTGCAGAAAGGGCGGGGGTCGCTGTGGGCCGTGATGGGAATTCCTTTATGGTCAACGGTTATAATGGCCAGCTTTGTTACCAGAGCGAGCGAGTCCTGCAGGGTTTGCCATTTTTTTAAATCCAATATTTTGTTAAGTTTCATATAGCAAGCTTTCATTGCATTAAGCCTCCATAATCATGAAAAAATCAAAAAATTACGATTTTGCGCAACAATGTCAATATTTTACCATAAAAAATTGCAAAAAATAAGCGTTTTTGTCTAATGCGCGGGTGAAAAAGCAAGGGTACAATAATTTTAATGCCAGCTTTTTACCTGCCGGCAGTGTATAAAAATTGATGAAAGGAAGGCCAAACTTATGAGAAAAGCGTTTATTAGTCCGTCAAAGTATGTTCAAGGCGAGGACGAGCTTAAAAACCTCGGCTACTTTGTGCGGACATTCGGTACATCGGCGCTCCTAATAGCCCACAAAGATGATGTAGCGCGGGTAAAAGACAAACTGGATGCCACAGCCGCGCGGTTTGGCGTGCGATTTGTGGAAAGCAATTTTGGCGGCGAATGTTCAAGGAAAGAAGTACAGCGCCTGAAAGAAATCGCCAAGGCCAACTCGTGCGACTGTACCGTCGGTATCGGCGGAGGCAAAGCCATTGACACCGCGAAATGTGTTGCCGAAGGCGAAAATGTCATCATAGTGCCGACCATTGCCGCGACAGACGCGCCCACAAGCCATTCGGCGGTTTTGTATACCGAAGACGGCGCTTTTGACGACTATGCGTATTTTAAACAAAGTCCCAGTGTGGTGCTTGTGGATACTGTCATTATCGCAAACGCGCCGGTGCGCTTTCTGGTTTCCGGCATGGGGGATGCGCTTTCAACATACTTCGAAGCGCGGGCAAGCGCAGCCTCATACGCGAATGTAAACGCGGGCCTGCCATGCGGTTATAGAGAAGGCTTCGCTGTGGCGGCAAAGGGCACAAATACAGCCCTTGCGCTGGCTAAACTCTGCTACGAAATATTGCTTAAGGATGGAGTAAAAGCGAAGGCCGCTGTGGAAAGCAAATCGGTCACCCACGCGCTGGAAAACATAATCGAAGTCAATTCCTTGTTGTCAGGCTTGGGCTTTGAAAGCGGAGGCTTAGCCGCCGCCCACGCCATACACGATGGCCTAACGGCGCTTGAAGGCACACACTCTTACTATCACGGTGAAAAAGTGGCTTTTGGAACATTGGCGCAACTGGTGCTAGAAAATGCGCCGACAGAAGAAATAGAAGAAGTGCTGGGCTTCTGCCGCGCGGTAGGGCTTCCTGTGTGCCTTGCGGATATTGGAGTGAACAACATCACTCAGGATCAGCTAATGGAAGTGGCAGAAAAGGCCTGCATACCGGAGGAATCCGTACACGCCATGCCTTTCGCCGTAACGCCTAACATGGTAGCGGCTGCCATTATTACCGCTGATAAAATCGGGCAAGCGTACAAAAAAAGGGGTGTAGTATGAAAAAATTCATAAATAAGCCTGAAAATATTGTACATGAGATGTGCATGGGTATTGTAATGGCGCACCCTGAGCTGGAATACAAAAGCAGGCACAAGATAATAAAAAAGAGAAAGCTAAACAAGGGCAAGGTAAGCCTTATAAGCGGCGGAGGCAGCGGGCATGAGCCAGCCCATGCCGGATTTGTCGGAACAGGAATGCTTGATGCCGCCGTATGCGGCGATGTATTTGCTTCCCCTTCCCAAATGCAAGTGTATCAGGCAATCCGGGAAACTGCCAGCGGTAAGGGGACTTTGCTGATTATCAAGAACTACTCAGGCGATATGATGAACTTCAAAAATGCCGCTTTTCTGGCGCAGGAAGATGGCATCAGCGTAGATTTTGTGAAAGTGGATGATGACATCGCTGTTCAGGACAGCCTTTATACAGTAGGGCGGCGCGGCGTCGCAGGGACTGTTTTTGTGCACAAAATTGCCGGAGCGGCGGCAGAGAAAGGCTGTGAACTTGCAGAGGTTAAGGCTATAGCGGAAAAAACTATTGCCAATGTAAAGAGCATCGGAATCGCATTGACTTCTTGCACGGTACCGGCCAAAGGAACGCCTACATTTGAGCTGGCCGGAAACGAGGCGGAATATGGTGTTGGCATTCACGGAGAGCCGGGAATTAGGCGGGAAGGTCTTGTAAGCGCCAATGAAATGATAGACCGGATGCTGCTTTCTCTTTGCGATGAACTGTGCATTAAGGCCGGCGGTAATGAACGTGTGGCTGTGCTGGTTAACGGCTTTGGGGCGACACCGCTTATGGAGCTGTATCTGCTTAACAGCGAAATATACAAGGTGTTGTCGGATAAAGGTGTTTATATAGTTCGCTCCTTCGCGGGAAACTATATGACCAGCATAGACATGGCGGGTGCGTCTGTTTCGATTCTCAAACTTGACGAACAGCTTGAAGGATTGCTCAATGCCCCATGCAATACCCCGGCATTGAAGATTTCCGGCCCGGCTGACGCTACTGACCTAACCGCCCTTGCCACTGTGAATAGCGAAAACTCAAGCGCTTCTTTTACGGTAGAAACGCCTGGTTCATATGCTGTTCTGGGCGGCGAGATCTCACTGGAAAACCTTATTTATATCGTGGACGTTATGTGCGAGTGCGCCATTAAAAATGAAATCGCATTTTGCGAGCTGGATTCTTATGCAGGTGATGGGGACTTGGGCATGAGTTTAGCAAAGGGCTTCAAACAGCTTAAGCATGAGTGGAAAACTATCGCAGGGGAGTCTAAAAATATCGGCAGTTTTCTAGATGCGTGTTCATTAGTGCTTATGGAACACTGCGGCGGTACTTCCGGGCCAATTTGGGGTTCCGCTTTCCGTGCGGCTGGCAAATTTGCCGGTGAACGCTCCGCGCTTGCGATGCCGGATTTTGCGGTGCTGCTACAGGCGGCCGTAGCGGGTATTCAGGCCTGCGGCGAGCGCTCTTTTGGGCGTGGCGCTGTTGTCGGTGATAAGACATTGATCGATGCGCTGATACCATGCACGGATACTTGGATTGAATTAAGCGGAAAAAATGCAGGCTTTGTGGAGGCTTTCAGCGCCGGCGCGCAAGCCGCGGTAGATGGAGCAAAAAGAACCGAGCGCATTGCCGCAAAAATGGGGCGTGCTGGCACGGTAGGGGAGCGAAGCATTGGCCATCCGGATGCGGGAGCCCATGCTTTGGCTGTTATTTTCACGGCGGTTGCCGAAGCGCTTAAAGCTAATAATCAACGATATTAAGGAGAAAATTTTTATGGCAGTGAGTAATTTTTTGAAAAATCAACGATGGCTTTGTATCGCCCTTGCCGCAGTGATTGCCTTTACCGGAGGGTGCGCGCCTTCCGGTACTGTAACAGAGCCCGCGTCAACACAGTTGTTTACGCCCTTTGCGAGGGAAATCCATCTTGGCAATGTAGAAATCAGGAACATTATCTTTATGGTTCCGGATGGCATGGATGCCAACGGAGTAACTCTGGCAAGATGGTTGAAAGCTTTTGATCCGCAAACAGGCCATGTGGATTTGAGCGTCAGGCTTAATATGGATGAATTAATAAGCGGCATGATACGATCATATTGGACGGATGGTTATATTGTCGGCGGGATTACCGATTCCGCCCCCGCCGCCACAGCCATGGCAACGGGCCGTCTGACCAATAACAGGTTTGTAGGCGTAATGCCTGATGGTGTACCTGTAGCCAATATTCTGCAAGCGGCCCGGCACCTCGGCAAATCCACAGGGCTTATCGCAACCTCCAACATTCAGCACGCAACTCCGGCGGGCTTTTCGGCCCACCATGTGGAACGGAACAGATATGACATAATTGGGGAACAGCAAGTTTACGGCAATATTGATGTTGTTTTCAGTGCAGGTTCCCAGTTTATGACCCCGCCATTCAGACGGGATGGGGAAAACCTTATTGAAAGACTTGTCGAAAGAGGATATCAATTTATTACTACCCGTGACGAAATGATGGGGCTGACGGAGGGCAGAGTTTGGGGATTATTCGCCCCGCACTTTCTGATAGACAACATCAACAGACAGCGCCTTATGCCCAGCCAGCCTTCACTGGCGGAAATGACAGGAAAAGCCATTGAACTGCTTTCCCAAAACGAAAATGGATTTTTCCTTATGGTTGAAGGCTCAAAGATTGACTGGGCAGCACACGGTAACGAGCCTGTGTCCCTGATGTCAGAAATTTTCGCCTTTGACGAAGCAGTCGGCGTTGCTCTGGATTTTGCCCGGGAATGCGGTTACACAATGATAATCATTGCGTCAGACCACGGTACAGGCGGCATTACTATGGGGGATCGCGCTACCACGTCAACATACCATTCCGATCCTGTTTCGCGTTTTGTAGCCCCTCTGGCAAGGGCCACTCTTTCTTTCGAGGGAATACACTTTACGATAAACGAAAACCGCTCCAACACCGCCAGCTTAGTTTATACCCACATGGGAATAGGTGACCTGACAAGTGATGAACTTGAAGCTTTGACGGCTGCGACCGGTTATGTTGCTTTCCGTGATACTATGGGGCCAATCATTTCCCGGCGGGCGAACTTAGGCTGGACTTCGGGCGGACATGTGGGCAACGACCCGGTTTTGTACAGCTTTTTGCCGGGCAATCAGCGGATCGTAGGGCTGTTCAGTCTGACTGATCTAACCAGAATTATGGAAATGGCGTGGGATGTGGACTTGGCCGAACTTACCTCGCTGCTTTTCAACGATGCGCTACAGGCTTTCGAACAAAGAGGCGCCACTGTAGAAATTGATGCGGAAATTCCTTCCAGCGTTTTTATGACCGTAACCCGCGGCACTGACACCCTTGTTATACCGGAGAACAAGGACTATGTGTACTTCAATGGCAGCCGGGTTTATTTCAGCATCAATGTATTTAGCGCCGGGACATTTTTTGTTAATCAGGGAGCGCTTGGTTTGCTCCCGTAATATTTGCATGAGGAGGCAATTGTATGAATGAACGAAAGGAAGCGGCTAAAAAATGGTTTGTTGTCGCAATCGCGTTGATGTTGATTAGCGGGATCGGCGCGTCTTTGGTGCAAACGCAGGGAGGCAGGGTAACCGTCAAGGACTTGCGCTGGGAAACGCCCGCCGGAAGGCAATTGAGCGCGTTGCTGCTCAGGCCCGCCACTGCCACGGCGAATAATCCCGCGCCTGCTGTTGTGGTGAGCCACGGCTGGTTTAATCACCGTGAGATGCAGGATCTTAATTTTGTCGAGCTTGCCCGGCGCGGCTATGTGGTACTATCCATCGATATGTATGGGCACGGACATTCGGATCTTTTTCCGGCTGGCACTGGCTGGGATGAGCATGGCACGGGTATGTATGACGCGGTGTTGCTTCTGGCCAGTTTACCGTATGTAGATAGTTCACGAATCGGCGTTACCGGGCATTCAAACGGCGCGCGCGCAGCCAACCTGACCGTAATGGATGACAACGCGGCCGATGTTCAGCTTGTATCCGCGGTTCTGCTGGTCGCCTTCGATCCTGTGTACCGGGATCCCGTTACCAATGAATTCTGGAATATGTACGGCAGCCGGGACGTGGGACTTATCGCCGCAAGGTATGACGAGTTCTTTTTCCGGCGGGAATTTGCGGACGGGACATTGAGTGTGCCGCGTACTTTTATGGGTACGCCGGACGCGCAGTCTTTTCTGCATTTTGGCAGAGACCCGGACGCTTTGGAAACCCGCGCCGTGGATACCTACTACAGAGAAGTTATTGACGGCAGGCAGGCCATCCGCGTGATCCACCAGCCCAATCAAACACATCCCTGGAACCACTTTTCCCGGATTTGCGTAGAGATTGCCATAGATTTCTTCGAGGCTTCTTTGGGAGCGCCCAACCCTCTTCCGGCGAACAACCAGATATGGCAATGGAAGGTGTTTTTCAACGCGATTGGACTTGTTGGCTTTGGACTGTTTTTTGTCAACTTTATAATTCTTATGCTCTTTACGCCATTCTTTTCTTCGCTGCGTACTCGGGAAGTGGCTACCCCACTGCCCGCGCCCAAGGGCAAAAACCTTATCATCTTTTGGGGAGGATTATGCTTTGTAGCCTTTATTGCGGCGATAACTTTTTTTCACATTCTTGAATTCGCCGCTGCCCACAGGCCGCAGGCGATCTTCCGCCAGCTAGGGCCCTTTGGCATAGGAGTGTGGGCGGCCCTGTGCGGCCTTGCGTCAATTGTTGTCATGGCCTTGTATTACAATTTGTACGGGAAGCACAACGGGTTAAGCCTTGCCGCGACCGGGGTAAAAATCAGCCGGAGCGCTCTTGGAAAAACCATAGTTCTGTCGGTAACCGCTGTTTCCGCCACGTATATGACGGTGTTCATAACAGATTATTTTTTCCAGACCGATTTCCGCATATGGGTTCTTAGCGTCAGAACATTTAGGCCTGACACTTTTATTGTGATGCTTCCGTACATACCGCTGTTCTTGTTGTTTTATGTTGCGAACTCAGTAGCCATTAACTGCTTTAACTACAATGGCGTGGGAAAAACCGAATGGGGAAATACCGCTATTTTGGCAGGGTTTAACGCCCTTGGCCCTGTTGTCATGGTTATCGCGCAATACGTGGTCTTTGTGGCTACCGGGGAAATTCTGTTTTACAGGCCAGCGTTTATTCTGGGGCCATTGGGAGGAATCTGGCTAATACCGGTAATTGTATTTTTGATAGCGGCGGCAATCTGCTCCCGTAAATTGTATCGCGTAACCAGAAACCCGTATCTTGCCGGTATTGCCAATGGCCTGTTGGTCGTTGTCATTACGTGCACCAATACGCTTACGGTTTTGCCAGTCTGATTCCGGCAGGATTATGAGTAGCAATGAATAGGGGATAGTGATGCTGTTCCCTATTCATTTTTTATTATTTGTTTGATAATTCTTCATTTGTAAAGTATATTTGAAGAATGGCAAGTAAATTGAGCAAATTAGCGCAAATTCAAAATATGATATATGAAATTCGCAGGCAAAAGGTCATGCTCGACAGCGATCTCGCGGCTTTATACGAAGTTGAAACCTCTAACCTGAATAAAGCTGTAAAGCGCAATATTGAGCGTTTTCCTGATGATTTTATGTTTCAACTCACTAAGGAAGAATGGGGAAACTTGATATTCCAAATTGGAATATCAACTAAACAACAGCATGGCGGCAGACGTTTTATGCCTTATGTTTTTACAGAACAGGGGATTGCAATGCTGGCATCCGTTCTTGGCAGCCCAAAGGCGATAAACGTAAATATCAATATTATGCGGACGTTTGTTAAATTAAGGCATTATGTGTTTTCGCAGAACGGAACAAATGAGCAAATTTCCGAATTGCGAAAACTCCTTATGCTTTACATAGAAAAAAATGATAAGCGTGTAAATGAAATCATTATTGCTTTAAACAATCTCATAGAGCAACCTCCAAAAACGAAAACGATAGGCTTTAAGGGAAGCGCTTAACAGCCCCCGGCTCACTCGCCCACGCACGTCCCCACCGAAAGGGCGGTGTTAACCATGAAGTGATCCCGTGGAACAAACTTTACCTTCTCCGCCGGAACGCTAAGGTCAACCGAGGTTATGCCGCCTCCCGACAGCGCCACCATGCGCCCGTACTCGCCCCGCGCAAGAAGATCGGCGGCGGCGGTTCCCATGCTTGTGGCAAGAATGCGGTCTGTGGCGCTCGGTATGCCCCCCCGTTGCACGTAACCGAGCACAGTGGCTCTGGTTTCCATCCCGGTTTCGGCCTCTATTTCACGGGCCACACGGTACGCCGCCGAAGGGCTTGAGGTTTCGGCCCAGTATTTTTTCCGGTCTTTCTTTTCCATCCCGCTTTCTTCTACGGAAAGAGCGCCCTCGGCAACAACCACAATGGAAAAACTTTTTCCGTCTTCGGCCCGCTTTTTAAGGTGGCCCGTTATGCTTTTCATGTCGTAGGGTATTTCGGGAATAAGGATCACGTCCCCGCCGCCGGCAACCCCGGCATAAAGGGCAAGCCAGCCGGCCTTATTGCCCATAAGCTCTATCACCATTACACGGTTGTGGCTTTGGGCGGTGGTATGAAGGCGGTCGATAGCGTCAGTGGCGATTGCAAGGGCGGAATTAAAGCCAAAAGTCCTGTCGGTTCCTACAATGTCGTTATCAATGGTTTTGGGCAGGCCCAGCACATTAAGCCCTTCCCGCATAAGGTGATACGCCGTCGTGTGGGTTCCGTTTCCCCCCAGCACCACAAGGCAGTCCAGCCCCAGCTTGCGGTAATTGTCTTTAATCGCCGCTACCTTGTCCACCCCGAATTCGCCCGCGTTCGCGGCTGGCTCAGTTTTGAACGGCTTTTCACGGCTTGTCCCAAGAATGGTTCCCCCGCGGGTCAGAATGCCGGAACAGTCTTCCAGCCGCAGTTCCCTCGCGTCCCCGCCGATAAGCCCCCGGTAGCCGCCGGCAATGCCGGTAACCTTCATGTCGTAGCGGCTTAGGGCGGCCCGGCATACCCCCCGGATGGCCGCGTTAAGGCCGGGGCAATCCCCTCCGGAGGTAAGTATGCCAAATCTTCGGGTAACGCTGGGCCTGAAATTTCCCATCAATTACTTTACGTACAATTCCCGGTCCACATAATGAGTGTGGAGCAGTTCATGCGCCTTGTGGCTGTTCGGCTCGCCAAGGAACTCCTTGTACACCTGATTGATGTACGGATTCTGGTGCGAACAGCGGTACTGGGACTTTTCATCATCCTGATAGATACCGGATGTTCGCTGTTGGCGTATTTCGTCAGTGCAGCCGTAGGGCTGACCGCCGCCGCCAATGCACCCGCCCCGGCAGGCCATGACTTCCACAAAGTGGTACGGCGTTTCCTTGCCAGCATCCTTGGCGCTGCGGATAGTGTTCATCACCGCCTCGATATTCCCCATCTGGTGAGCCACGGCAATGCGAACCTTTGTCCCGTGTTCCCCGACCGGCACTCCAAAATCAACCTCCGCTTCCTTGATGCCCTCAAAGCCCCGCGCGGGTTTGAAGTTCACATCCCCCAGTTCTTTGCCGGTTACCAGAAAGTAGGCGCTACGGACGGCGGCTTCCATTACCCCGCCCGTTACGCCGAAAATCGTTCCCGCTCCGGTGTAGGGGCCAAGCGGATTGTCGGCATCTTCGTCCGCAAGGGCAAGGATGTCAATGCCCGCCTGTTTTATCATCCGGGCCAGTTCCCTCGTGGTGATGGAAATATCCACATCCCAGCCGTGGCCTGCGCTCTTCATGTCATCGTTGCGGCGGGTTTCCCACTTCTTGGCGGTACAGGGCATTACCGACACCGAGCATACCTTGGCAGGATCAACCCCCGCCTTCCCGCTCCAGTACGCCTTGATCATCGCTCCCAGCATTTGCTGAGGGGACTTGGCGGTGGAGAAATTGGGGATCATGTCCGGGTAGTATTTTTCCATGTAGTCTACCCACGCGGGGCAGCACGAAGTAATAAGGGGAACGTCAGAACCTTTTTCGGTAAGGCGTTTGACCAGTTCCGAGCCTTCTTCCATAATGGTAAGGTCGGCGGAAAAGTTCGTGTCGAACACGGTCTTAAAGCCCAGCCGCCTGAGCGCGGCGTAGATTTTTTTGGTAAGTATCGTTCCCGGAGCAAGGCCGAACTCCTCCGCCAGCGCGACCCGCACTGCCGGGGCAATCTGCACCACAGGATGAACGTCAGCATCCTGCAGGGCGTTCCACACCTTGGCGGTGTCGTCCCGCTCGTAAATGGCCCCCACCGGACAGTGGGCGGCGCACTGCCCGCACTTGACGCAGGGGCTTTCGCCTAACGGGGTGTCGGCGGCGCTGGCGATTTTTCCCTTAAAGCCCCGCCCCACAAACTCGATGGCCCACACGTTCTGCACATCCTGACAGACACTAACACAGCGCCCGCACCGTATGCATTTGTCGGGGTTAAGCACAATGGACGGATTAGAATCATCTACGGGAATGTTGTTCAGCACCTTTTTGAAGGTGGCGTCCCGGATACCGAACTCGGCTGCCAGCGTTTGCAGTTCGCAGCTGCGGTTGCGGGGACACTGAAGGCAATCGTCGGGGTGATTGCTAAGGATAAGTTCCACAACAGTGCGCCGGGTAGCGATGATTTCCGGATCGTGGGTAACGATGTCCATATCCTGGGCAACCTGAGTGGTGCAGGCCCTGGCCATGCGGGGAGAGCCGGGGCCGGCGGTACGCACAATGCAGATACCGCACGAGGCCCACGGGGGCAGGTTCGGGTTGTAGCAAAGGGTTGGAATCTTTACGTTAACCTTTTTCGCCGCTTCCAGAATGGAAATGCCATCCTCGGCTTGAAGCGCTTTGCCGTTTATTTTGATGTTGACCATTATTTAACTCCTATGCCTTTTGTATCGCTTTGAATTTGCAGGCCGCCAAACACTCACCGCATTTGGCGCACTTGCCCTGTTCGATAATGAACGGGAGCTTCTTGTACTTTTCGGGGCGGTTCGGGTATGTCCCCGTGTCTTCCACGATGCATTCCGCGGGGCACTTTTTTACGCACATGCCGCAACCGGAACACATTTCCGGGTCTATGACGAAACGCAGAAGGTTCTTGCACTTGCCCGCCTGGCACTTCTTGTCATGGATATGTTCAAGGTACTCTTCCCTGAAATTCCTTATCGTAGACATAATCGGATTTGGGGCGGTCTGTCCAAGCGCGCAAAGGGAGGCTTTGACCATAGCCTTGCTGATAGTGGAAAGTTTCTCCAAATCCGCTTCCTCGCCATTGCCGCCCGCGATTTTTTCAAGGATTTGTAGAAGCTGGGTAGTACCGATACGGCAGGGAGAGCATTTTCCGCAAGACTCGTCAACGCAGAAATCCATGTAGAAGCGGGCTACGTCTACTACGCAGTCGTCCTCGTCCATGACGATCATGCCGCCGGAACCCATCATGGAGCCGTTGGCGGTCAGCGATTCGTAGTCGATGGGTACGTCGAGGGTTTTTTCCGTAAGGATGCCGCCAGACGGCCCCCCTGTCTGAACGCCCTTGAACTTCTTGCCGCCCCGGATGCCTCCGCCAATCTCGAACACGATTTCCCTAAGGGTTCTGCCCATAGGAACTTCCACAAGGCCGGAATTCTTTACCTTTCCGGTAAGGGCAAAAACTTTCGTGCCCTTGGATTTTTCAGTCCCGATTTTAGAGAGCCACTGCCCGCCCTTCGTGGTGATAACCGGAATGTTCGCCAGAGTCTCCACGTTGTTGATGATTGTGGGTTTTCCCCACAGGCCCTTGTTCGCTGGGAAGGGCGGCTTGGGAACGGGCATTCCCCGGTTGCCTTCCACCGATTTTATAAGCCCCGTTTCCTCGCCGCAGACAAAAGCGCCCGCGCCAAGGCGGATTTCGATTTCAAAGTCGAAGCCCGACCCAAGGATATTTTTTCCCACAAGGCCGTACTCTTGGGCCTGCTGTAGCGCCAGTTTAAGCCGCTCTATCGCCAGGGGGTATTCGGCGCGTATGTACACAATGCCGTAATTGGCCCCTATGGCCCTGCCCGCGGTGATCATCCCTTCGATAACCGAGTGAGGGTCGCCTTCGATGATCGACCTGTCCATGTAGGCTCCGGGGTCGCCTTCGTCCGCGTTGCAGATAACGTACTTGGGGCTGCCTTCCGCTTTGCGGGCCAAATCCCACTTTAACCATGTGGGAAAGCCCGCCCCGCCCCGGCCCCTGAGTCCTGAGATTTTTACCTCTTCGATGGTCTTTTCCTGCGTCCATTCAAAGAGGACTTTTTCAAGTCCTTGGTAGCCTTCGCGGGCTACATATTCTTCGATGTTTTCGGGGTTAATGACGCCGCAGTTCCGCAGGGAAACACGGAACTGCTTTTGGTAAAATTGGATGTCCTCTACTTTAAGGATGTCTTTCTTTTTCGCTTCCCCTTCTTCCTTGAAAAGAAGCCGTGTAACTTCCCGCCCTTTAACAATTTGCTCGGCGATAATTTCCGGGGCGTCCTCTGGGGTTACGTACACGTAGAAGGACTCTTCGGGCAATACTTTGACTATCGGCCCTCCTTCGCAAAAGCCGAAACATCCGGTTTTGATAATATCGACCTGATCCTTTACGCCGTGCTTTTCGGCCTCGGAAATGAGGGTGCGGAAGATTTCATCGCCCTTGTTGGATTCGCAGGCTGTTCCGCCGCAGACAAGAATGGTGTGGTTGTAGATAAGCGCGCATTTTTTTTCGGACATATATGTTTCTCCCTATTGTACTGTGATAATATCCACGGAGGGTTTGTCCAGAATATGTTCGTCCAGAAGCTGCCGCCCGATAATATGCTTTGACAATATTTCCCTTGCCAGCGCGTTGTCCACCTTCCCGTAGATAACCGGCGGCATTCCGGGAACCGCCACTTCCACGGTGGGCTCCGAGTGGCAGAGTCCCAAACAGCCGGTCTGGCGAACCATGACGGTTTCCACCAGTTTGTTGGTTTCATCGCTAAACTCGTCCAGAGACCTGAGAAAGGTATCCAGTGTTGTTTTCGCTCCGGCGGCGATACCGCACGTGCCCATCGCCACTATTACCTGAATTACCTTGCCTTCGGCTTCCCGGCGTATGATGTCCATTTTTGTTGTGTCCCGCATCTTTCGCAGTTCGTCCAATGTCAACTTTGCCACAATTTCCTCCTCAGTAAAATATACGTTAAGATATTATTCTTCAAGCGAACGCAAATATTTGTCCAATAAAATCAGCGACTGGGCATCCTGTAAGCCGCCCAAGGCATCGACAAGTTCTGTCTTGCGCACTTCGTAGTCAACGCCGCCTTCCGGCGCTTCCCGTGTCCGCCGGATTACCATTTCGCCGGGGCCCTCGAAAAGCAGGACTGTCCGGAACATTCCGGGAATGTCTCCGGTGGGGGGGGTGTCAAGGTTGCCAAGGTCAAACCACGCGCTTACGGTAGTGCCGTGGGGTACGCTAGAAGCTTGCGCTTCCCGCTTTTTCTCGGATGTTATTTCCCACCCTCCGCCCGATTGCCCGGCGGTCTGGATGAGAAAGGGAAGGCCCAGCCCCACTTTGCGGTTGGGGTGCTTTACCCCGTCCGTAATAAAGGGGTCTTGAGCGAGTTTCAGTTCCCCGGCGGTCATTCCCCTGCCGTTGTCCTTTACGGTAAAACGGAACTCGCCTTTGCCCGATGTATCCACGGTTTCACGCACGCTTAACTCTACCATGCCGGCCCCGGCTTCGGCTCCATTTTGGGTAATGTCGGTTATCAAGTCCGCCAAGGTAAAGTGCATGGCCGCCGTGCCTACGCGTCCCTGTATTTTGCGAAAATTTCGGGGATCATTGCCTTGGTAAGTTTGCCGTAGGTTTCTGTGCCCACGGTCAACAACGGCGCGAGGCCGCAACAGCCGACACAGCGAACGGCGTCGATGGAAAAAAGACCGTCCCCGGTAACTTCGTTTGGGCCAATTCCCAGAATGCGCCGGGATTCGTCCAGAAGGTCTTGACCGCCCCTTAAATAACAGGCGGTTCCCATGCACACGGAAATTCTGTTCTTGCCGGGTTTGGTGGTTTTGAAGAAATGGTAGAATGTAACGACTCCGTAGACACGGGCAAGGGGGATGCCGGTAATGTGGGCCAGTTTGCCCGCCGACTCGCGGGAAATATACCCGAACACTTCCTGCGTCTTGTGGAGGATCATGATAAGTCCGCCGGGTTTAACCTTCCATTCGTCAATAAACGAGACTAGTTCGGGGGGAAACCCGGTCTCCTCGTGCGTAGCTACGGGCGCTGCCATGTGAATACCTCCAAAAAACGTCTATTATGAGATTATATCACTATGATGCGGTTTTTGGCAAGCTACATTTTTCCCCCCCGCCGCGCGTGAGCATTTCCGCCAAAAGCCCCGGCAGGGGAGGATATACGGTTTAAGAAGCCGCCCAGGGAACCCGCTGCGGAGCCACGGTCTCCTACGCTAAAGAGCCTGGGCAAATGGCTTCTTAAACCGTATATCCCCCCTGCCGGGGCTTTTGGCGTAAATGCTTACGCGCGGCGGGGGCATTGCTGGGGGCCTTCCCGGCTTCGCCGGGAAGGTTGTGCAAAGACAAGGGGGCCGCCCGCAATAGCGGACAGCCCCCGGCATTGCCTGTTAGCGGCGAGCCCTTAACGGGGGCCTGCCGGGCATTTCGCGCAACGGCACTCACACCCCCGCCAGCCTGACACACGAGCGGTTAACTGCCGTTAACCGCTGCCTACATTCCCGCACCTGAGCGAAAAGCATACCGCTTTGCGGGCAGTCACGCTCACGTTACCTACTGCCCAAACTGGAGAAGCCTGGGAGTGGCATAACTAGTGTAGAGACCCATGCCAAGACTGTGCCCCCAAGCCCAGACCTCGCCGTTCGTCGTAACAGCCACGGTGTGATTGTTACCAGCGGACACCGTGGCCCAGTTTGTCCCGCTTCCTATCCGCACAGGCGCAGTTCTCTGTGTCGTCGTCCCGTCGCCAAGCTGGCCAACATGGTTGTTCCCCCAAGCCCAGAGCTCCCCGTTTCTCGTAACAGCCATGGTGTGCGACATATCAGCGGACACCGTAGCCCAGTTTGTCCCGCTTCCTATCCGCACAGGCGCAGTTCTCTGTGTCGTCGTCCCGTCGCCAAGCTCGCCAACACGGTTGTCCCCCCAAGCCCGGAGCTCCCCGTTTCTCGTAACAGCCATGGTGTAATTGCTACCAGCGGACGCCGTGGCCCAGTTTGTTGCGCTTCCTACACGCATGGGCGGATTGCTGCCGCGCACAGGGGCGCCACCATGGCCAAGCTGGCCAGCCTCGTTGTTCCCCCGAATCCAGAACTCGCCGTTTCTCGTAACAGCCACGGTGTGATTGTCACCAGCGGACACCGTGGCCCAGTTTGTCCCGCTCCCTATCCGCACAGGCGCATTTCTCTGTGTCGTCGTCCCGTCGCCAAGCTGGCCAGTCTGATTCCACCCCCAAGCCCAGATCTCACCGCTCGTCGTAACAGCCACGGTGTGACCCGAGTAAGTTCCAATAAGTTGGCCTCGACCACCACCAGCGGACACCGTGGCCCAGTTTGTCCCGCTTCCTATCCGCACAGGCGTATTTCTATGTGTCGTCGTCCCGTCGCCAAGCTGGCTAGTCTGATTCCACCCCCAAGCCCAGAGCTCTCCGTTCGTCGTAATAGCCACGGTGTAATTGACGCCAGCGGACACCGAAAACCAGTTTGTCTCGCTTCCTATCCGAAAGGGCCGATCCATGATCGGAGTTAAGGAGAGACCATGGCCAAGCTGGCCCTGCTGATTCCACCCCCAAGCCCAGAGCTCTCCGTTCGTCGTAACAGCCATGGTGTGATTGTGACCAGCGGACACCGTGGCCCAGTTTGTCCCGCTTCCTATCCGCACAGGCGCAGTGCGGATTGTCGTCGTTCCGTCGCCAAGCTGGCCAAGATTGTTGTCCCCCCAAGCCCAGAGCTCGCCATTCGTCGTAACAGCCATGGTGTGACGGCTGCCAGCGGACACCCGCTGAGGTACGGTTACTATAATCGGCACTGTTCTGGGCCCGCCTTCAATTCCCGCCCTGTTAATGGAAACCGTTACGGTTCCGGCGCTTACGTTCGAAATCTCCAATCTACGCATGGTGCCGACGCCGGACAGCGCTCCACGCATTGCCGAGCCGGTTCCGGAAGCAATCGTAAAATCCGTCGCAAGTATAGCTCCCGGATCGTGGCTAAATGTAAACACGATGGCGGTTGCAATGGGGTTGCCAGACGATGCTGCAGTCCAAGTAATCATCATCATCATAACAGCCATAGGCTCGCTTGCCACAGTGCCAGTATTGTGGCACGGCTTACCACCACCCTAATGGTGAAACCCAGATCGTCGGCTTGCAGGGTATAGGTACTGCCCGTCCCAATATTGGCCCATGTGCCGCCAGCCGCAGGCTGTCTCTGCCACTGAAAGCTAATCGTCCCGCTGCCGCCAAGCTCGCTGGTGTTCGCTGTAAGCGTCTGCTCCACGTGGGCAGTTCCGTCTATACTTACTGTCCCGTACAGCGGGGGCCAAATAACCACGGCAAGTCGCCGGGCTCGGAATACTGCCTGAATTGCCGGAGCGGCTCACCACCACCCTGATTGTGTGGTCCAGATCGTCTGCTTGCAAGGTATAGGTACTGCCAGTCGCCCCGGTAATGTCCACCGTTCCCCGCTGCCACTGAAATCTTACCTCCCCGCTGCCGCCGAGAGCGTTGGTATTCGCCGTCAGCGTATTACCCACATGAGGAGGGGGAAAAGCGGGTATACTTACTGATCCGGTAATCGGGGGCAGAGTAACCACAGCGGTGGGGTTACTGGCAACAGCGCCAATATTGTAGGTGCTGCTCACCTCTACCCTAATAGCGTACCCTAGATCGGTATCCTGCACGGTATAGGTATTGCTAATCGCTCCGGAAATGTCAGTCCACCCAATCGCCTGCCCTCCCCGCTGCCACTGAAAGCTCACCGTCCCGCTGGCAAGAAGCTGGCCGGTGTTTGCCGTAAGCGTATTGCCCACGTAAGGAGGGGGAAAGGCGTTTATGCTAACCGATCCGCCAATCTGTTGGTGGATAACCGCGGCGGTCGGCTGACTGGTAATGCTGCCTGAATTGCCGGATAGGCTTACCGTTACCGTTATGGTATACCCAGTGTCGGCGGGCTGAATAACAAGCGTGTTTGCGGCCCCAAGGTTCACGCTTCCCCGCTGCCACAGGTAGCTGGTTGTCCCAGAGCCGACAAGGCGGCTTGTGTCCGCCGTCAATATCCGCCCAACCTGGGCAACGCCGCCTATGCGTACCTCCCCACGAATCGGGGGCAGAATAGCGTCTGGGGCCGGGTCGCTGGTAACATAGCCGGAATTGCCGGTACGCTGTACCGTTACCGTTATGGCAAAGCCTATATCGCCTGTCTGCACCGCATAGGTCTGACCAGTCGCCCCGGCAATATCGGCCCCTGCCCGCCTCCACTGGAAAGAAATATCCCCGCTGCCGCCAAGCATGGCGGTGTTCGCTGTAAGCGTATTGCCCACATGGGCGCTTCCGTCTATGATCACCCTTCCGGTAAGCGGGGGCAGAATAACCGTGGCAGTCGGATCGCTTGTAACGCTGCCAAGGTTACCGGAACGGCTTACCACTATCCTAATGGTAGAACCAAGATCAGCGGCTTGCACTATATAACTAGAACCAATCGCCCCGGGAATATCGGTCATTCCCCGCTGCCACTGGATGCTGGTAGTTCCGAATTTATGATAAAGCATACGGTTGTACGGTATAATGTAGGCGTTCGGACGGAGTGAAATCCATGAACGACTGCCGGTTGTGGGGGTAGGTGGGGCAGTATATTCTGACCCCGAGCTTCCGAATAACAACCGGCATCCGCAT
>WQUW01000005.1 GCA_009781915.1 Treponema sp. | reverse complement strand
TGCCCGGCAGGGGAGGATATACGTTTTAAGAAGCCATTTGCATGGTGTTTCCGCGTAGGAGACCGTGGCTCCGTAGCGGGTTCCCCATGCGGGATTCTTAAAACGTATATCCTCCCCTGCCGGAGCTTTATGCGGAAATGCATGGCTCACGCGCGGCGGGGGGCGGAGCGTATTGCTTTTCCCGCGCCGCTATGCTATAGTATCCACATCAACCTTGGTGAAGCTGGAGTGTGTTGCGGCCGCCCACGCTATGCGCCAAGGCGTCCTTTCTCTTTGTGTCCCAGCCGAAGCTTTCTTTCGGAAAGGCTTCGCTCGCCCTAATCAGGGCCTTCATCATTTCATCATAATTAAACCTAATTGAAGCAGAAATTTTTTGCCCTGTTTCTGGCCTTTTCCACTTTTTCCGTTTTCGCTCAAGGGGAAAGCGGGCAAAACGGGGAGGCTGGAACAGTTTACGTGATACGGGAGATTGAGTTCTCCATAGACGGCACTACCCGGCCCTTTGCCCTTATGATCCACGGCGAGTTCAAGGAAGGAAGGCGGCTTGCGGGCAGGGAAAACCTGCTGGAGTATCTGGCCCTTAAACAGCGGCTCCTTATGAACCAGAGGGTTCTGGAAGAAGTAAGGATCGAATACTTTGCGGCGGAGGTCGGCGAGGACGGAGAAACGCCGATACGGCTTCTTGTCCATGTACGGGACTCCCGGAATTTTATCGCCCTTCCCTTCCCGCAGTATTCTACTGGGGACGGTTTTAGCCTTACCCTAAAGGCAAGGCATTACAACTTTTTGGGAACCATGAGCGCCTTTGGGCTGGATTTGGGCTACGGGCAGAGGGGCGGCGACAGGGGCGCGCGTTTTTCAATTGAATCCGAAACGCCCTTTCAGGCCGCGGGCCTAGTCTGGAGCCTGACGTTCAATCATTTTTTTAACTATACCTTTGGGCAGCCGCTTTTTTACCAGAATGTAACGGGCCTGTCGGTGCGGCTCCCTTGGCGTACTACAACCCTTACCGTAGGCGTTAACCAGTATCTTACGTTTAACGAGGAGCCCGGCCCCGAAAGTGTATTTGTGTACCGGGTGGAGGGCTTGTACAGCCCGTATGGGGCGACCGAGATTTTCGCGTCCCACAGGATTCCCCTAGGTTTTGCGGTGGGCGGTTTTGGCGAGCTCGCCTATACGCCAAGGCTTTCGGGAAGGATACAGTACCCGCCGGGGGAAATGGATGAAGTCCGCAAGCCCAGAGTCTCGTTTAGCCATTCTTTGGCCTTTGGCAGGATAGACTGGATTGGCAATTACCGCCGGGGGCTAGAAGCCTCTGTCGGGAATTCGTTGTATTGGTACATTGACCGCCACGATGCTCCTTTCAGGGTGTCGCTGGACGGGAGCGTTGTTTTCCATTGGCCGCTCGCGGAACGCTTGGGCGTTTCTTCCCGGCTTAGATACCGCCAGTGGTGGCAAAGGTCGGACAGATTCGGCGGCGGAATCCCCTACTTCAACGCGGGGGATGTTCTGCGGGGCGTGTTGGACAGCAATGTCTGGAGAACCCAAGACTCAGACCTTTGGGCGGATCGCATGCTCTCGCTGAACGTGGATGTCCCCATAAAGGCGCTGGATTTCCGGCCTTCCGGCTGGTTTGGCGACCCTAGGTTGCGTTTGTTTGATTTTCAGATGCACATTTCGCCCTTTATGGACATGGCCCTGCTTCAGGGCCCTTTTAACAACCTGAAAGATAACCCGGACGAAGGAAGCCGTTTCAGGTTCGGCGACATGATACACACCGCCGGGTTTGAAATTATCGTTTTTTCCGGCTTCTTCCGCAACCTGTACCTTAGAGCGAGCGTGGCGTACAACGTAAGGGATTTCAGGGGGCTTTCCGGATGGGACGAGATATTCATAGGGACTTCATTTCACTATTGATGTTTAAATATGACAATAATGAACAAACAAAAACGCCCGGTTCGCTTTTTTAACACCACTGGCCCCTGCAACCCGTGCGATCACTATATGCTTCCTCCGGCGGATCGCCTTGTCGGCGCGCAGATACACCGCTACATCCGGGACAGCCTGTACTGGGTTCTTCACGCCCCGCGGCAGACCGGAAAAACCACGTTCTTGCAAAGCTGGGCGCGGGAAATTAATTCCGGCGCTGAGGCTGTTGCCTGTTATGTCAGCGTTGAGCGATGTCAGGGAATTCCGGATATACAGCGGGCCATGCCGGGAGTATGCGAATCAATCGTACACTGGGCAGAGAATTACGGATTGCCGCCGCCGCCCCTTGGCAATGAGCAGCCCCAATCCCAAGTGGGGGCCGCCCTGCGCAACTGGTCGGCGCTTGTCGCGCCAAAGCCGCTCGTCGTGCTTTTTGACGAGGTTGATGTCCTTGAAGGAGAAGCGGTTATCAGTTTCCTGCGACAATTGCGGGATGGCTTTGCGGGGCGGGGCGTGGGGAAATTTCCGGTGTCAATTGCCCTTGTAGGCATGAGGGATTTGAAAGACTATATCACAGCCACGAAAGGCGGAATCGCTCCCAATCCCGGCTCGCCCTTTAATATAAAATCAGATTCCGCTGTGCTGTCCAATTTTTCCGTATCCGATATTGAAAAACTCTTTGCCCAAAGAACAGAGGAAACAGGCCAAACAATACACAGGGATGCTCTTGAGTACGCGCATGAACAATCCAGAGGGCAGCCGTGGATCGTCAATTCGCTGTTTATGCGTGCCACAATGCTTGTCCTTGACGAGACAAGCGCCGAAACGGTAACGCTTGCGCACGTCAAAGAAGCCCGTGATCAGATGGTGCTCGCAAGGGAAACCCATCTGGACGCCCTCGCCTACCGCATGGAAAATCCGGGCATCCGCAAAGTCATGGAAAGCCTTATCGCCGGGGCTTCCGATCCCCTTTTAGCCGATGGTGAGGCGTTCCGCTTGTGCCTTGATCTTGGGCTTGTAACCAAGGAAAAAGGAACGCCGTCCGTGGCCAACCCCATCTACCGGGAGGTGCTTGCCCGGCATTTAACCTACAGCCCCCAGCTTGCCATGCCCGAACCCGACTGGCAGTGGGAAAAGCAAGACGGCTCCCTGGACATGGATGCTCTCCTAAAGGAGTTTCAGAAATTCTGGAGGCGCAATTCCGAGCTGTGGGAACAAAAGATGAATTACACCGAAGCGTTCCCGCATCTTTTGCTGATGGCTTTTTTGCAGCGGGTATTGAACGGCGGCGGGCGCATTGACCGGGAATACGCGGCTGGCAGGGGCCGGATGGATCTCGCGGTTGAGTACAACGGCAAAACGTACATCGTGGAAATAAAGCTTATTCATTCCCACGATTCGCCCGCGGAGGTACAGGGTGAAGGGCTGCAACAGATCGCCAGATACCGGGATAAGATTGACGCGGCATCTCCGGCATACCTTGTTATCTTTGACCGCCGCAGTGAAACAAAGGGAAAACCTTGGGACGAGCGGCTGGGCTGGGAAACAGTAGACGGCATTGCCGTGGTTTCGTTATGAGTGGAGGGAAAAAATAACAGTGGCTTCTATAGCGATTATCGGCACGGGGTATGTCGGCCTTGTTTCAGGCGCGTGCCTCGCGGATTTTGGAAATACCGTTACCTGCGTTGACATTGACGCAAAAAAAATTGAACGCCTGAAAAAAGGCGAAATCCCCATTTACGAACCCGGCCTTGCCGATGTTGTTGTCCGCAACTCGGCGGTCAAGCGCCTTCAGTTCACCGATTCGCTTGCCGACGCGGTGTCGCGCAATGATGTAATTTTCATCGCCGTAGGTACACCCTCTTCCGAAGATGGCAGCGCCGACCTTTCTTATGTCGAAAATGTTGCCAGGGGAATTGGCAAGGTAATTGCTTCCTACAAGGTTATTGTTAATAAAAGCACCGTGCCCGTAGGAACCGGACGAAAAGTAAAACACTGGATTGATGACGAGATTGCCAAACGGGCGGCGCAGGGCGAGAAAGCGGCGCGTGAAGCCGCCTTTGATGTTGTCTCAAACCCGGAGTTTCTACGGGAGGGCGCTGCCGTTCAGGATTTTACCCACCCCGACCGCATTGTTATCGGGGCTGACAGCGAAAAAGCCAGAACAATAATGAAAGACGTATACCGCTCATTGTATCTGAATGAAACGCCTTACATCGAAACAAATCTTGAATCGGCGGAAATGATAAAATACGCCTCCAACGCTTTTCTGGCTGTAAAAATTACATTTATAAATGAGATCGCCAACCTGTGCGAGAAAACGGGCGCTAACGTGCGGGATGTCGCAAAGGGCATGGGCAAGGACGGAAGAATCGGCGCCAAGTTTTTGCACCCCGGGCCGGGCTACGGCGGCTCATGCTTTCCCAAAGACACAAGGGCACTCGCTAAAATCGGCAAGGAGCATGACGAGACTCAGCGTATTGTGGAAACAACAATAGAAACCAACGAACAACAAAAACTCAGGGCCGCAAAAAAAATCGAATCCATCATGCAGCCGCTTGAAGGGAAAACCCTGTGCCTGCTTGGCCTTGCCTTTAAGCCCAACACCGATGATATGCGGGAATCCCCGGCAATAACCATCGCTGAATATCTTGCCGGCCGTGGCGCAAAACTCCGTGTGTATGACCCGGCGGCAATGGAAGAAGCCCAGTGGCGGCTCGCCTCGATAAAGAGCGCTTTGTATTTTGCCGCCGATGAATACGATGCCATGCGGGGCGCTAACGCTCTTATAATAGCCACCGAATGGAACCAGTTTAGAAATATTGATTTGGCAAAGACGAAAGAATTACTCGCTTCTCCATATTTCTTTGACCTGCGCAACATCTACAAACCTGACAAAGTCTTGCCCTTGGGTCTTACATATTACGGAATTGGCTGTTAAGCAATTACATGAAAATCCTTGTTACCGGCACAGCCGGATTTATCGGCTTCTATCTTGCCGAAAAACTCATTTCTCTGGGGCATTCTGTCGTTGGCGTTGACAATATCAATGACTACTACGATATTAACTTAAAATACGCGCGACTGCGGCAATCAGGCATAGAAAAGGAAGCCATTGAATACGGTAAAAAAACCCAAAGCGCTACCCTGCCCTCTTATTCATTTGTAAAACTTGACTTGACGGATCGGGAAAAATTATTTTCCCTCTTTGCCGAAGAACAATTTGACTGTGTCTGCAATCTTGCCGCGCAAGCGGGCGTGCGTTACAGTCTGGAAAACCCTTACGCTTATATCGACAGCAATATTTGCGGCTTTCTTACTATTCTTGAGGCATGCAGGTTACATTCAATTAAGCGCCTTGTCTATGCTTCAAGTTCATCCGTTTACGGCATAAACGAAAAGGTTCCATTCGCGGTTACAGATACAGCAGATCATCCGGTAAGCCTTTACGCCGCTACAAAGAAATCGAATGAATTGATGGCTCATACTTATTCTCATCTTTTTAACATTCCCTGTACCGGCCTGCGTTTTTTTACCGTGTACGGCCCGTGGGGAAGGCCGGACATGGCATATTACAAGTTCGCGCGCGCCATTATGGAAAACAAGCCCATTGAAGTTTACAATCACGGCGATATGTTGCGTGATTTTACCTATATTGATGACATTGTAGATGGCGTTGTTGCCGCAGTTGGGCGTGCGCCGGCCCCCTCCCCTGCCCCTTTCGCGCTGTACAACCTTGGCAATAACCGCCCGGAAAAGCTGACCTGCTTTATTGAAGCGCTGGAAGAAGCGCTGGGCCGAAAAGCCGAAAAGACGTATCTTGGAATGCAGGCCGGCGATGTGCCTGTAACAATGGCGGATATTGATATCACCCGCAGAGAACTGGGCTGGGAGCCAAAAACAACGATTGCAGACGGGTTAAAACTGTTTGCGGACTGGGTTGTTAAGTATAATGCGAAAAACAACGAAGCGGCAGATACAAGGTAACAAGCAGTGGAAGAAGAAAAGTGGTCGTCAATAATAACCCCAAAACGAAAACTTTTGGACTTGCAGATCCGCGAGCTTATCAAGTACAGGGACTTGATTTTTCTTTTTGTCAAACGGGATTTTACAACGCAATTCAAACAAACCATTTTGGGGCCATTGTGGTTTGTTATCAATCCTGTTCTTTCTACGATTATGTTTACCTTTGTTTTCGGGAACCTTGCCGGAATTGGAACCGATGGCATCCCTCATACTCTTTTTTATTTTTCGGGAACCATGCTCTGGGGCTTTTTTGCCGCCTGCTTCACCGATTCATCCAATGTTTTTATCAACAATGCCGGTGTTTTTGGAAAGGTATATTTCCCGCGCCTCGCGGTTCCTATTAGCCAGGTGTTTACCAACCTAATAAAAATCGCCATTCAGTTCGCCTTGCTGATGGCAATATTCATGTTTTATTTTTTTACGGGAGCCCCTTTACAGCCTTCATGGTCTTTGCTTCTTTTTCCCCTGCTCTTTGTCTGGCTGGCGGTTATCGGCGTTGGAATGGGAATTATAATCTCTTCACTGACCACGAAATACCGGGACTTGAAACACTTGGTGTCATTTGCCCTTGGTTTGGCCATGTACGCAACCCCGGTTGTATTTCCCCTTTCAGAAATCCCGGAGCGCTTTATTTGGATTGCCTATGTGAACCCGGTCTGCGCTCCCATAGAACTGTTTCGAAAGTGGTTTTTTGGCACGGCGTCTATAGACGGGCCTATGATACTTTCAAGCTTGGGAATTAGCGTCGCGCTCTTGTTTGCGGGACTCGTCCTGTTTAACAAGAATGAGCAAACTTTTATTGATGTAGTATAGGAAAAAATGTCTAGTGTAGCAGTCCGGGTTGAAAACCTCTCTAAAATGTACCGCCTTGGGGTAATTAATAACAAATTCCTGTATAAAGATATCCAAACATGGATAGCTGTAAAGCGAAAAAAGGAAGACCCGCACTCAAAAATTGGAGAAGATAAATATCGTGGAGACAAAGACCACTTTTGGGCTCTGAAAGATATAAGCTTTGATATAAAAAAGGGAGACCGGGTAGGAATTATAGGAAAAAATGGCGCCGGCAAAAGCACCCTTTTAAAGATACTTTCCCGCATTACCGCCCCGACCGAAGGAAACGTAAAAATAAAAGGGAAAGTAGCAAGCCTTTTGGAGGTAGGAACTGGATTCCACGGGGAACTGACAGGCAGGGAGAATATTTACCTTAACGGCGCGATACTTGGCATGAAGAAACGCCGGATCGATAAAAAACTGGATGATATAATTGCGTTTAGTGGAATCGAGCACCATATTGATACGCCGGTTAAGCGCTATTCCAGCGGTATGTATGTGCGCCTTGCCTTTGCGGTGGCGGCTCATCTTGACAGCGATATACTTATTGCCGACGAGGTACTTGCGGTCGGGGACGCTGACTTTCAAAAAAAAGCGCTTGGAAAGATGCAGGATTTAAGCACAGACCAGGGGCGGACAGTGTTTTTTGTGAGCCATAATTTGGGTTCGGTAAAAAATTTATGCAATACTGGAATAGTACTAGAAGCGGGAAGAATAATTTCTTATGACGCAATTAACAATTCAATTGAGAAATATATAGGGCCTAAAGTATTACTAAAAAATAAAAGTAATTCAGCGTATATTTCAGAACTTAGTGCAAATTTAGAAGCTCGTATAGTGGCTGAATCAGGAATTGGTATTTTCAAACCTTTTGCCGTCGAAGTTACTCTTTCTTCACGCATAAAAACTGAAAACATTAGTATTCATGTTGCAATAGGTAATGATGAAATTGATAATATATGCTGTGTTGCTTCTGCAGAGACAGATAATATAAAATTAAATATTGCCGTTGGGATCAATAAATATACCTGTTATTTTCCATCTCTGCCGCTTGTTGCCGGAGCATATAGGTTACGTATAGCAATAGTTAATCCATTCTGTCACATATATTATAATAATAAAGAATTTTTATATTTTGATATTCCAGAAGATATTCCTGACAAGGGACAAGTAGCAACTTTGCCTGTTTACCATGGTTTAACATATATCCCACACAAATGGAGTTTCTAATCTTATTAAGAATGAGAAGAGTAATAGAGGCAGGGAAAAAAATTGCTTATAATGCAAAAAATCAAAAAATGCATTAAAACGCTTTTCAGTTTGTCAGGGTATTCAATTAGAATATCTCCCAAGAACGCCGGCTTTTTGAAGAATGTATTTAGTGCAAATTTTCGTAAAAGAGTGTTGATTTCGTATATATTGCAGCCCTTTCTTGATGGTATAAAGAAGACGCATACAAACTATATGGAATGTTATACTGCTGCGCAAATATTCCATGAATTAGGTTATAATGTAGATGTAATCAACTATATGGATGAACGAAATATTGACTACAATGGTTATAGTATTGTTTATGGCTTTGGATACCCATTGGAAAAAGCTTTTTACTCAGATTCTGCTGAAAAAGTAAAGAAGGTGTATTATTCCACTGGATGCAGTCCATTTTATTCCAATAAGGGCACGGCTCTTAAGATATTGAAATACCAAAAAGAAAAAGGGGAAATAATACCGTCATCCGGCAGACTTTTATATCATTTCTGGACGTTACAAATAGTTATGCCTGATTTGAATGTTACGCTGGGAAACCAATTTACTGTAAATACTTATTTAGAAATTAATCCGGGTTTAAACATTAAATCTCTGCCGGTTTTTTATTATGATGTCTACGATATATGTTTGTCACAAAAAAACTTTAAAGATGCGCAAAGGCATTTTTTGTGGTTCGGCTCTTCTGGGTTGCTGCATAAAGGACTAGATGTTCTGATTGATATCTTTTCGGAAAGAAATGACATCTTTTTGCATATATGCGGTGCCTCAAAAGGAGAAAAGAAATTTTTCCATCACTATCAGCCAATAATTGATAGCTCAAATAATATTGTGGACCATGGATTTATTGATATTGATTCCAAAAAATTCGAACAGTTAATGGATTTATGTGCGTTTGTGTTACATCCGTCAGTCAGTGAAGGAGGAGCAGCAGCCACTGTAAATGTAATGGCTAATGGCGGGCTGATCCCTATTGTGAGTGTATCTACCGGATTAGATATAGAAGAGTATGGTTATGTTTTTGAAGAAATTAATAAAAGTATAATTATTAACAAGATTGAAGAGGTGTTAAAACTGGAGGAAGATGATTTGCGCGCAAAATCGCTACGAATAAAATCAAATATTCGGCTGGTTTATTCACATCAAAATTACAAATCAAATTTACAGAAGATATTATGCGAAGGAATTAATCTTGAGTGCAAGAGATAATTTTTTGAATCAGATATGCAAGGTATGTAATTCAAATTTACTCATGCATGATAAATCACTTGTATTGAATAAGTATTCAGTCTCTTATTTTTTGTGTCCAAATTGTGAATTTGTTCAAACAGAAGAACCATATTGGCTTAATGAAGCATATTCAAATGCGATTGCTTCAGCGGATACTGGCATTATGCTAAGGAATCTTCAAAATGCAAATGATTTATTATTTCTTTTAAAATATTTTACGAATGGAAGTATTATGGATTTTGGAGGAGGGCATGGAATATTAACAAGAATAATGCGTGATTACGGCTTTGATTTTTACCACTATGACAAATATGCGGAAAATTTATTTGCACGGGGTTTTGAAGCGGATCTGAATAAAAAATATGATTTAATCACATCCTTTGAGAATTTTGAGCATTTTGAAACTCCCTTGGCACAAATAGAGGGATTAGTTAACATTGCCGATACGATAATATTTTCAACGTTATTGATTGCTTCTCCGCCGCCCAAAATAAAAGACTGGTGGTATTATTCACCAGTAACCGGACAACATATTTCATTTTACACATATAACACACTACAATTTGTTGCCGAAAAAAATAACCTCTATTTCCAATCAAGAAATGATTTGCACATTTTTTCGAAATTGCCTATTCGGAAAAATATTTTTAAACAGCTCAAGTTTTATAACAAGATAAGAAACAAGCTGGATATGACGAAGAAACTCAAAAGAAAATCCAAATGCTGGGATGATATGCTTAAAA
Source organism: Treponema sp. (assembly GCA_009781915.1). GTDB lineage: Bacteria > Spirochaetota > Spirochaetia > Treponematales > Breznakiellaceae > WRKT01. The sequence continues at coordinate 36,789 of WQUW01000005.1, read as the reverse complement.
TATTGGAATTCCAATGAAAGTTTTATATGACCATCAAATATTTGAACTCCAGAATATAGGCGGTATTTCCAGGTATTTTGCCGAGTTGCTTGCGCATAATTCTATGGCTCAATTGTCATTGAAATATTCAGACAATGTTTATTTACAGGAAAGTGTCTATAAGGATTATGGAATACTCCCTAAAAATCATGAATGCAAAGTTTTTCTCCCTAGCATTAAATTCAAGGGCAAGAGGCGTTTGTGCAAAATTTATACCAAAATGTGTAATAAAATATATAATAAAAAAACTCTCTCATTATCAGTCAAAAATTTAAAAAAATCAAACTATGATATTTTTCATCCGACGTATTATGACACATATTTTTTGAAATATCTAAAGCACAAACCATTCGTTTTAACAGTGTATGACATGATTCACGAACTTTTTCCATATTATTATTTTAACGATGTTAACAATGAAAATACTATACTCAACAAACAATATTTGATTTCACAGGCCAATACTATTATTTCCATATCTGAAAGTACAAAAAAAGATATTCTACGTTTTTTTCCTGATTTAAGTGAAAAAATAAAAGTCATTTACCTTGGATCATCTTTTCAACAATTAGACCGCAGGGTCAAAAAAGAGCGTTTTATTTTATTCACTGGTTTACGGACAAATTATAAAAATTTCGATGTTTTTATCCAAACTGTCGCCCCGCTCCTGTTGAAGTACGACCTACGTCTTATTTGTACCGGGCCACCCTTTAACACTACAGAAAATGCATTGTTAGAAGAGTTGAACATTTGTGATAGAGTAATTAGCAAATTTGCGTCTGATGAAGAATTAAAAGATTTGTACGCAAAAGCGCTTGTTTTCGTCTTTCCATCGTTGTATGAAGGTTTTGGAATTCCGGTGCTGGAAGCATTTGCTTCTGGATGCCCGGCAATACTTTCGAATACCAGCTCTCTCCCTGAAGTTGGCGGAGATGCGGCGCTATATTTTGATCCATACAGCCCGGATGATATGCGTAATCAAATAGAACGTGTAATAACTTCCCCTTCACTCCGGGGAGAAATGGCAGCAAAAGGAAAAGAGCGGCTAAAAATGTTTTCTTGGAAGAAATGTGCTGAAGAAACTATGGAAGTTTATAAAAAACTAATGTGAAAAAAACAATGAAAAACTATTTAGTAACTGGAGCAACGGGATTTGTTGCCTGCCATTTTTTTGAGTATCTGAATTCCCTTCAAGAAGAATGCAAGGTCTTGGGCATTGATATAAAAGCCCCGACTGATGATGTAAAGTTTGATAACTTTCCGTATTTACAACTGCGTTTCGCAGAGATTGATCTTTTGGATTATTCTGCGTTAGAGTCTTTGCTTCTTTCTTTCCTTCCGACACATATTATTCACTTGGCGTCCTTCAGCAGTGTTTCTGAAAGCTGGAATAAGCCTGTAAAATCTTTTCTTAACAACACAAATATCTTTTTAAATATTGCCGAGATTATTCGCACAAATAACATTGCTTGCCGTTTTTTGTCTGTCGGCTCGTCAGAGGAATATGGTAATGTTCCTGCTAGTTGTATTCCTATAAAAGAGACTGTGCAATTGAAACCCATTAGTCCTTATGCCATTGCTCGTGTTTCACAAGAAATGTTGTCCCAGTGTTATGTTTCATCATATGGATTAGATATAGTTCTTACTCGCTCATTTAATCATATTGGGCCAGGGCAGCGCGCCAATTTCGTCATTCCGTCTTTTATAAAACAAATACTGGAAAATATCAAAACGGGAAATACAAGTTGTATTAAACTATCAACAGGGAATGTTTCGTTAACCCGCGATTTCCTTGATGTTCGTGATGTTGTTAAGGCGTATTACCTTCTCTTGGAAAAAGGCGCTCCCGGTGAGTTATATAATATATGTTCCGGCAAAGGAAGAAGCATTAAGGAAATTATTGATATGCTTTCATGTCTTTTTAATATTCAAATATTAATTGAGGTTGACAAAAATAAAATTCGCCCCAATGATAATAAAATAATAATCGGCGATAATAGTAAAATTATTAGTCAAATTGACTGGCATCCGCAAATTCCATTTGAAGATAGTTTGCGTGATGTGATTGCATTCTGGAAAAAAGTATTGAATATGGAAAATTGTTTGTAAAAAATTTATAATCGTGAATTTGAATATGAATAAAATTACTAACTATCCAAAAATTTCCATAATAACTCCTTGTTTTAATTCCGGAAGATTCTTAGAAGAAACAATACAATCAGTGCTGGATCAAAAATACCCAAATTTGGAATATATAATCATTGATGGCGGAAGCACAGACAATACATTAGATATAATAAAAAAATATGAAGAAAAATTAACCTACTGGATTTCAGAGAAAGATGAAGGAATGTATGACGCTATACAAAAAGGTTTTGATAAATCAACAGGAGAGATTTTGGCATGGATAAACTCTGATGATTTATATCACAAAAAATCTTTATTTATTATAGCCGAGTTATTTTCAAAGTTTGAAAAAATTCAGTGGCTGGTTGGGGCATCAACATTTTACGATGAATGCGGAAGAGGAATTATAGCTAAGCAAAGCAGAAAGTTTACAAAGTATGATTTTTTATTGGGTGATTATAAATTTATACAACAGGAATCGTGTTTTTTTAGAAAAGCATTATATGAAAAAGCAGGTTCATATGTCGATAAAAATTTAAAATACGCTGGAGATTTTGAATTGTGGTTTCGGTTCTTTCAATATGAAAAATTATATGTCGTTGATGCCCTCATCGGAGGATTTAGGGTAAGATCATCTAATCAACTTTCACTTGAAGGCTTTCCAAAATATTTGGAAGAGGCAGAGAATATTCTAAAAACGCGGAAAATTCCGAAGCACGATAAAATTAAAATTATTCGGTACAAAATATTCTACAATTCTATTAACTTTTTTTCAAAAATTCTTATCCGGATATTGAATAAGTATCGCAAAATAGAATTCGGCAAGTCCGTAAATTTTAAATTCGATCGAATTACTCAGCAATTTGAAATTAAACAGGAACCAAGGAAAGAGAAATAATGAAAACAGCCCTTATTTCAGGCGTTACCGGACAGGATGGCGCCTATCTGTCGGAATTTCTTCTTAAAAAAGGCTATGTTGTACACGGCATAAAACGCCGCTCTTCCAGCTTTAATACCGAGCGAATTGACCATCTGTATCAAGGGCCTCATGTAGAAAATAAAACATATTTTCTACACTACGGAGATCTCACCGATACCTCCAACCTTGTGCGTATTATTCAAGAAGTCCAGCCCGATGAAATATACAACCTTGGCGCGCAAAGCCATGTTCAGGTCTCTTTTGAGGTTCCGGAATATACAGCCGATGTTGATGGCATAGGTACTTTGCGTTTTTTGGAAGCGATACGAATTTTGAAAATGGAAAAAAAGGTCAGGTTTTATCAAGCGTCCACAAGCGAGTTATTTGGCAAAGTACAGGAGATACCCCAGAAAGAAACTACCCCATTCTACCCAAGAAGCCCTTATGCGGCGGCGAAATTGTACGCTTACTGGATCGTAGTCAACTACCGCGAGTCCTACGGAATGTATGCCTGTAATGGCATCCTTTTTAATCATGAAAGCCCAATTCGTGGTGAGACCTTTGTTACCCGTAAAATTACTCGTGCCGCCGCCCGTATAAAGCTTGGGCTTCAGGATAAACTCTACATGGGAAACATCGACGCAAAGCGCGATTGGGGGTATGCCGGTGACTATGTTGAACTTATGTGGCTTATGCTTCAGCAAGATGAACCAGATGACTACGTTATGGCCACCGGAATTACAACTACGGTTCGGGAATTTATTACTATGGCCTTTTCAGAGGCAGAAATAGATATAAGATGGGAAGGTAGCGGCATTAACGAAAAAGGCATTGATCGCAATACAGGCAAAGTTCTTGTTGAAATAGACCCTCGTTATTTCCGCCCCGCTGAAGTGGAGATTTTAATAGGCGATCCAACCAAGGCTTTTTCCCGCTTGGGCTGGAAACCACGGGTACAGTTGCCTCAATTAGTGAAAATGATGGTAGAAAACGATGTAAAACTGGCAGCAAAAGAACAATATTTGAAGAATGGCGGCTATGAGGTGAAAAACTATTATGAATAAGAATGATAGGATTTATGTTGCCGGTCATACAGGGCTTGTGGGAAGCGCAATTTTACAGGAACTAAAATCTACCGGTTATAACAATATCATAACCAGAACACACAAAGAGTTGGACCTGATTGATCAAACCGCAGTTGAACAATTTTTTTCTGAAAGTAGGCCTGAATATGTCTTTTTAGCTGCCGCAAAAGTCGGAGGCATTGGCGCAAATTCAACCTACCCTGCCGACTTTATTTATTTCAATACCATGATTGGGTTTAACGTTGTCCAGGCTGCATACAGGAATAAAGTAAAAAAACTCATTAACCTTGGATCGTCATGTATTTACCCCAAACTCGCGCCCCAGCCAATGAAGGAAGAGTATCTTTTATCCAATTTTCTTGAGCCCACCAATGAAGCGTACGCAATCGCAAAAATCAGCGTTATCAAATTATGTACCTATTATAACCGGCAATACGGAACAAATTACCTTTCGGTAATGCCTACCAATTTATATGGGCCTGGTGATAATTACGATCTTTCCGGCTCTCATGTGCTGCCGGCTCTTATTCGCAAATTTCATGAAGCAAAAATTTCCGGAACCGGCACCGTATCGCTTTGGGGCAATGGCTCAGCTCGCCGTGAATTTTTATACAGCGCGGATCTCGCTGGTGCGCTTGTGATGCTAATGCAAAACGTCAACGCGAATGATTTAACAGGCCCCGCCGGCGATTTTATTAATGTTGGCTGCGGCAAAGATCTAACCATCAGAGAACTGGCTGAGATTATCAGGGCTATAGTGTACGAAGACGTTACCAACAAGACTTGTGAAATTGAATGGGACACTTCAAAACCAAACGGCACCCCTCAGAAGCTTCTTGATATTTCCATGATTTCCGCTATGGGATTCACTCCAAAAACAAATTTAAAAGATGGAATAAAGATTTCCTATGAAGACTTTATCAATAATTACTATAAATAAATGTTCATTATTTTGAAGCAGATGCAAACACTAAAAAATATTAAATGGCGCTTGTCAAGAAAAATATCGAAGCTATCGAAATTGGCAATACTGGCAATCAAGGGTGTTTTTGTTAAACTGTTTTTTTTTACATATGAAATGATAGTATCCATCTCTGATAAATCCATTCGTGTTTGTTATACCAATTTTTGGCCCGATATGCATAAAACCAGATATGCGAGTTTTTTTTTTGATTCTGTTGTAAATAATTCCCCGAATAACCAATTCAAATTCCGGGTGGTAAAATATTACAATCCACATATACAGTTTTTTTCAGTTTTCGGGAATATTGCCAAATTAAAAAACTCTGGTGCTCATGTAAAGGTATTTTTCACTGGCGAGAATGTAAATAATTTTAAATTGAAATTCAGACAATATAAGGGAAATTGTACAAATTACGCAAATTTATCAATGGGTTTTGATTTTTCCGAAGAAAATAATTACTTGCGGTTTCCTCTTTGGTTAATATATTTTTTTTTACCGGGTGATTCGAAGGATGATATTAGAACAAAGTTAGATTATTCAAAAATGCGATGGAATAAAACTAAGTTTTGTTCGCTTATAGCGCGGCATGATATGAACGGGGTAAGAACAAGAATATTCAATGATATTTCAAAAATTTCCACTGTGGATTGTCCGGGCAACCTGTTTCATAATGATGATGCTTTGTATAATAAATACAATGACAACAAATTACTGTATTTGCAACAATACAAATTTAATATTTGCCCGGAAAATACGATAAGCGATGGGTATGTTACAGAAAAAATATTTGAATGTTTGTACTCCGGATGTATTCCAATATATAACGGCTGGAGCAAAGACCCAGAACCGGGCATTATTAATCCTGAAATAATATTATGGTACGATGAGCACGATGAGAAAAATAACAAATCCATTTTGAATGAAATTAAAAAGATGGAGCAAAACGATCATCTCTATCGCTCTTTTGCCGGACAACCATTTTTTTGCGATACTGCCGTTGATAAAATATTCTATTTTTTGAGTCAGTATAATGAGAGAATTAAGGTTCTCTTAAATACGTTTTTTTCAGGGAAATCATAGGGATAAAGCCCTCTCAACAATGAAGTTGTCAATAATCACCATTAACAAAAATAATGCTGTTGGACTAGAAAAAACAATACAAAGCGTTATTTGCCAAACATATACTGATTTTGAATATATAATTATTGATGGCAACTCTGGCGATGAAAGTGTTGAGACAATAAAAAAATATACAGATCGAATCGGTTACTGGATTTCTGAGCCTGACAACGGCACTTATAATGCGATGAATAAAGGCATACGTAAAGCAAAGGGAGAGTATTGCCTTTTTTTGAATAGTGGAGATTGGCTAATTTCTGCTGACACAATGGATAAAGTTTTCAAAGAAGTAGGTGAAAATACAGCTGATATTTATTACAGCAATAGAATTCGCCCTGATAATTCAATTGCACGATTTCCTAAAAATTTGAATAATTATTTATTACGCGGAAAAATAAACCATCAAAATTCATTAATAAAACGCTCTTTATTTTTTGAACATGGCTTTTATAATGAAAAATTAAGAATATGTTCTGATTGGGAATTTTTTTTAAATGAATTATATATACATAAAAGCTGTTTTTATCACATTGAAACAAACATTTCAATTTATGATATACACGGCATTTCATCAAAAAAACCTGAATTACATGAAGCAGAAAATTTGATCGTTTATAAAAATGTTTTTAATGAATTAGGTAAGACAATTATGGAATATTCAAATTTCCGAAATTCAATATATTATGATTTTTTTGCAAATTATAGCGACTCAAAAATTTTAATTTTTTTTCTAAGGGTATATAGAAAAATATTCAAAAAGTCAAAGATCAAGGACGATACTCTGTAATGCAAATTTATGTTATATCCCTTCCTGATTCTCTGGACAGGCAACAATTTATAAAATCACAGTTGGACAGCCGCCGTACACCATTTGAGTTTATACCTGCTGTTAATGGAAGAGCTTTATCAGAAGTTGAAAGGAATAGTTTATATGATTCTTCAAAGGCTAAATCCTACAAAAGAGAACTAACACATGGTGAAATAGGATGTGCCCTGAGTCATAAATTTGTATATGAGAAAATGATAAAGGATAATGTTAAGCAGGCAGTGATTCTTGAAGACGATATTACTCTAAAGCCTGATTTTTTTCTCTTGCTTCAGTATTTAGAAAAATTGCCTGCAGCTGGATATACCATTAAGCTTGAAAGATTTAATTGGGAAAAAATCAATGATGATAATGTAAAGTGTGGTCGTTTTACACCGTGGCATAAGATAAGCCTTAATGGGGGGGGGTATTATATTGGTCAGCCTCTATATAATCCTACTTTAACATGGGGGTATTATATTGATCTGGCGGCGGCTAAAAAATTATACTCAATTATGCCAAAAGTTTTTCTTGCTTCTGACGCATGGTGGTTCTACAGAAAGTTCATAAAATTACGAATGATCAGCAAAGCCGTAATTAGTAACAATGATGAAATATTTAATTCTTTAATAGGCGAACGTGAATATAATCACAACAAAGTCAAGGCAAAAAACAGGATGTTAAAAAAAGTTTATCAACAAACGAGAAATAATATCAAGAATGCACTCAAATTGTTTTTTTATATATTCAAATAATGGTTCATAAAGGCAATATAATAATATTTTAGGAAATATCCTTATGGCATTGCCGAAAATTTCGATAATAGTTCCTGTGTATAATGCAGAACAATATATATACAGATGTATTGACAGCATCTTATCGCAAACCTTTACCTATTTTGAGTGCATTCTAGTTAATGACTGCTCTTCAGACAATAGCGGAAAAATTTGCGATGAATATGCAAAAAGAGACATCAGAATAAAAATTATTCATAATACACAAAATATGGGATCGTCGTTATCAAGAAAAATAGGGTTTGAAAATTCCACCGGAGAGTATATTGCATTCGTGGATAGCGATGATTGGATAGAACCAGATATGCTTGAAAAATTATATCAAAAGGCACTTTATGATAATTGCGATATTGCCATCTGCGACTTCTTTCAAGAGAACAGCGTAATTTCAAAAATAGTAAGGCATACATTTTCCAGCACTGAAAAGATTTTTTTGATAAAAAAAATAATTAATAATCAATTTAAAACTAATTTATTTAATAAACTTGTTGAAAGAAAATTATTGCTACTGGTAAAATTTCCTCAATACAGTAAAAGTGAAGATTGTGTTATTGCTATACAATATGCGCACTTTGCAAATAAAATTGGTTTTATTGATGAATCATTATATCATTATTGTTGCAATGAACAATCTCTATCAAATGATAAAAACAGAAAAAAAATAGGAAGATTTGAAGAAAACAAAAATTGGTGTATGGCCATTGATTTTTTAAAAGAAAAATATGGCAATATAAAGATTTTTGAACCAGAATTAAGTATACGTATAAATAATTTAAAGCAAATCTATTTTATGGATAAAGATTTAAGAACGAATAAGGAATTATTTAATCTTTACCCTGAATCAATGTTTTACATTAAAAAACTGCCTAAAACGATAATGAAAATGTTTCTGCCAGATAAAGTAATGCGTAGAATAAAGGCAAGCATGCAATCGCAGAAACAATAGGGTTATAGGAAGCAAGCTAAGTTTATGGAAATATTCAAAAAAACTTATTTATGGAAGATTCTAAGGAAAATAAAAAAAGCTTATCAAAGGTTTGATGTTACCAGATGGAAAATTGAAAAGTGCGATGGCAAACAACTTACACCATCTCTTCAAAGAGAAATTCAGGAGATAGTGAAAAAAAACCTTGGCATTTATTTCCTTACTGCGGAAAAAGCAAAGAATCTTACGAACAATTTACATTGCACAATTGACGGCTACCCGCCAAGTAGTTTGCGTTATATTAAGGATGCCATTCCAATTGTTTTATGTGCCAACAATGATTTCGCTCCATATATGGCAGTAATGCTACAGTCCCTGCTGGATAATTCAAATTCACAGAGGAAATATCATTTTATAATCTTTGAGCAGGATTTTACAGATAAAACAAAAAAATTATTAACAAAGCAAATATCTAGCCTTGATTATTGCACGATCGATTTTATTAATACTAAAAATGCCCTCAAAGAAATTCCTAGCTTGCCTTACAAATCCCGTTTTAGCAAAGATATATTTTCGCGTTTCCTTATTCCTTATTGGCTTGATAAATATCCAAAAGTAATTTATTGTGATAGCGATATGCTTGCAAAAGCAGATATCGCCGAATTATACGACTTCGATATTCAGAGCTACTGTATAGGCGCAGTTGTGAATCAGTGGGTATTCTCGAATATTAACAAACAAAAATATTCTGCCTTTGCAAATTTTGCGGTATTTACAATACTTGACAATTGGTCTAATTACATAAACTCTGGATTATTATTATTTAATACGAAAATTTTCAAAGAAAAATTTTCTTTTCAAGATTTATATAAATTTACTATCTATTATATTAATCGATACAAAAAGATTTTTCCAGATCAGGACATTTTATCCCTACTTATTAAAAATAATTTTTATCAATTGCCGCCAGAGTGGAATCATTGCTGGGAAAAGTCTATCAAAGCCGATGCATACCCCTTTGGGACAAAAGAAACAAATGCTAAAATAATTCATTTTACAAGCAGTATAAAGCCTTGGAAGAATCTTCCAGAAATCGCAAATAACCCTGACGCTATATCATATAAGGATTACGCTAAAAATGTTGCTCTGTATAATTTGATCCACAGTAAAGAAAATATAATGCAGTAGCAATTACACATATTGGAGCTCTTTATGCCATTAGTATACGATTGCTTCCTTTTTTTTAATGAATTCGATTTATTGGAAATACGTCTAAATATATTATCTGACGCTGTAGATAAATTCATTCTTGTGGAAGCAGATCGAACATTTTCAAACAATAAAAAGCCATTATATTTTGATGAAAACAAAGAAAGATATAAGCGATTTTTGGATAAAATCATTCATGTAAAGATTGACGAATATCCCCAAGTCAAGGATGCGTGGGATATGGAGAAATATCAAAGAAATCAAATTACCAGCGGTTTTGAACAGTGCAAATTGGACGATGTTATTTTAATTTCGGATCTCGATGAAATCCCTAATCCAAAAGTAATCACCGATTACAAAGGAGGAGGGCGCCACGGTATTTATAAACTAAAGCAATTGCATTTTGATTATTTTCTTAACTATCAAAGATATGGAAAGAATTATTATTGGTATCGTGCAAAAATATCAAGATATACTGATATTATCAATAACAATTATACGCCGCAGGTTATCAGATCAAAGATGGATATTATGACCATTAAAAATGGCGGCTGGCATTTTTCTTTTCTGGGTGGCGTAGAAAACATAAAATTGAAAATACGATCATTTTCACATCAGGAATGGAACAATGAAAAATACTTAGATGACAGATTAGAATACAAAATAAGAATGGGTTTAGATTTATTTGACAGAAGCAACATTCGTTTAATACCAATTTTAATATCCAACAAGAAACATCCAGAATATATTGTAAATAATCAAGAGAAATACTCTCATCTTATATATCACCCCATAAATCAATACATCGCAATAAAGAATATACTGTATTGCTTACCCTATATGCTGAAAACCGCGATTATCCAAATTATAAAAAATACACTGCCAAAAAGTATAGTTAAAAGAATAGAAGGCCGAAAAGAAATATGAAATATCTATACATACTTGCAAGCGACATCTCTGATAATTATTTAGAGCAAACATTGCTTTCAATGACATCATTACGTCTACAAATGCCAAAAGCTTATATCTCTCTTTTAGTTGATAATGTTACAGAAGCGACTCTAACAGGTATACGTGCTGGAATATTAAGATCAATTGATGAATTTAAATCCCTGAATATAGATATGCGTTTTAATAAGCAGGCTCGTTCTCGCTGGATGAAAACATCAATGCGTAAGCATATTGAAGGTGATTTTCTGTATATTGACGGAGATACCATCATCGCTGACGATCTGTCCTATATTAATGAACTTGATATAGAAATTGGTCATGTGCTTGATGACCATACCTATTTATCAGATTATAAAAAGACTAGGCCAAAACGTTTAAAAGAAGTAAAAAGAATGTTTAAGAGCCGTAACTTTGATAGCGATTTTGATTTTAATGTTTATTTTAATGGTGGAGTTTCCCTCTGCAGAGATTGTAAAACAGGGTATGATTTTTTTAATGAATGGCACCGTTTATGGCTTCATTGTTTTGAATTAGCCATGCTGTCTGACCAACCCTCGTTGAATCAGGCAAATTTCAATCTTGGCAACCCTATTAAAGAACTAGATGGCATATGGAATTGTCAATTAATGCATGATGGAGCCTTGCGACACATCCATGACGCTAAAATACTTCACTACTTCACCACTCATGTCCATGATAAATTTTTTTTATTAGCAAAGAAGGAGCATATAGAAAAAATCAAAAGTACAGGTATTGTTGATCAGACAACAATGGATATGCTTAAAAATCCCAAATCACAATTCGCTCCAAACACAAGGATAATGCTTGTAGATACAAAGTATAATGATTTTTTTGATTCTGCTATTTGTGGAGCGGCAAAAAGAATATATCACTCCAAACTGGGTACGTTTATTGAATATATTCTTTCTAGCATTAAGAAAAAAATATTTACACCTTTACGGAAAAAAATTTTTTTAAGAAAATAGACATGGGCCTTTGTAAATACATAGACGCAAACTTCATAAATCCGCTGCAATCCCTTCCGATTCAATGGTATTACTCAATAAAAAAAACATATATGCTATTGAATCAAGAAAAGCGGGAACATCACATTGTTGTTTCACTCACAAGTTTTCCCGCACGTTTTAACACATTGCATTTTGCAATAAAAAGCATCCTTTGCCAAAGCGTAAAGCCCGATCTCATTTTCCTTTGTCTTACAAAGCAGGAGGTAAAAAGCGAGACTGAATTGCCTTCTTCGGTACTTGATCTCAAAAAGAATGGTCTTCAAATATTTTTTGCGGATGATAATCTTAAACCTCATAACAAATACTTGTACGCCATGCAACGATACCCAAAATCGTTGTTAATTACAATAGATGACGATAATATATATGACCAAAACCTTGTTTCCGATCTTTATGAGTCATACATAAAATATCCATTTGCCATATCCGCGCGGCGTGTTCATAAAATAATGCGTGACAATAAAAATAATTTACTGCCATATAACAAATGGCAGTATGAGTACAAGAAAGAAGAAATGCCTTCGAATAGCTTACTTGCGACTGGTGTAGGGGGTGTGTTATACCCACCATGCATACTGCCTCCCGAAACATTTGACAGAGACAAGATAAAGGAACTATGTCTTAACGCCGACGATATTTGGCTCAAATTCATGGAACTAAAAAACAATGTCCCTGTAGTATGGGTAAAGGGCCGCAGGATTCATCCTTATAATATTAAACGTGCCCAGAAAGTTACATTGCAAAAAAATAATTATCATGAGAATCAGAATGATAAATACATAGCCGCATTGCGAGACCATTATGGCATTGAACTTGCATTCCCATCCATCGATAATCGGGAAATGAGATAAATAAATGCAATATTTGTATACACTTACAAGCAGTCCCAACGATAGTTATTATGAACAATTCCTACTGTCCATCACATCTCTAAAACTGAAAATGCCCAATGCTGATATTACCCTTCTATGCGATACAAAGACAAAGGATACACTCACTGGCAAACGTTCTGAATATGAAAAGCTGATCGCTAAAACTATTATCGCTGATGCTCCCGCTCTAATGCCCCAAGTTGAGGTTTCACGCTGGGTAAAGACTTCTATGCGCCGTCTCGTACAAGGCGATTTTCTTTTTATAGATTGTGATACCATTGTAACTGATAATCTTTCTTCCGTTAGGCAATTAGGCATCATATTGGGAGTTTGCCTTGATAAACATTGTCTTATCGGCAATCATGAAAAGAGCGCTAATTTTATTCAGAATGATAAGCAACTTGGGTTTTGTTCTTATTTGTCCAATCGGCATTTTAATAGCGGTGTTATTTTTTGCGCTGACACGCCGGAAGCGCATAAAATATTTGACCGCTGGCACGAGCTTTGGCTTTTCAGCAAGAGCAAAAATATTGTAAGAGATCAGCCCGCTCTTAATATGGCAATTTATGAAAACCTATCCCATTTTTCCGAGCTGGATGGAACGTGGAATTGCCAAATTGCCCACAACGGTCTGCCCTATCTGGCAAATTCAAAGATTATTCACTACTTTGCCTCTGATAATATTTTTAAGGCATCGCTATTTACGCTCGCTTCAAATGAAATCTTTAAAAAAATCAAAGATACAGGGATCGTTCCGGATGAAGCCTTTGAGCTGCTGAAAAACCCAAAAGCGGCTTTTGCCACTGAATCACGGATTATCGCCGGGAATACCATGCTTACTGTAATTAACAGCGATTTTTTTGAGTTTATATATTTATTACGAAAAAAAGCGCCCCGTATTTTTAAATTTTTTAACCAGTTATGCGCTATTTGCAAGAAAGCCGCAAAATACTACATGGTAAAAAAAAGCAGAGATAATGACGGCGGGACAAAGTTTTATAACTAAGGCTGTTTTATGATGCTCATCCGTTCCAAAGCGCCGCTTCGCCTTGGCTTTGCCGGCGGCGGAACCGACATTGCCGCTTATTCTGAACAGTACGGCGGCTATGTCCTTAACGCTACCATAGATATGTACGCTCACTGTACAATTGAGCCTAACGAATCCGGCAAGGTGATTTTTTGCGCCGCCGATTTGGGCATACGGGAGGAATACACCGCAGCCGAAAAAAGTATCTTCTCCCCTGCCCTCCCCTTGCATGCCGGAGTGTACAACAGCATCCGCTCTGGCCATTGCCGTTCCAAGCCTCTTTCCTTCACTATGACAACATACTCGGATGCCCCAGCCGGTTCAGGGCTTGGCTCGTCATCTACCGTTGTTGTCGCTATGATAAAAGCTTTTGTCGAATGGCTTAACTTGCCTTTGGGAGAATATGACATTGCCGCCCTTGCATATAAAGTAGAGCGTGAAGATTTGGGAATGGCTGGGGGCAAACAAGATCAGTATGCCGCTACATTCGGCGGTTTTAATTTCATGGAGTTTCATAGTGACAAGCGTGTCATTATTAATCCCTTGCGTCTCAAGCGGTGGATCAGAAACGAACTTGAAACTTCTCTGGTCTTGTACTACACCGGCGTCTCCAGAGAAAGCGCAAACATAATCAGAGAGCAAATTAACCACACGAGAAATGGAAGCCGGAAAAGCCTTGAAAGCTTGCACGAACTAAAAAATCAGGCAATTTTAATGAAGGAAGCATTGTTAAAAGGGGATTTCAAAGGGTTTTCCAACTGTTTGTTGAACAGTTGGCTCGCCAAAAAAAACGCCGCCGCTTCCATTTCCAATTCTTTTCTTGACGATATTTACCAGCACGCATTGGACAATGGCGCTGAATCGGCAAAGATTTCAGGCGCGGGCGGGGGCGGCTTTATGATGATCTTTTGCGATCCCTGCCGCCGCGCCGGGCTTATCAAGGCTTTGAAAGAAAAGCAGGGCATGATACTGACCCCAACTTTTACCGGAACAGGAACACAGGCGTGGATCATTTACAACAACTAATCAGACGGTATCCCGTTCTTTCGGCTGTTCAACGCGATATTGAAAAAGCCTATATCATTTTGGAAGAGACATATACGGCAAAGGGAACACTCCTTATCGCCGGCAATGGCGGAAGCGCCGCTGACGCAGAGCATATCGTTGGCGAATTGATGAAAGGCGTTATAAAGAAGCGCCCTCCCCCAGCCGAATTTATGTCCCGCCTGAACGAAATTGATCCCGAACACGCGGAGTATCTTGGCAGCGCTATTCAACAGGGATTGCCCGCAATTTCGCTGGCCTCGCATACTGCACTCTTGACAGCGTGTGTCAATGACATAAACGCGGATACAATATACGCGCAACAGATATTCGGGTACGGCAACAAAGGCGATACCTTTCTGGGAATTTCAACTTCCGGAAATTCAAAAAACATATACTACGCCGCGATTATGGCAAAAGCGAAAAGCATGAAAACAATCGCCCTGACCGGCGCGGCGGGGGGCATACTGGTAAGACACGCCGACGCGGCAATTATTGTGCCGGAAAAGGAAACCTACAAAATACAGGAGTTGCATCTGCCTATTTATCATTGCCTGTGCCTCATGCTTGAGGAGCGTTTTTTCCCATGAAAACCGTTATCATGGCCGGAGGAAAAGGCAGCCGCATAGCCTCTGTCGCTCCCGGCATACCCAAGGCAATGATACGCCTTCATGGAAAACCCATTCTACAGTATCAACTTGAATGCCTTGCCAGAAACAGCCTTGCAGATGTAATAATCACCATTGGCCATCTTGGGTATGTGATAAAGGATTTTTTCGGGGACGGGGAAAAATCCGGCTGCAATATTTCGTATTTTGAAGAACAGGAACCATTAGGAACTGGCGGCGCTTTATTCAAGATCATTGACACTCTTGGCAGCGACTTTATCGTGATTAATGGCGATGTTGTTTTTGACATTGATTTCTCCCGCCTTATTGATATTCACAAGTGCTCTCGCGCGTGGGCGACTCTTGTTGTTCACCCTAACGATCACCCTTATGACAGCGCTGTTCTGGTTACCGATGCTGAACGCCGGGTAATTAATTGGCTTAACAAGGAAGACCCAAGGGAATATTACAGGAATCAGGTCAACGCCGGCGTTCATATCCTGTCAACGCAATTGCTGCGCTCCGCTACCCCCCTGTCAGAGAAAGTCGACTTAGATCGTGAAGTCCTAAAGCCGCTTATTCAAACAGAAAACATATTCGCCTACCCTACCCCTGAATATATAAGGGATATGGGAACTCCTGAGCGTTGCGCCCAGGTTTCCGCTGATATTAAAGCCGGTGTTGTGCAAAAAAAGAATTTGAAGGTAAAGCAAAAGGCCGTTTTTCTTGACAGAGACGGCACAATAAATGTTTTTAACAGTTTTGTAAAAAGGCCGGAAGATTTTGAATTGATTGATGGCGCGGCTAGAGCGATAAAGAACATAAACAGCCTTGGCTTCCTTGCTATTGTAATCACCAATCAGCCGGTTATCGCCCGTGGCGAGGTTGATTTTGAAACGCTTAATTTAATTCACATGAAAATGGAAACCATGCTGGGAAACCACGGGGCGTATATAAATGACCTGTTTTTCTGCCCGCATCACCCGGACGGGGGCTTTGCCGGTGAAAAGCCAGAGTACAAAATCGACTGCGATTGCCGAAAGCCAAAACCCGGCATGATCCTCGCGGCGGCGAAAAAGTACAACGTTGACTTGTCCTACTCTTACATGATCGGCGATGACGAGTGCGATGTGAAGGCGGGGATTGCCGCCGGTTGTGTTCCGGTATTTCTGACAAAAGAGCCAGAGAAAATGGAGATTGAAAAGCATGGAAGCGCTGTCCTTCAGTTTTCAAGCCTTATTGACTTTGTGGAGGCGTATCTTTGACCATAACTATAGATTGCCGCCATCTTGACTTCTCAGGTATCGGTGTGCTTATTCGGGGCTGCCTTCCCTACTTCCTTGACACTGATAATTATTTTTATTTGCTGGGAGATCCGGCAAAGCTCGAACCCTTTATCCAAGGCCGTAAAAATGCCGAGGTTTTGGAGTACCGCCCCAAACCTTTTTCTCTTGCCGAGTTACTTTTCTTTCCCAAAAAACACCTTTCAAAGATCAACAAAGG
This sequence comes from Treponema sp., assembly GCA_009781915.1. Lineage (GTDB taxonomy): Bacteria > Spirochaetota > Spirochaetia > Treponematales > Breznakiellaceae > WRKT01. The sequence goes on along the minus strand of WQUW01000005.1, from coordinate 19,770 downwards.
CGGCTTATTTTTCTCCCCATATTTTAATATTCCCGGCGGCATAAAAGCGCCGGTATACACAACAATCCACGACATAATTTTTCCCGATATGCCGGAGCTTACTTCATGGGTTGGCCTTAAACTGCGAATGATATTTTACCGCAGAGCGTTTGCCAGATCAGCGAAAATATTTACGGTTTCAGAGTTTTCCAAATCAAGGATAGACTATTATTCCGGGGGGAACATTCCGGTAATTGTTACCTACAGCGCGATTCAGGCATGGATACCGGAGTGGAAAAAAGCGAAAAGCGAAAAGAGTGAAACCATTGTTTTTATCGGCAATATAAAAAAACACAAAGGGCTTGATTGTCTTTTGCGGGCGTTTTCTCTCGCTAGAAAAGAAGGCTTGTCCCACCGGCTGGTTATTATTGGCAGCAGGGACAATTTCAGAACTTCTGATAACTCGTTTTTGGAAAAAATTGATTCCCTTGGCCCCGGTGCGGCTTCCTTTACCGGTTATATTTCGGACGAAGAACTCGCCGGGCACCTTTCCACCGCCGCGCTGTTGGTTCAACCTTCACTTTATGAAGGCTTCGGGCTTCCCCCGCTTGAGGCAATGGCGCTTGGCACACAAGCCCTGATTTCCGACATTCCATCGTTTAAGGAAATATACGGCAGCTTTCCTGTTGTGTTTTTCCGCGCTGGTGATTCAACAGACTTAAAGGAAAAATTGATCGGGCTCCTTGCTGGCAAAGCGGTTACTACAGTATCCCTTCCGGAACATTTACTTTCAAAATATACGTTTGAAAAAACAGCTTCGATAATTTTGCAAGGTATGATACCATAAGGCATGAAAGTCGCCATTGTTCATTACTGGCTGGTAAATATGCGGGGCGGGGAAAAAGTTCTCCAAGCCCTTCTTGAGTTATTCCCCGAAGCGGATATTTATACCCACGTCTATGATCCTAAGGTAATGCCTGAAAGCATCAATGCCCGTAAGGTGTATACTTCATACATACAAAAACTCCCCTTGGCGAAAAAATTGTATCAGAAGTATATGCCGCTTATGCCGAATGCTCTTTGCGGTTTTAATCTGCAAGACTACGATTTGGTAATTTCCAGTGAATCCGGCCCGGCAAAAGGAGTTATTCCCAATCCTACAGCGTATCATATCTGCTATTGCCACAGCCCCATGCGTTACCTCTGGGATATGTATCATGAGTATTTCCAGAAAACCAATCCCTTAGTACGTTTTTTTATGAAGCGCCTTGTTCCGGGCCTGCGGCTCTGGGATGTGTGTTCCGCCAACCTTGTCGATCTATTCATCGCCAATTCAAGCTATGTCGCAAAGCGCATTAAGCGCTATTATAACCGGGAAGCGGAAATTGTTTACCCCCCGGTTGATCTTTGCAAGTTCTTTTCTGTCCAGCGAAATCCGAAAGATTTTTACCTTTTCTTTGGGCAGCTTACGGGGTACAAGCGGGCGGACATTGCCATTGAAGCCTGTATCGCTTCCGGGCGCAAGCTGGTGGTTGCCGGCTCCGGCGGAAAGGCGGCGGAAAAGCGGCGCTATGAAAAATCCGGCCTTGTGCGTTTCGCGGGCCGCCCCAGCGATGAAGAAGCGCGGGAACTTTACTCTAGCGCCCGCGCGCTGCTTTTCCCCGGCATTGAAGATTTCGGCATTATTCCGGTGGAAGCCAACGCCGCAGGCTGCCCCGTAATAGCCTTGCGTAAAGGCGGGGCGCTTGATACAGTGAAAGAGGGAATAACGGGCCTTTTCTTTGATGAGCAGACTCCGGCCTCGCTCGTTCAGGCTATGGATCGGTTCGAGTCGATAGAAGGCCGGTTCGCTGACCGCGCTCCCTTTGCCGCCCATGTAGAGCAATTTTCCGGGCAGGCGTTCAGGGAAAAAATACTCGGCATTGTTGCCGAAAGGAAAAGGAGCTAGGCTGGCTGCGTTATGAACGCGATAAGCAACAATTCATTACGGCCCGTTTTTTTGGCCTTTTGTGTCTTTTTTGGCGGCAGTGTCTTTGCCGTGCCCTTTGACATGATTCTAAGCGCAGACCCCGTTCTTGAAGATGTGCGCTTTCTGTCGCTGGAATCGGGCAGGCCCTTTCTTTCGTTTACCCCTCCCCTCGCCCCCGCCGAAATTGAGCGCTTTCTTGACTCCATCGATACTTCCCTTCTGTCCGCCCCCGCCCTACAGGCGTATGACCGCGCGCGAAGCAGGCTTGTTCCCGAAGCCCGCCTGTCCTTTACAAGCGATACGTTTTCCGCGTTTCTTAATATTCATTCCACGGTCGAAGGAAAGGTCAGATTTAACACAGACCTTGACTGGCATCCACGCCACCCGGACATTGCCCCGATGGTTTCCTTTCCTTTCAGGTTTTTCTTCGCTGATGTTGTACAGCTTTATCTGGAACCGTTTTTCGCGGTGGGAATCCTTGAGTATAAAAGAGCCGGAAGGTTCGGCACTAACCTGCATTACAACGTTGAAAGGGATATTGACGGCACGTTTCCCCACCGGGCTTTCCTTGCGGCGGGCGGATCGTGGTGGAATTTTCAGCTTGGCCGGGATCATCTTTTCTGGGGGACGGGGCATACCGGGAGCTTTTCGTTTTCAGGCGATGCCCAGTATTTTGAATACGCGCGCCTCTCGTTTTTTTCCGAAAGAGTAAAATATTCATTTATAGTTAACCAGATGCCGCTCAGGCTCACCGGCTCCATGTACGGCGGGAACCTTGCCGAGCGGGATTTTACCAGAACAACCCAGCGCCACTTTTACCTAAGCCGGCTGGATGTTGTTTTCCGCGATACCGTATCAATCGGGATAATGGAAGGCCGAATGACCGGCAATTCCCCCCTGCACATACGCTACATCAATCCCCTTATGATGTTCGCTCTAACTGAGCATGACCTTGCCAGTTCCTTTTTCTCGCTTGAAGCGAACTGGAATGCCGCTCGCCGCCTCTCGATTTACGGGCAATTTGTCATGACCGATTTCGCGTTCCCCGGCGGCGGTTCAGGCCGCCCTCCAAGCGGGCTTGGATTTATGGCCGGGTTAAATTTCGCCCACGCTATTAACACATGGGGTTCAGTTTTTTTCCTTGAATACACGTACGCCTCCCCGTACCTTTACATGAGCCAAGACCCGTTTTCAAGTTTTATTCAAATGAACAAGCTGGATGTCGGCTCTGTGCAGCACTACTTTACCGGCTTTCCCAGAGACACTATCGCCCTGACGTTTGGGGCAAGGTTTTTTAACGATGATACCCTGAGCCTTGAAGGCAGGCTTTCATGGCTGTCCCGCGGCGGGCACGCTACGGGAAATGAAAGCTGGACGTGGACGCAGTCCCCTCTCCGCGAGATAGCGCTGTCGGGAGTGCCGGAAAATAATTACATCGCGTCTTTCACGGCCAGTTGGCGGCCCTTTACGCATATCGGTTTTAACGGAAGCGTTACCGGCATTTTTTCCCGGAGCAACAATAATAACCCCGAAAGAAATATCGGCGGAGGGCAAGCCTCGTTCTCCGTTACTTTTCAATATTGACCTACACGCAAGGAGTTTTTTGAATATGAAACGAGTACGGCTTTTATTTTTGCTTGTGTCTCTTTCCCTGTCAGCGAACCTTTCGGCGGCGCCTTTTGACATGATTCTGACCGGAGACCCGGTTCTTGAAGACATACGCTTCCTGTCATTAACATCGGGAAGGACATTTCTTTCCTTTACCCCTCCCCTCGCCCCCGCTGTGGTTGAAAACTTTCTTGACTCTATCGACCCTTCCCTTCTGCCGGAACCGGCGCAGCAGGCATATGACAGGATACGTGACAGGCTTATTCCGCAGGCGGCGTTCTCTTTCGAAAGCGATAACCTTTCCGTGCTTCTGGACATTAACGCCACGCTGGAAGGAAGGGCGCGGTTTAATAACGACATTAGCTGGTATCCGGCGCACCCGGATATCAGCCCCCTGCTTTCCCTCCCGCTCAGGTTTCATTTCGGTAATACCGTACAGCTTTACATTGACCCCAGCGTTTCAATGATGCACGGGAGCTTTAGCCCGGCTGACTCAGGCTTTGCGCATAACGTTCCCCAAGGGTATGGCACTTATGACTCGGATATGCCGTTCAGGGCTTTTATCGCCGCGGGCGGCCCGTGGTGGAATTTCCAGCTTGGCCGGGACAGGCTATTCTGGGGAACGGGGCATACCGGAAGCCTTTCTTTCTCTGACAACGCCGATTTTTTCGAGTTCGCCCGTGTCTCGTTTTTTTCACGCTTTTTGAAGTATTCGGTTGTGGTAAACCAGATGCCCCTTAGAATCACCGACAGTCTGTACTCCGGCCCCCGCGATCCCGAATACCCGGATTCCTTCCCGTGGCGCAATCCGGACAGCCTTAGGCGCACTACCCAGCGCCATTTTTATATGCACCGCCTTGACGTTTCGCTGTTCAGAGACCGGCTCTCCATTGGTCTTATGGAAGGCGTAATGGTAGGAGATTCGCCGCTGGAAATACGGTTCCTTAACCCGATGATGATCTTCCACTCCCTGTTCGCGTGGCGGGATTACTACGGCTGGGGCGAAGGCCCCCCCGGCTCCAGCACAACGGACATGGTGGGCTCCTTTTTTTCGGCGGAGGTAAATTGGCATATCACCAGCGCCCTGTCTTTCCACGGGCAAATGGTCATGAACGAGTTTGCCACCAGCGGGGAGCTGCGGCACAACCCGGAGCAGCCCCCTAACGCCCTTGGCTACATGGCGGGCTTAACCTTTGCCCGCTCTTTTAATACATGGGGTTCGGTTTTTTTCCTTGAGTTTATCTATACAGACCCCTATTTGTATATGATGTCCACCCCCTTCGCCAGTTTTATCCATATGCGCCGCCCGGGTTTGGCGCGGTATTACCTGATTGGACATTCCAGAGACACGATTTCCGTAACCCTTGGCGGGCGGTTTTTTAATTCAAACACGCTAAACCTTACCGGGGTGTTCTCGTGGGTCGCAAGCGGCGAGCTTAACAAGGGGGGCCTTACATGGAACTGGACGGACGATCCCGCTTCCGGCGCGTTCGACAGAAGAACGCTGGACGGAATAGCCGAATACAAGTTTATCGCCACCCTTGGGGCCGAATGGCGGCTCATGCCGCGCCTTGGCCTTAGCTCCAGCGTTACCGGAATTGTCGCGCGCAACAACAACCACGTTCAGAGCTCCAACGCCCTTGGCGGGCAGATGTCGTTTGCCGTCTCATGGCGGCACTAGGCCCGTACATAAATAGAGCAGTGGGATTTGGCGATTTTCAGCGCATGACCTTCTCGAATCTGGGTTGCGAGGTGCATTATTGGCATAAAAAAGGAACGCGAAACGATTATGTCATTTTATTGCACGGCGCCGGATGCGATCATTTAATGTTTGAAAAACAGGCAGGCATCTTTGAGAGCGGTTATAACGTAATCGCGTGGGATGCTCGCGGGCATGGGCTGTCAAGGCTGGAAAATAGAAAATTTAGTTTTGACGATATGTATTCCGATTGCCTCGCGTTATTTAGTATTCACAACATAGAAAAGGCTATTGTAATAGGGCAATCTATGGGAGGAAATTTAGCGCAGAACATTGCCTACAGCCGCCCTGAACTGGTTTCAAAACTTGTATTAATAGGCTGTACAAAAAACAACCAAGCGTTAACGGCTGTCGAAAAGATTTCTTTAAAATTGGCCGGATTTATTTTCGCCTGTTACCCGTGGAAGGCGCTTATCCGGCAAAGCGTAAATGCCTGCGGAACTACTGAATATACAAAAGCGTACGCAAAACAGTGTTTTGAAAGAATCGAAAAAGGGGACTTTATAGAAATAATGATGTCTCTACTCGCCTCTTTGCGTGAAGGCGGCGCGCACACATTGAGCCAGCCTGTGTTGCTGATTTGCGGAAGCAATGACAGGACTGGCAACATAAAAAAAGCGATGAAACGCTGGGCAAAAGAAGAAAACCGCCAATTACGTATGATAGAAAACGCCGGGCATAATGCCAATCAAGATGATCCACACGAAGTAAACAAACACATAGCGTTATTCATAGCAAATATCAGCTTTCCCGCCGCCAATTCGTAACCCTTCATTATTCCACGGAAATAATACACTCCACAGTTCTTCTGCGCTCTACTTTACTTACCGTAATTATTAAATTCTCATACCTGAATGTATCACCTTTTTGTGGAATTTTCCCAAGATTATCCACAATCCAGCCGCAAATTGTCGAGGGCTTTTCTTCAATATTTTCTAATGACAAGTTGAAATACTTAAATAAATCATGAGTATCCGCTGAACAGATGATCTTGTGCTTGTTATCGCCTATAGATGTAAACATATTAATGACTTTATCGCTTTCATCATAAATTTCACCAACTAATTCCTCTAAAATATCTTCCATAGTTATAATTCCGTCAGTGCCGCCGTGTTCGTCAACAATAATTGCGAAATGGCTTTTTTCCTTTTGCAATAAATCAAACAGATCGCTAATATCTATTTTTGATGATACAAAAACAGGCGGAGAAATTAATTTTTCAAGCGGCATATCTTTTTTTATCACATAGCTAAGGAAATCTCGAATATGTAATATGCCTATTATATTATCGATGGATTTATCATATACTGGTATTCTGGAAAACCCTGTATCCATGAAAATATTCGCGATTTCATCTGTACCGGCGTTTATTGAAATAGCCGTTATATCAATTCGAGGCGTAAGAATACTATCAGCCTTCTGAGCGTAAAACTCAATTACATTACGAATAATTTCCTTGTCCCCTTCATCTATTACACCACTATGCCTTGCTTCGTCAACAACAGAGAGTAATTCATCTTCAGACAAGGCTCTATCATTAGCATTAAGTTTAAATATTCTTAATAAGAATCGCTTCCACAAAGCAAAGAAAACATTTGCAGGCTTAAAAAGAAGCATAAAAAACCGTGCGAGCGGAGAACAGAATAACGCGATTTTCTCTGGAGATTCCTTCGCGAGAATTTTAGGAGTTACTTCCGCGAAGATAACCACTATCACTGTAGTGAATATCGCGGATAATGTAGGGCCAATATCACCAAAGTAATTTATAAACAATACGGTACAAATCGCGGTAAACGCGATATTTGTAATATTCGTTCCCATCAAGAGGCTAGAAAGCAATTGCCCAAAATCATCATATATAGCTAATGTACGTTTCGCTTTTTTGGAACCTTTTTCCGCCATTGTTTTTATCCGGATTCGATTCATGGCGGTAAAAGCTGTTTCTGTAAATGAAAAATAGAATGACAGCAGCAATAAAATAAATAACGCGATATAAGCACTAAAACTGCCTATGTCAACATCCATGAATGCGCTTCTCCTTAATAACCTTTAATTCTTTCTATATTGTCAAACCGGGATAGTACAATATTTACTTTAAGCTCATTGTTCAATAATTACCCACGGAACCGGAGAATGTGTTTGCCAATGAAAGAATCTGGTAGAATGTACTATACCAGATTTGCTACCCCTCGCGGTAACCCAGTGTCCTATTCTTACAGAAATAGTCTGGGTATCGCCGCTTTCTATCGTTCTATGAAGGGGAAAAAGAAAATTCCCGAGGCCAGTACTAATCACAATTGCCTCTGCTGTATGATTATACACTCGAACCTGTGTAGTTTCTTCACTAGGAGTAAATGCGCAAGAAGACAACAACAACAAAAAGAAGACGAAAAAACTATGGAATATCTCATTTGTCCTCCAAATTTCCCGCCGCCAATACGTAAATTTCTCACCATTTTGGAAATATCCTGACTCCCAAAACGGCGATAAACCTCAGAGCGCGGGGATATTCCGGCGTGTTTATTCTTCTAAAAGAACTGGGGCTTCCCGAATTGGGCCGTATATCGCTGTCAATATCCGTAAAGAACGAATACACCCAGCCAAACTCGGCAAAGGCGCTTATAGGCAGGTTGACAGACGTAAACGAATACGATCCCCCAAACCTGAACATATGCGTCCACTGGTACGCCCCATCCCGCAAAAAGAACTTTCTAAGGTTGGGCTTTGACTGCCGCCCCCACGGGTCAAGTTCCGACCAGTGCGAACTGCCGCCCACCGCCCTGTCGCCGTAATTAGCCCCGTGCCGTATCAACTGATACTGGAAATTGATCGTGCTGGCGGGGGTGGGCATGGCGGTAAACCGGACAAGCAACTGGTCGGCGTTAGGCGGTATGTAATGCCCCAGCGCCCTGCCAAAGTTGACCCAGTTTGTCTCCATAAGAAGGTCGCCATAGCCGGGAATAATCTCGCGCGTGTGGGTGTAGTTGTATGGCTCGACCCTCGTGTAACTGATGGTCAGGGAGTTAAACGGCAACAGCCTTCGAAACCACGGGACATGAACGGTCATGCCGAACTGGTAGGCGATCATCATTCTGCTCATATTAAAAAAATCACGGTTTATGTCGCCAAGGCTTATTTCATCGGCAAAGAAGGAAAACCAGAGTTTACCCAGCCCGGGGTATTGCCCAAGAAGGTTAATGAACAGCGCCGAGTTATCGAAGTCGCCGGTGTTGTTCTGCGTTAAAAACGTGTCCGCCAGAGGGAACATATACCCAAGGTGGAAGCGCTTGGGCCATATCGTAGCGGTTCCAAAGTTTACGCGAAAGTGGTTTCTGACGTTAAACTCCAGCACGTTAATGGAAAAGGCGTTTTGGAACACTTCGGCGGCCTCTTTCAGCCCCGATCCCCCGCCCGTTTCCAGCATCATGGGGTCGTACTCAAGTATGCCGGTTAAGGCGGAAAACGAAATCCAGGGGAGGGGCGCGAAGGTAACTTCCGCCGCCAGAAATTGCTGGGCGGACTGGTTAAGTATAAGGCTTGAGTTATTCGCCATGCTCGCCCACTCCCGGTCAAGGCGCGCGACCCTGAGAAAAATATGCCCGTCAAGCGCGGTTCCCGCCATTTCCGGCATCATGAAATAGCCCACAGAAAGGACATCCGGCCACGGCTCAAACCCGCCGGCGTCAAGGCCCCCCATAAACCACACCGATCCGTCCCAGTTTTTTCTGTACGAAAAGGGAAAATGCGTCAGGGGTTCGCTATGCACAAGGATGCGCCGGTTCCTGCGGGCCGGATCGTTGGGGTAACGGTCGTTTGTCCACACATCTTCGTGTAGCCCGGGGGAAAAGGTGTTCATTCTTCCGAGCACGGCACGGGGGGTTCGTATAAAAGAGCCGCCAAGGGTAAACCCGTACGACAGGTTGCGGCCCAAATCGCCCATGAATGAAAAGTAAATCCCCGAATCAATGCCGGTGAAAAAATCCCCGGAAGCGGGGTGGTTCGCCCCGGCGAACAAATCCGGGTTATCCGGGTCGTTTGAATCGAACGCGGCGCCCCGAAACCCTCCGGCGATGGGAAAAAACGAGGCCGAAAACCCCAAGTTGATGCCAAACCCGAATTCCGTTGAAAAATACGTACCCCCCGGCTCCTGCGAGGTAGAAAGCGTACCTCTTACGAGGTCAAGACCGCCCCGCTGCGGGTTTAAATCCTGCCGGAACTGCTGAAGGATTCTGCGTTCTTCTATGGTTAGGCCGCCAAACCTGCGCTCGTCATCGGCGTTAAGGATTTCCGTAATAAAGGAAAGAACCTGCGCGCGGGTATACGGCCGCGCCGTGGGGAGAAACCTAAGCAGGCCCCGCATCTGGGCCTGTTCCAGCACGTGGTATACCGGATGCCCCAAGGGAACCGCTATGTGCGTCTGGGCGGAAAGGGAAAGCTGAACGGCTATGACGAAAAAACAGAACAAAACACACTTTTTTATAAACATCGTTATACTTCCTGCCTAAACTATACAGCCCCGTTTTTTGAGTGTCAATTGGCTGTATGGTATTTCCGCGCAAGCCCCTTGCGGAAACCGCCACGATCAGCTATAATGAAGGTACTTTAGTTCAAGAGAGGTGTAGTATGTCCTACAAAGTGCTTTCAGACTCCTGTTCAAATTGCGCGGCCTGCGACGCTGAGTGCGCGGTAACTGCCATTGTTGAAAAAGACGGCAAGCGCTGGATCGATCCAGAGAAATGCGTTGACTGCGGCGCTTGTGTCGGGGTTTGCCCGACAGAAGCCATTGTCGAAGGATGAGATGAACGTTTTTTCTTTGGGAAGAGGCAAGGCTTGGCGCTTAGCGCGCCCGGCTTTGTCTCTTTTTTTAGCCTCGCCCTGCTTCCGGCGTTTTTCGCGCCGGATGGTGTTTTTCTTTCTCGCCACGGTCATTGGGGTTCATTCCGCGGCGGCGCAGGCCCTTTCGCCTTTGCCCGTAATTTCCCGGCTGGATAACAGGGACGCGATGTTCAGGCAGTATATGCAGGACGTGGAAGCCGCGCGGCGGGCCCTTTTCGCCCCACGCCAGACCCCGGCCGCCATGACAGAGCGGGTCGTGGCCGCCCTGACCATCTTCGCCTATACCCCGCGGGAGGGGGACGACCTTTTCAGGATCGCCGCCCGCAGCAACATCCCCATAGCGACACTGGCCTCGCTTAACCGTTTTTCCGGCCATGAAGATATCGTTCCCGGAAGGGTGATGCTCCTTCCTTCAGTTCCGGGGATATTTGTCAGCGAAGCTCCTTCAAGCGGCCTTGAACGGCTGATCTCCGCCGCGCGGGCGGAAGCCGGAGGGGAGCAGGGGGTGGTTCTATCAATCCCCAGAGAGGGAAGAACCGAGCGCTTTTTGTTTATCCCCGGCGATGACTTTACCCCAACCGAGCGGGTGTTTTTCCTGAACCGGGGCTTTCAGTTCCCCCTCGCGAACTTCCGGGTAACCAGCCTGTACGGGCCCCGGATCAACCCTATTACCGGAAACCACACTATGCACCGGGGCGTTGACCTTGCCGCGCCGGAAGGCACTTTGGTGTACGCCGCCCGTAGCGGAACTGTGCTGCGTCAGGGCTATGACCGCGTTATGGGAAATTACATTGTCCTTGGTCATGACAATAACTGGGTAAGCCTGTACGGGCATCTTTCCGAAATCGGCACGGTCTTGCGGCAAGAGGTACAATCGGGTACAATTATCGGGCGGGTGGGGTCTACGGGCCAATCCACGGGGCCGCACCTGCATTTTGAAATCTGGCGTGACGGTCAAACCAGAGACCCCGCCAGACTGCTCGGGGATTTTGGGAGGAATACAGGGCAATGAAATCCGTAACGGCGGTTCTGGTCTTTCTTTTTCTCGTTTCTTTCAAGGTACAGGGGGAGTCCATCCGTACCGTCATTACCGGAGTCCACAGGGTATCGCTTGTTGAGCTGGACGGGGGCACGATACCCCTTTCCTATTCTGGCTCTTCCCTTATCAAGATCGAGGGGGACGCCCGGTTCTTCCGGGGCATACAACTGGAACTTACGTCTCCGCCGGGCTTCCTTGCCCACCACGGCAGCCTCGCGATCGCGCTGTACGGGGAACTGGACAGAACGCCCGGCTTGGGCGTGGCGGACTTGGAGACCCGCCGCTTGGGATACGCCATGCTCCCGGCGCGAGTGCGGAATGTCTACCAAATCCCCCTTGCCGCAAACCACGGCCTTGTAACTTCGCCCTACGCTACGGTTCTTACCGGGGTGGTGGACGCTTCCTCGTTCCCCCTCCTCTTTCGGGTAATGCCGGTAGCCAAGGGAATTAGCGCCGATCTGGCGAACATGGTGTTTAACCTTGCCGTTAGGCCCATTTTAAGTAACGAGGGGGCCCTGCGGATTAGTTTCCACTATCCGGAAACCCTGCTGGATAAGCCTGTCAGGGTTTACATCAACGACATAGCCATTGATAACCCCAGAGAAGAGCGGCTTTTAAGCGCGGGCGAACATCACCTGGTCATTCTGTCCGATTATTACCGCAACCAGAGCAGCAGTTTTGTGGTGGAGCGGGCCAGAATACTGGAATTAACGGTGGAACTTCAAGACCCCACTCCCATTCTGGTGTTTGACCATCCGGAGGCGGCGAGGGTTTACCTGAACAATGTCTTTCTGCCGAACTCCCGGCATCCGCATCCGGTTGAACCCGGTGTCCACGAAGTGCGCTTTCAGATAAGCGACTATACTATCATCCGGCCGGTAACGATTCAAAGGGGAAGAACCTACCGCATCGGCCTGTCCGTTGACATCGTTATTTCCGAAAGCGAGTAGTTCTCCTCCCCTGCCGGAGCTTTTGGCGGGAATGTTGGCTCACGCGCGGCGGGGGGCGAGAGCATTGATTTTCGTAATTCAGCGCATTGCCCTATTGACAAATTCTGCCGATATATGAAATAATGCTGGTATGAGTGACACTATGAAAACTATACTTGTGGTTGATGACAGCCGTATCATGAGGAACCTTGTCAAAAATACCTTTGCGGCCCTTAAAATTCCGGCCAACTATCTGGAAGCGGAAAATGGGAGAGATGCCTACGTCCTTCTAAAAAGCAACAAAGTATCTATGGTACTTTTGGACTGGAATATGCCGAAGATGGACGGAATGGAGTTTTTAAAGGTTGTACGCTCCATGCCGGAGTACAAAACCCTTCCCATTGTTATGGTAACTTCGGAATCGGCGAAGTACAATGTAATCGAAGCCCTCCAAAACGGGGCCACGGATTACATTATAAAGCCGGTTCGTGAAAAAGTGTTCAAAGAAAAGCTTTTGGAAATCAAATTTTAGGCAATACAGGAAGAAAAATATGGAACAGTACATTCAACCTTTTATCAAAGTGTGCGAGACGGTTTTCCGCGATTTCTGCCAGACAGAGGTAACGCCCGGCAGGGTGTTTTTTGTAACAAAGCACGAAACGCATTGGGATATTTCGGGTATTATCGGGCTTTCCGGGGACGCCTCCGGGGCGGTAGCCATATCCATGATGGACGTAACCGCTTTTAAAATCGCGTCCACGCTGACAGGGGCGGAGCATACCAGCATTGACGATGATGTTACCGACGCCGTTGGGGAATTGATCAACATTATCGCCGGAAATGTCAAGAAAGACTTTGAAGATCAACTGCGGATAAAAATATCCCTTCCATCCATCGTTAAAGGTAAGTCCCATACCATCGTGTGGCCTTCGGAAAAAACCAGAATTATCTGCATACCTTTCACGGTTTTTTCGGATCAGGAATTTTGCCTTTCCGTAGCGATGGATACCCAAAAATGAAAGAAGGCGTAATAGAGAAAATACAGAGGATTTTACGCTCTGTTGTCATTGGAGACCGGTACTCAAAGCTCACCGATGACGGCGAAAAGGTAGCCTATATAACCGTCTCCGGCTTTTTGCTTCTTCTGACGGTTCCTTTGGCCATAGTCGGGACCACCTATCTCGGCGTGTTTGTGTACAGGCTGATAATCAAGAGCATCATGATTCTCTCGTGTTTTGCCGCCGTGTACTTTATACGGACAACAACCTATCCCCCGCACCTGATTTCGCTTTTTCCGGTAACGCTTTCCGCTGTGTACTGGCTGTACCTTTTTTTCACGGGCGAGTTTGACTTCTGGATTGGGATATGGCTTTTGGCCGTCCCGCCGGTCGCGCTTTTGCTTTGCGGGATGACCATAGGGCTTATCCAGGTGGCGGTCATTTTTGTCGGGATGCTTCTGGTCATGTTCTCTCCCCTCGCCAGAATTTCTCCGGACGTTTTTGTCAGTCTTAGAATTACCCTTTTTTACCTTTTCATACTGGCAGTCGTCATTATTGACGAGCGTATCAGGGCATGGAGCGAGCGCAGGCTTAAGGCTCTTAACGCCGAAGTCGCCCACGAAAGGAACATTATCAAGGCTATGGAGGACAATATCGATCAGGGGATTTTCCTGATGAACTCGGAGCTTGTAATACAGCCCCACTACTCCCGGCCTTTGGCCCCGATTCTCTCCTACGATAACACGGGGCTGGAAGGTAGAAGTTTTATTGACATACTCCGATCCTCCCTTAACCCAAAACAGCTTCAAATTATGGAAGGCTACTTTTCCATGATGTTTGAAAAGACGAAGAGCGAAAAGGTTCTTGTCTCGGCGAACCCGATTTCGGAGTTCCATTACAAGTCCGCCACCCGCCTGAAGGTTCTAAAAACAAAGTTCCACCTGATTGAGCGGGAGAACGAGGAATCCCTTGTCATAGGGATAGTCGAAGATATTACCAGAGAAAAAGAGTTCGAAAAGGAACTTCAGGCGCAGAAAGAAGCCAAAGACCTTGAAATGAAAAATATGTTCGATGTCATTCAGGTCGATCCGCTGGTTTTCCATGACTTTATCGAGGACACCGACTCCAATTTCAACTACATTAACCAGACCCTGAAAGACAGAGGCCTTTCTGAAAAACAGGTAATTACGAAATTCTTTCAGAACGTCCACGCCATAAAATCCAACGCCCTTGTGCTGGGGCTGGAAACATTCGGCAAGAAGCTCCACGAGCTTGAAGGCGAAATTAAGGAAGTGTCCGATTATGAACGGGTTACACAGCAGGATATTCTTAGCCTTGCCGTAAAACTGGAACTGATAATGCAGGACAGGGACTCTTATGTGGCGATTGTAAAGCGGATCGAGTCGTTTAAGTCTTCCCATCAAATAGACTCTATCCTTATCCACTCGCTGAACAAGGCCGCTGAAAAGGTCGCCGCTGAAACCCACAAGAAAGTTGATCTTAAAGCGGGGCAGGTGGACATTGAGATTCTTGAATCGGAACTGCGTAAGCCCATTAAAGACATTTTGTTCCAGTGCGTAAGGAATTCCATTTACCACGGTATTGAGTCCTCGGAAGAACGGCTAAGAAAGAACAAAAAGCCCAGGGGGCTACTGGTTTTCAGCATAAAAAATGTTGACGGCAAGGCCGAAGTAACTTTCTCTGATGACGGGCGGGGGCTTGATTTGGGAAAAATCAAGAAAAAGTACCTTGAAATGAACCCGAACCGCAGACATGCCAACGCGAATACCCTGCTTGCGGCAATTTTTTCTCCGGAGTTTTCCACCGCCGATGAGGTTACGGAGATCGCCGGACGGGGGGTTGGGCTTAGCCTTGTAAAAGACTTGGTAAAAGAGAACCGGGGGACTATTAACGTTAATAACTCCGAATCCGGCCTTACATTTAAGTTTACGTTTCCTTTGGCATCCTAGCGTGGGCGGCGCAAATCGCCGCCCCTAGGGCGTCAGCCGAGTGATCCGGCCTTGGGGTTTCCTTTAGGCCAAGGATTACACGCACCATTTCCTGTACTTGTTTTTTTTCAGCCGTGGCTACCCCAACCACGGCTTTTTTAATGGCGTTTGGGGCCAGTTCCATAACGGGAATGTTGTGGGCGCTAAGGGCCGCGAGCAAAACCCCCCGCGCCTCGGCGACAAACATCGCGCTAGAGATATTTTTCCCGAAGAACAGGCTTTCCATAGCGGCGGCGGCGGGCTTGTGGGTTTTAAGGATACTCAGAAAGGAGCGTTGGATGTACAACAGGCGCTCGCCCCGCCCCTTTTCCGGCCCGGTTTCGATACAGCCGTGGGCGATGTACCGGAGCCTTGAGCCGGAACACTCCAGCACCCCCCAGCCGGTAAACGCCAAGCCGGGGTCAATGCCGATAAGGATACGGTTATTCAGCCGAAAATCCGTCCGGAACGTCTACATTGGAGTAAACGCTTTGAACATCGTCGTTTTCTTCAAGCTTGTCGATAAGCTTTAAGACTTTGGCTGTCGCTTCATTGTCCAGCGAAACACCGGCTTCGGGAACCATGCTTATTTCCGCGCTCATGGTTTCAAAGCCTTTTTCGCTTAAGGCGTTTACCACGGCTTCAAAATCCTCTGTCGAGGTGGTTACCTCGATAATGCCTGAGGAAAGAGCCACGTCCTCGGCCCCCCCTTCCAGCGCCGCTTCCATCACCTGATCTTCGGTATACTTTTCCCCGTCCAGGGTAATAATCCCCTGCCGCCTGAAAAGCCGTGAAACAGCCCCGGCGGTGGCAAGCTGGCCTCCGGCCTTGGTGAGTATGTTCCGCACGTCGGCGGCGGCCCGGTTCTTGTTGTCGGTCAGCACGGCGATAAGCAGGGCAACCCCGCCTGAAGCGTACGCCTCGTAGGTAAGTTCCTCGTAATTGACGCCTTCCAGTTCCCCGGTTCCCTTCTTTATGGCCCTGTCGATATTGTCCTTGGGCATATTCGCACCGCGGGCCTTGATGATGGCGGTTCTAAGCCGTGGATTCCCGTCAGGACTCCCCCCGCCCATTCTGGCGGCGATGGAAATTTCCTTTATTAGCTTGGTGAATATCTGACCGCGCTTGGCGTCAGCGGCCCCTTTCGCGTGTTTAATAGTCGCCCATTTACTGTGGCCCGACATAGATTCTCCTTATCCCCCATTGCCCGCACACCTTCGCAGGCGGACGGGGGGAATGCGTTTGCGTAAAATTGATTTATACGGCACACCCGTGTGCCGGTATACAAAACCCGGCGGCCCCGGCAAAACAAGCCCAAGGCACAGCCGTTTTTTTATTACTTCGCGTCGAATTTACCCTTCTGAATGGCCTTTTCGACAGAGTCCCGCACCAGCGCATCGTACCATTTATAGTTAAAAGGCATTTTTGTCCTGACAACAGGCTTAATCTGGAATTGCATCTTGTCATGGCAGGGTTCACAAATATCCCGGTGGGCCAGATGAAAGTAACTGCGCCCGGAAACGGGAGAATGGAGAATACTCTGGCAAACATCACAAGTAATGGTCTTCATATTCAAACTCCTGAAATTATGGTTTAATGATTGCCCTTATAGGCCAATGTGCCGAAAATCAATCATTAACAGGATACATGATACAGCATAACGGGAAAAAAGTCGAGGGGGGATGGCCGTGAAAATCGAAAATTTTTCAATAAATGGAGTGGAATACAGTTCCCGTAAGGTTTTTATCATCGCCGAGCTGGGGACATCCTACGGGGGGGACTTCGCCAAGGCGGAGGAACTTATCGAGGCGGCGGCAGAGGCCGGGGCGGACTGCGTAAAGTTTCAGATTGTCCGGGCACGGGAAATACTTCACCCCAATACGGGAGAGGTGGTCTTGCCGGGGGGAAGCGTGAGGCTTTACGACCGCTTTAAGGAACTGGAATTGCCCCTTTCCTTCTTTGCCGCCCTGAAAGAGAAGGTTGAAAAAAAAGGACTTGTCTTCCTTTGCACCCCCTTTGGCCTCCAGAGCGCTCGGGAACTTGCCGCGTTGGGGCCCGGATGCGTAAAAATCGCCTCGCCGGAACTTAACTTCACGGCATTACTGAAAGAAATCGCCTCGTATGGTCTGCCCGTCTTTCTTTCGGCAGGGGTCTCGACGCTGGGGGATATTGAACAGGCTTTGGCGGCGCTGCGGGAGCGGGTGTGCCTTCTTCACTGCGTAACGTCGTATCCCGCACCGGAAACAGACTATAATGTAAGGGTTTTGGAACACCTGCGGAACATTTTCGGCGTTCCGGTGGGCCTAAGCGACCATTCCCTTGATCCGGAACTGGTTCCCGTATTGGCGGCGGCCCTTGGAGCTGTGGCGATTGAAAAACATTTCTGCCTTTCAAGGGCCGGGGCGGGTCTTGACGACCCCATTGCCCTGCCCCCGGATTCCTTTGCCACAATGGTCAGGGCGGTGCGCCGGGCGGAAATAAGCGGCCCGCGAGAAACGCTTGCCAGTATGCGCCGGGAGCGGGGAGAGGAGCTTGTGGAAAGCGTCCTTGGCAACGGGGTTAAGCGGCTTGCGCCTTCGGAACAGGCCAATTACCTGCGGACAAACCGCTCCATTCACGCCCTTAGGGATATTCACGAGGGGCAAATCATTGAAAAAGACATGATTTCCTGCCTTAGAACGGAAAAAAACCTCCGCCCCGGCCTTCCGCCATTGTGGGAGGATCACATTCCGGGCCGCAAAGCCAGACAGTTCATTCCCGCCGGGGAAGGAATCCGCTTTGAGGACATTTAGGCCCCCGCCGTGCGTGAGGATGAACATTCCCGCCAAAAGCCCCGGCAGGGGAGGATATACGTTTTAAGAATCCCGCATGGGGAACCCGCTACGGAGCCTGAGGTCTCCTACGCGGAAACACCATGCAAATGGCTTCTTAAAACGTATATCCTCCCCTGCCGGGCATTGTACTGATGCTCACGCACGGCGGGGGCATTGCTGGGGGGCTCCGCAGAGGGTATGCCCCGCGAAAACCGCTGGCGTACACGGATGTACGCCAGCGTGTGATAGCGTTAATTTAACACCAGCACCCCGCTTGCGTTGATGTGCCGGGTTGTACTAATGGCTTCCCAGTTCGCCACATTATTGCTTAAAAAGTTCCCCAGCGCAATGCGCCCGATTGCGTCCGCGTTCATGCCCGCGCCTGTAAGAACCGCTTGCCCGCCTGTCCACCAACCGAGAACAGTGGCGATAGGGGCAGTTGCCTGCAGGTTAAACTGCGAAACCGATCCTGTCCAGCCTGCGGCTATGCCAAGTTGAGCGCGGACAGTTGCCGAATTTGCATTCAAGGTAAGGGTTCCCACTGTAGCAGTTCCCGACATGGTGATGCTATCAAAGGTATTAATAGCCAGAACATCACCGGCATTACCCGAATTTCCCGTTATGCTGCCGCCTGACAAGGTAATGGTTGCGTCATTCACTGCATACAATCCGCCAGTTCTCGTTACAGTGGCAGACGTAGCGGAGTTTCCGGTAATTGTTCCGCCTTGCATGGCAAAACTGCCTCCGCTCAATACATGTACCGCAGCGCCAAAATCATTGGCGACAACATTGCCGCTGGAAACATTCCCTCTGATTGTTGAACCGGGAAGCATGGTAAAGGCGGCTTCGTTTTGCGCGCGTACCACGCCCTGATTGTTTGCGCTATGCCCTACGAGGGTGATGTTGTTTCCAATCGTCAGACTGATGCCCGCTTGGCCCGCCGCTCCAACAGTAAACATTCTGCCCGCCGAGCTAAGCGAGATTCTTCGTTCCCCGCCAATGCCGATGATGGTCAGGTTGGCTCCGGCAACGTTAAGCCCACGAGTGGCGCTTCCGGCGACAGCGACGTCGTCGTCAATCAACAGAGTGAACGATGTGCCTACGGCGGCGTTGTCGTTTACGTGGTCAATCGCGTCAACAATGTTGTAGCCGTCATTCGGGCTCTGGATGGGGGTTGTTGCCGCTCCAGCCGACAGTAAGGCTTCGGGTGAAAGATCATACAAGCCGGGCGCAAAGCCTGCGAATAGGTCTGGTACAACAACCGCCGTAAGGTTTACCGTCACAGAAAGATTCTGCGTTATGCCCTGCCGTGTTACGCCGACAATAAAAGTGTCGCTAACGGCGGTTGACTGGCGAACGCCGGTAACGGTAATTTCCGTTCCGCTAACGGTTGCGGTAACATTGGCTGGCAGAGCGGAAGCATCAAGCGTTACATCGCCTGTAGCCGTGCCTGTTACGTTGACGGTTTCGGTCAAATTGCCGTCATTAATGGTAACGCTGGCTGGCGTAAGGATAACGGTGGGTGTAACGCCAGGCACATACGCCGTAACTGTGATTTCAAATGTCAAAGCGCTTGCCCCTGCGGTAAAGGTAAATGTTACCACGTTCCCTCCTGCAACCGTTCCGCCTGTCGCCGTTACCGTTGCGTTGGCAGGCACACTGGATAGCGTTACGGCTAATTCTGTCGCACTTTGCAAAATCGTTGCAGGGGCGTTATGGGTTACACCGCCTGCACCCGTGCCTGTAATGTTGACCGTTACGGTGCGGGTTTCACCGTTGCCGTTGTTGTTGTTGGTAGGACTGCCAGCATTATCGCAAGCTGTCATACCAAATCCGATTACCGCTACAATGG
>WQUW01000004.1 GCA_009781915.1 Treponema sp. | reverse complement strand
CCCCCCCCCCCCCCCCCATGTAACTCCTTATCCTGTAACGACTTACGACACTTCCGGTATCTTCTATTAACGTTTCTAACGTTAATTACAGTACCTAGCAACATACATTTTCCCACCCACACCCCAGTAAGGCATTACCCAAGGGAAGCTTTCTTTTTTTCCCGCAATAACAGGCCAAAGCCAAAGAGAAATCTTCAGGCGGCCTTTTATGTATGCCTTGCTTGTATAAGCGGGTAATTTTCCAAGGCTTCATGTAGAAGCCCGTGATTGCCCGCCCAAAGGAAGCGGGGATCGCAAAGAACAAGGAGACCACTATGAAAAAACTGATTCTTGGGATCGCTATGACGGTGATGCTGGCATTTGCCGCCTGCGCCCAGCAGCAATCTGACCCGGAAAGCGATTTTACCTTTGAAATCATAGACAATGGAAGGGCAGTACAAATTACCGGGTACGTGGGGGGCAATACCGTTGTGCGTATTCCGCCACGGATACAGAACCTTCCGGTTACTGCGATTGGAGAAATGGCTTTTTTGCCCGGACACTTTGAAGGTGAAGCCCAGACTAGACAAGCGTTTGTTCCAAGTAGACAGCCGCTTACCAGCGTAACTATACCCAACAGCGTTACCACTATCGGCGTAGGGGCATTTGGTAGTAACCAACTGACCAGCATTACCATACCCAACAGCGTTACTACCATCGGCGATGGGGCATTTGGTAGTAACCAACTGACCAGCATTACCATACCCAACAGCGTTACCACCATCGGCGATGCGGCGTTCGTTGATAACCAACTGACCAGTATTACCATCCCAAACAGCGTTACCACCATCGGCGGCGGGGCATTTGGATTTAACCAACTGACCAGTATTACCATCCCAAACAGTGTTACCACCATCGGCGATGCGGCGTTCGTTAATAACCAACTGACCAGTATTACCATCCCAAACGGCGTTACCACCATCGGCAATTCAGCATTTGAAAGGAACCAACTGACCAGCGTTGTTATTCCCAACAGCGTTACCATTATCGGCGATGGGGCGTTTGGGTTTAACCAACTGACCAGTATTACCATCCCAAACAGCGTTACCACCATTGGCGGCGGGGCATTTGCGGAAAACCAACTAACCAGTGTTACCATTCAAGGCGCTAATGTTAGTCTGCATGAAAGATTCCGGGTATTTGATCAACCGCTTGATGGCTTTGTAAGAAATAACAGGGTTAGGGCGGGGACGTACACCAACACTAACGGACGCTGGTCGGTTTCCTTTCCCGGCCTTGCGACACCGGCTACCGGAAACCGTTTTGCCAACACCGCGTGGGAGCGGATAAATACCGTTAATTCGCCTTCTGGCAGCGCTACCGTGGACGGAGTAGAACTCTTCGCGGACGGTACAGGCAGGGGCACATTTATAAATTTTGGGCGGAGAGAAACCGAATCTTTTACATGGAGCGCTGACAATGGACGCTTAAGGATTGATGGAGCCTTTGGTATTATGATGATCTTTGATTATGAACTTGCGGGATCAACCATAAGGATTTTTTACCACAACAGGGCTACCAATTCCTACTCGGTGTATATGCGGGTCAGGTAGCCGGACACACCAGCCGTAAGCCCTCGGCACGCTTCACACAACCTTCCCCGCATTTAGCGGGGAAGGCTTGGCGCGCGGCCTTTCCCGGGCAGCCGTGGACGGCCCATGCCCTCTGCGGAGCCCCCCAATAATGCCCCCGCCGCGCGTGAGCCACCAGTACAATGCCCGGCAGGGGAGGATATACGGTTTAATAAGCCATTTGCATGGCATCTCCGCGAAGGAGACCGTGGCTCCGTAGCGGGTTCCCCATGCGGGATTCTTAAACCGTATATCCTCCCCTGCCGGGGCTTTTGGCGGGAATGCTCACGCACGGCGGGGGGCCGGCTTCAGGGTCGCAAGGTGGCGCCTAAGGCGATCCTGCCAGGGGCCAGACTTGCTGATCGCGTCTTTGACCCCCATCGACATGATTTCTTCTTCCCTATTGTCAACGCTGGAACTGATTACGACAATAGGCCCGTCATAGGACTGCCGTATCTTGCCAAGGAATTTTTCACCCTCGGCGTCCACAAAGGTTAAGCCCACAATAACCATATCAAAATCGCCGCCGGCGATAGCCATATTCGCATCCTGAGCGCTGTCAAAGCTTTCCGCTTCAAAGCCCTCCCGTGCCAGAAAACTCTTCATAAACTTTCTGAAAAACGCGCTGTTGTCAACATGAATGATTTTTCTCATACATTCAGTATACTACAGGATGCTCTTTAGCGCATCCAAGCCCTTTTCTATTTCCTCATCGCTTATGATGTACGGGGGCAGAATACGAAGCGTCTGCTTTCCCGCCGTAAGAAGCAATAGCCCCGGATTGCCGCCGGATTGCGCGCGGGCAATGGCGGCTTCCAAAAGCGGCCAGGCTTCGACAGTAAGATCGACCCCAATCATAAGGCCCTTGCCCCGGATTCCGGTAATGTTCGGGTGGTTCCACGAAGCAAGGGCGCTCGTGATTTTTTCCCCTTTGCGGGTGATTTCTTTAAGGAAACCGGGCTGTGCCACCGTGTCCAGCACCACAAGACCCGCCGCCGCCGCAAGGGGATTCCCGCCAAAGGTGCTGCCATGATCCCCCACCTGAAGCACATCCGCCGCCTTTTCCCCGGCCAGAACCGCCCCGGCCGGAACCCCGCCGGCAATCCCCTTTGCCAGAGTAACCACGTCCGGCGTTATCCCGCAGCCCTCGCAGGCCAGAAACGTGCCCGTCCGCCCAATGCCTGTTTGTATCTCGTCAAACATAAGAAGTATGTCCCGCTGGGCGCAGAACCCGGCGGCGGCGGCAAGGTACTCCGCAGACAGGGGCCTAATGCCGCTTTCGCCCTGAATGGCCTCTACCATAAAGCCGGCGGTCGTGTTGGGATCCAGCGCCTTGTCCAGCGCCTCAATGTCGTTAGCCGGAACATAGACAAAGCCCTCGGTAAAGGGGCCGAAATTCTTGTGAAAAACGTCCTGCCCCGTGGCGGAAAGGGTCGTGATGGTTCTGCCGTGAAAGCTTCCCCGCAGCGTTACAATCGTGTGCCGCCCCTTGCCGTACTTGTCATGGGAGTATTTGCGGGCAATCTTGCAGGCCCCCTCGTTGGCCTCGGCCCCGGAATTGGCAAGGAAAACCTTTTTCATCCCCGCGCCCGAACAGGCGGCGACAAGCTTTTGCGCAAACGCCGAAACCGTGTCGTTTAGGTAATAGTTGCAGGTGTGGTTAATCTTAGCCGCCTGCTGTGCAATTGCCGCAACGAGGGGCGGGTAGGCGTGGCCCAGACAGTTCACCGCAATGCCGGAAGTGAAATCCAGATATTTTTTCCCGTTCACGTCCGTAAGCCATGCCCCCTGTCCGCCCGTGAAGGTTACCGGCAGCCTGTGAAACGTATTCATAAACACATCGTTCATCGCATAACTCCTTGACGAACCAGTGTAAACATCGTTGTCGCAGATGGTCAATAGGGTCGATTCAGCTTTTGTGGTAGAGGCTGGCGGTGATTTTCTTGTTACAAAAAGCAAAAAGGCCGGGGCAAATTACGCATACAATCACTTCCTACCGCGAAATCCGCACGGGCCTGAGGCGGTTATCGTCCCAGCCGCCGCTACCTGCCCCATCGCCAAGCAGTCTGTTTAAGTTACTGCCCCACCCCCATAGCGAGCCGTCCTCTCTTATCGCAAAGGTGTGGTAAGCGCCCGCTGACACAGAAACCCAGTCATCATGCGGCGTATCTACACGAGTGGGCGCAGTCCTGTAACTGTGGATATTACCGCCAGTACCATCGCCAAGCTGTCCGGAATCATTCCCTCCCCACGCCCACAGGGTTCGGCTACCAAAGCCGTCATCCCTAATGGCAACGGTGTGAACCAAGCCTGTAGACACATAAGCCCAGTCATAATAGGAGCCTATCCGGACGGGAGCATGGCGGTGTATCGTAGTACCGTCACCAACTGGGCCACGTCCATTCCACCCCCACGCCCACAGCGAGCCGTCCCCCCTAATGGCAACGGTGTGGCCTCCGCCTGCGGATACGGCTATCCAATCTTTGTATAGCGTATTTACACGGACTGGCTTTAGGGCATCTGTACCCATACCATTCCCAACCCCAAGCTGCCCCCACTGGTTTCTTCCCCACGCCCACAGCGAGCCGCCCTCTCTGATTGCTAAAGTGCGGCTAGGGCCTGCGGACACATGAGTCCAATCGCTTTTTTCTATGCCTATTTGGACAGGGGTATGGGTACGGTGGCCTTGGGGGGCGGGGACGCCGTCTCCAATTGCTCCGTGGAATTTCCAGCCCCAGCCCCAGAGCGAGCCGTCTGTCCGTATTGCCATAGCGTGTCCATTTCCTACAGAGATGTAAGCCCAATCATTTTCTACGCCTAACTTGACGGGTACTAGGGGGCGTATTATCGTTTCGTCTCCGAACTGGCCCGAAAGTTCTAAACCCCAGCCCCACAGCGAGCCGTCCAGTGCAATGGCTAAAGTACGACCTACACCTCCTGCAGAACCCCTGTACGTGGATACGGCTTTAACGGTTGGCAGGGTGCGAGTAGCTCTGTCGCCGCTATTGGCAGGATTTATGCAAGTCGTAAGAAGCAGAGCCAAGCCAAACACCGCAAGCATTGTGAGCGTTGGCAAAGTCCTGCCGCTTCCTGTTTTACGGCTGTGCTTGGCAGGTGTTTCCTTGTTACGCAAGACAATTATCTCCTTGAAGCATATTGCTTAAAATGCCACCCATCGCTTTCAAAAACGTAGGTTCCCGCCACGCTCCCGTTTTCCCGGTAAAATTCGTCAAAGCCGTGCGGAAATACGCCCCTTCTTCCCTGCTCTATATAGACATCTGCTCCAATGGTTATTTTGGTAATGTCATTGAACAAAAATGCCTCATCTCCAATGTGTTCTACGCTAGCGGGTATGGCTACACGGGTAAGATGGTTAGAAAGAAACGCAAAGCGACCAATAGAAGTAACGGTATCGGGAATATAAATCTCATAAAGCCGATTACTATGAAAAGCTCCCTGTCCAATGCTTTTTACCCCTCTTGGGATGGAAAAAATTTCAAGATAGTTTCTCTGAAATAAAAAATCATCTATGGCTGTAACACTTGGGGGAATGTTTACTTTGACCAGTTGATTATTTGCAAATGCCATCTCTTCAATAATGGTAACGCTTTGGGGAAGATAAATACAGGCAAGCCTGTTGCGCTGAAATGCCATTTCCATAATAACGGCGACATTATTGCCGAAAGTAACACTGGATAGCTGGTTGTCGGAAAATGCGCTCCAGAATATTGTAACAACTGTATCAGGAATCGTTACGCTGGTAAGCCCCTTGTTCCAAAATGCAACAAAGCCAATTTCGGTAACGGGAAGGCGATTGATATGCGAAGGTATCAAGACTTCCGTGTCAGTTCCGGCATAATAAGTAATCCGTATCGACCTATCGCCCTGTAGCACAACAAACCGGAACCCCCGGTATTCTCCCCACCAGGGCTGTTCGGCCTCTTGTCGGCACGCTGTTAATGGCAACAAGAATAATAGCACCAATAATGTCGTAAAAAGAAAATGCCGACGTTCTAGCCTCATTACAATCAGTTCCTATTGAGAGTAGTAACATCGCGAGAAGTAAAAGTAAAAGGTACAAGAACAGCACTTTCGTTGGATAAACGCAATTGTACACGATATTCCCTGCCGCGATGAAAACTATGACCCTGTAAATTAGAAGGGCCAGAGAAAACATGAGTAGACCCCACCCAGATAAACTGTTCAAATCGCCCAAACTCCACGTTAATAGTGCCTAAAACAAGAGGGGGATCATCTACCCCCATTGCTTCTGAATAAAACCACCCAAAATGGGAGCCACCAAAGGATACCCAACCACTCCAATCAATGAAGGGCCTAGATGCAGCTGCTACCATCTGGTTATTTTCATTTCTAAAGAAAGTAGCACCGAAATTACTGCCATAAAATGTACGCCGGGGCAGAACGAAACCCAACTCTTGGGATGGATGATACATAGCATAGTAGTTAACGGCAAAATAAAAAGGAGTCCCAGTCCAACTGCCATAAAAATGAGGGTTGTAAAGGAATATCTGCACATTATCAGGCATCTCGGTAGGCGCTCCCAGGGGAGCGTCATTTCCCCCGCCGCCGCATCCGGTAGCCGATACCAGCAGGGTAGCGGCAAAAAAAATGGCAACTATATATTTTCCAAAACGTTTCATATCTTTCTCCTTACAAACAATAATTACCTGACAACGGTCAGGGTGTCCCTGAACAGGGCCCCGGTTCTGTTCCTTGTATCAAGAAAACCGGAACCATCCAGCGCATAGACTTCAATAATGATAAAATCCCCCCGGTTAATCTGTGCCGGTCGCAAGCCGGTAGGCGTAAAGCTTATCATCTCAGAATCTAGCGTTACGCTGGTACCATACGTAAAATAATGAAAAGCTGGGATAAAAAAGGCATTGCCGGGCTCTCTTCCCTTATTCTGCACTATCGCAACTACAAGATAACCACTGGCTCCCGGATAAGGGACCCAGCTTACAACCGGGTTGTTGTTGGTAAAATTCCTGTGATCCATCCTTACATTCATACTCCGTGGGAAGGACACCGTAAACTCGCCCCCGGTATCCCTGAACAGCCTAAAAACCGGGGCGGAAGGCCGCCAGGAATTTGTCGTACTTGAGTGAATGCGGGAACTGCTTGCCAGCATAAGCGTAGGCATACTGGCAAATGTGCCAACTTCCAGGTTGATGTCATCAAAACTTCTAAAAAGATAGGAAGTAACCCGTATCCGTGTACTGGTTCCCTGTATGGAATCGTTGGGAACCGCAATGCGCTTTGTCGTTCTGCCGCCACGTTTTGGGCTTATTTCTGTAAGGAAAGGCATTCCGGTATCAATAAAATGTACTTCGGTAAGCACATACCAGCCCGAGCCCGTCAGGCTGGGGTGATCTACGTGCAAGGTGAACTCCGTAAACGTAATTCCACGGGAAAAACTGAATTCGTCCACCCGGTACAGGTTGGCTGTCAGCCCCATCGAATCTATGACAATAACGCTGTCCAATGACCACTGCCTGACGGGAAGAATGATCCTGTCTGGAAAATTTTCCATTACCCACTGCACTTCCCGGCTCCCCAAACCGGGAGCGTCAAACCTCATGTTATCGAGGGTAAGCAGTCGGGTAATGGAGTTATAGTTATACGTAAACCAGAATGTGTAGTTGGGGTATCTGGCTACTCGCAGACGGGCGGTGTTGTCGTTAAAAAGCTGTACCAGCGTCTCGCCATAGCCAATCAAGCCAAAAGCGGTATAGCGACCACGGAATATGCCCAGCACTTCGGGGCCGGTGGATATGTTTAAGACCGGATGCAGCCTGTAGCCCTGCCCCCGGTTCCAGCTTACAGAGCGTGCTGTGTCCAGTTCTATGTTAAGGGTAAAAAACACGCCCTGCGGAATTTCCACCGGGCCTTTTAGCTTTAAGCCGGAGGAAGTGCCGCTGGGTATCCGCAAGGGGTGGTACTCCCCATTCACCCGTATCTGGCTGTCTTCGTTTAGTATAAGGCGTATTTCGCTGTAAACGCCCGGCTCCACCGAAACATCGGAAAGGATCACAGGGTCTAGCCGTGAGGCGGCAAGTATGTCTATGACGCGATCTTCCTCCAGCAGGTATCTACGCCCCCGGGATCCTCTAAGCTCGATCTGGCGGACAGAAAGCAACAAGGCTTCAATGCCCTCTATAGCGTGGGCATTAAGGGGCTCTATGCCCACGTATTGGGCGATTGCTTGGGCCAAGGGCATTTGGCTGCCGTGGATTCCAATGACAAGGCGGGTGTCCCCATTAAGGGTGGGGCCGCCTACAACGGGACCATCCCCGGCCCGTGGGCGGGTGGGGGAATCGCAATTTGCGAGAAAGGCGGAAATTCCAAGCGCGGCTATGGCAGCCAGCACAAAGCGGAATACAGTTTTTCTGCGTCTAAACTCCATTGTAACCTCCGAAAAATTGGCGGTTGAAGGGCATAAGGATGTGGCAAGCAGAGTTTCATTATATAATGGCTGGTTCAATTGTCAAGACACCGAATAGCCTCAAAATGTTTTCTATAAAAATCCGTACTTATTCTATCATCGTTCCGATGCCCTCATCGGTAAAAAGCTCGATAAGAAGGGCATGGGGCTGGCGGCCGTCAATGATGTGGGCTTTCTTTACGCCGCCGTCAAGCGCAATCGCGCAGCAGTCTGTTTTCGGGATCATGCCCTTGCTTACAACGCCGTCTTTCACCAGAGCCCCCAGTTCCGCCCGGCTGAGCTTTTTTATAAGGGAGTCCGGGTCGCGGACATCGCGGAGTATGCCCTGCACATCCGTCATAAGAAGGAGTTTTTCCGCCCCCATAGCGCCGGCGATTTTGGCGGCGGCGATGTCGGCGTTGATGTTAAGGGCCTTGCCCTCGTCCTGGCCCGTGCCGTAGGCCACGGAGGAGATAACCGGAATTACGCCCAAGTCCAGCACGGAATTAAGAAACTGAATGTCCACAATCTCCACTTCCCCCACAAGGCCCAAGTCCTCCCCCCCGCTGCGGATGCGGCGGGCCTGAAGCAGTGCGCCGTCAATGCCGCACAAACCCATCGCCTGCCCGCCCGCCTGCTGGATAAGGGAACAGATGTCCTTGTTCACTTTGCCGCACAGAACCATCTGGACAATTTCCATCGTCTCTTCGTCCGTGTAGCGAAGACCGTTGATAAAGCGGCTTTCCTTGCCGGTCTTTTTCAGCATTGCCTCGATCTCCGGGCCGCCGCCGTGAACCAGCACCGTGCGTATCCCGACACAGGCCATGAAAATCACGTCCCCGATTACGGCGGCTTTAAGGTCTTCGTTGAGCATGGCGTTCCCGCCATACTTGACCACTACGGTTTTTCCCCGGAACGCCTGTATGTGCGGCAAGGCGCTGACAAGCGCCCCGGCCCTGTCCGGGTTATTCATGTGTGCGTTCATGCTGAATTCCTACGAG
Source organism: Treponema sp. (assembly GCA_009781915.1). Taxonomy (GTDB): domain Bacteria; phylum Spirochaetota; class Spirochaetia; order Treponematales; family Breznakiellaceae; genus WRKT01. The sequence continues at coordinate 38,779 of WQUW01000004.1, read as the reverse complement.
CGGTAACTACCGTTTATCTTGACATAATCGAAGGTTAAATCGCAACCCCAAACCACTGCCGCCCCGCCGCCGCTTCCGGCCTTGATGCGGATTTCCAGTTCTTCCCTGGCCAGTATCCTTTTGGCGTCCTCTTCGGAAAACGGGAGCGATGCCCCGCCCCGGCAAACGACCGCTTCTTCCCCGCCGCTTACAAAGCTCACCTCCACATCGCCGGGGTTGAATTCCGCGCCGGAATAGCCCATAGCGCAGAGGATGCGGCCCCAGTTGGCGTCCTCGCCAAAGCAGGCGGCCTTAACCAGACTAGAGGACGCCACAGACTTAGCAAGCGTTTCGGCAGTGTCCTCGTCCGCCGCGCCGGAAACGCTGACCGTCAGCAGTTTTGTCGCTCCCTCGCCGTCTCTGGCGGTGGCCTTGGCGAGCCGCACGCAAAATTCTTCAAGGGCCCGCTCGAACACTTCACGCCCCGGCCCCGCCCCGGTAATGGGAGTGTTTCCCGCCTCGCCATTCGCCATGATAATAACCGCGTCGTTTGTTGAAGTGTCGCCGTCTACGGTAATGCGGTTAAACGAGCGCCGCGCCGCCGTGCGAAGGCACGAATCAAGGACTTCGGGCGAAATTGCCGCATCGGTGGTAATAAAGCACAGCAGGGTAGCCATGTTCGGGTGTATCATCCCGGAACCCTTGATGATGCCGCCTATGCGCACGGGCTTACCGTCTATTTCGATCTCCACGGAGCCTTCCTTTTTGCGGATGTCCGTGGTCATGATCGCTTCAAGGGCCGCGGCGTGCCCGGCCTCGTCCGCGCTAAGGGATTTTTTTAAGTCTTCCATGCCGCTTTCAATAACGCCAATGGGAAGGGGTACGCCAATGACCCCGGTTGAAGCCACAGCTACCTGCTTGGGGCTAATGTCAAAAAGGCCCGCCGCGAGTTCCGTCATTTTCCGGGCGGCGGCGATGCCCGCTTCGCCGGTGCAGGCGTTGGCGTTTCCCGAATTGACTATTGCCGCCCGCAGTACGCCGTCTTTCAGGTGCTCCCGGCTTACCAAAACACTGGCGGCCTTGACCCTGTTTGTGGTAAAAACACCGGCGGCGGCGCAGGGCTTTTCGCAGTAGATCAGGGCCACGTCCCGCTTTTTGGCGCTTGCCTTAATGCCGCAGCGAATGCCCCCGGCCCAAAACCCCTTTGGGGCGCAAATGCCCCCGCTAATTTCTTTCATGCGTTACTCCTAAAACAGCGCCGGAATTGCGCCAATGCCGTCAGTTTCGTCAAACCCCATGATAATATTCATGTTGTGGATTGCCTGCCCTGCGGCTCCCTTCATCATATTGTCGATAGCCGTAACCACGATAAGCATACTTCCCCCCTGATCCAGATTCACCGAAATATCGCAGAAATTGGACTGGCGCAGACGCCCGGTAGAAGCCATTACCCCCTGAGGCAAAACCCGCGCAAAAGGCTCGTCCTTGTAAAAGGCGGCGTACACCTCCCGTATTTCAAGGGCCTTGGCCTCTATTTCGCCTGACGGGGGCCGGGGCGTGGAAACGGAGTCCGCCCGCGCCGCCTGCCATTCGTCCGCAAGGGGGATGTAGATTGTGCTGAGTATGCCCCGGTTCATGGGCGCGAGGTGGGGGGTAAAAACAAGCGGCGGCGCTTCCCTGCCAAACAGTTCAGCCATGTTCCTGATATTCCGGCTGATTTCCGGGCAATGCCGGTGAGCGCCCACCTTGTAGGGCGACATGGAATCCGAACATTCGGAGAAGTGCGAAGCCTTCTGAGGTTCCCTGCCGGCCCCGGTTACCCCCGATGCCGAATTGACGATGATGGTTCCGGCGGCGGCAAGGCCTGTTGCCAGCGCGGGGAAGATTCCCAGCGAAGCCCCGGTGGGGTAACAGCCGGGATTGCCGATTATCACCGGCCCGGCGGCGGCAAGGGTCTTGATCCTGTCCCGGTTTAGCTCAGGAAGGCCGTACACGGAGTGTTTCCGCAGTCCGGCAAAGGCGTACCCCTTGCCGTACCACGCCTTGAAGGTTTCTTCGTCAGCGTCAAAGCGGAAATCGGCGGAAAGATCGATAAAGGAAATGCCTTTTTCAAGGCAGGTTTTGGCGTAAGGCTCCCCAACCCCGTGGGGCAGGGCGGCAAACACCACGTCCGAGCTAGCCACGACTTCCTCAGGCTTTTCCAAGGGGTACGAGACTTTTTCAAGAAAATTGGGATACACGTTCTGGATCCATCCCCCTTCAAGGCTGACCGAGCCGAGAGAAAGGGAACGGACACGGGGATGCCCGGCAAGCAGCCTGACCAATTCAGCGCCGGCATAACCGGCCGCGCCTATGACGCCAGCGACCATAAAAACCTCCGATACGAACCTACCATCTTGCATAAATATTTATTCGTGTCAATAGGCGAAACAGGTTTTCGCATAAAAATGCATTATTTTTGAATATTTATGCATTTTTTGCCAGCGGTTTTCCGCCCCGGCATTTTTTTGGTGAAATTATCACGTAATTTCGGCAAAGCGGCATTTCCTTACCTTGACCTTTGGCTGATTTTCGTATACCCTAGGTAATCAACCATACCATTATTATTAGCAACGGAGGCAAATATGAAAGTTAAACCTTTAACAGACCGGGTTCTTGTCAAGCTTGAAAAGGGCGAGACCAAATCCGCCGGGGGAATTATTATCCCTGATACCGCCCAGGAAAAGACCCAAATCGGGTCAGTGGTGGCGATAGGGGATGATAAGGAAGTCATCAAAGTCAAGGCCGGACAAAAGGTCATGTACGACAAGTACGCCGGAACGCAGGTAAAGATCGGCGGCGAGGAGCACCTGATCCTGAAAATGTCCGACATTTTGGCGATTATCGAATAATTCCGCCGGGAAAGAGTTTTGAAACAGCGGCTTTAATGGGGCCGCTGTTTTTTTTGGCGGGGGGCGGTGGCTGTGTTACGCTCGTTCCGCCTGAGTTTTCAGTGTTTTGGAAAGAGTCAGTACCGTCTGGACATCCCGTTCGTCAAGCTCTGCCAAGTGTTGAAGTACCGCGCCGATGGCATTTTCCCGCCTTTCGCTTTCCCGTGCCTGCGCTTCATGCCTGCTTACGAGGTATTCAACCGTTACGCCTAACGCGGCGGCTATCTTCGCGGCAATGTCCGCCGGGGGCATCGAGGCGCGCGCGCCAAGGTAGCAGTCCAGCGTGCCCTTGGCGATACCTGTTATCACGCTTAACTCCCTGACCGTAAGGCCACGGGAGGTAAGCGCCGATCGCAGGTTTGTTCTGAAGCCGGTTCTGTTCATAGCAGGCACAGTACAGGCACGTTTCGGGCACACCGCGGGCAGGCCCCGCCTAGAACGCCCGGATGGTTATGCCAAAGCCGAATGTGTGATAATTTCTTTCCATGTTTTCCATCCGTAACACATATTCGGCATAGAAAAACGCGGGGCCCGCAAGCATCAGTTCAAGGGCAGGCCTTAGTGTCAGGTTGTTGTTTGGCGTCCCGCCAAAAAGCGGGTTTCCTTCAAAATTATCCAGCGTTACGCTAAACGAGCCGGTCAAGTTCGGAAGAAAACTGTACTCAACGCCGGGCGTTATCTCCCAGTATGGGCCCACGCCGGACTGCCCGTGGAACCTCTGCCCAAAAATCAAATAGGTGAAAAGGGGCCGCATTATCCGGTACCCAACTTTGTAGTGAACTTGGAGCATTCCCGGATAGCCATGCGGCGGGTCGTCCCACGAGGCAAGCCTGTTGGCCCTAAGCTGGAGCCCGGCGGTCAAATCGGGAATGCCCGTAAAATTAAACCCGAAAATGGTCTGGGCGTTACCGCCAACATCCCACGCGAACACCGCGCTAAACATGGGGTGAATAAAGTTCGCTCCAAAAATCATGTTCTTGGCAAATGTTTCCAAGTCGTAATTGTTTCCATCGGCGCCAGTGGTTCTAAACGCGGCGCCCACGCTTAGGCCCGGCATGGGCGTAGCGTACTCGATACGGAAGCCCCTTATTTTATCAAGGTAATGCTCAGGAAGGTCGGCGTGCAATCTGGTGACCCATGCCGGGCTTGAGATTTGGCCCATCGTAAGCCGGAACGAATCATCGCCAAACAACCCCGGAAGATTGACCCAGCCGTAAATGCCGTTCAGGGTAACATGCCTGTCGGGTTCGTTGAACATCTGGAAAGAGGTATCCAGCCGTGCCCCGTAGTTTTCCCTGACAACCGTGGCGGTAAAATCGAACCGTGGCGCTCCTTCGTCCCGGTGATAGGTGCCGATAGTTTCATTCTCGTTATGGTTTCTTTGAAGCTGAATGCCGGCAAAGACTTCCCCGCTGAACAAGACTTGGGCAAAGGCGGCGGCTGACAGGACGCTTGTAAGTAAAATAGCGATAATCGCTTTTTTCATGTTGTATTCCTCCTTAGGAAATTTGATTGACGCTCGAACTGTTAGTCAAAATAGTTTGGCGGTACGCCGGGGACTTGCAGCAGAGCCTGCCTCCCCGCGTCCCTGGCGGCCCTTACGGTAGTGGCGGAAGTGAAAGCGTCAGGAGAAAAATCAAACGTGTTTGTTTCCCGCACTCTGCTTTCAAGCGCCTGTGGAAGGTTATCAAGACGCATGTACACAGGAGTTTGAGTTGAAACATCGATTCTGACCTCAACAATAACCCCTTGGGCAAGCCTGATGTAAACGCCAACTTCACCGCCGCTATAACCTATTGCGGAACCGGTAAAACTGCCGGTATTAGAATTCGCTGTGCCCCATGCTCCTCTGAGGGGCGGCACTTCATGTTGGATAATGCAGGCCGCAAGCGCTAAGCATACAAGCGCAAATGCGGCTGACATTAAAAATTTAATTTTCATCGCTTTTTTCCTTCAAAAGATTGATACAGTACCCCCGCGCCTTGCGGCAGCAGGGGTAACGTGTGAGAAACAACACTTTAATTTCCGTCTATTATTGCCTGCAATGCCGCTCTTCCAGCGTCTCTTACTGCCCTGGAGGTATAGGTCGCTCCAGTAAAGCCATCTAGGTCAAATTCAAATGTGTTGTCCGCCATAATATCATCACGCAGCATATCAAACACCCACCAATAATAGCTTTCGTCCGGCCCTTCGAGCCTTACATACGTGATAAATCCGTTTGTTACCGTAAGCGTTACCGATACCTGCTGTCCGGGCTCACGGCCGGGATATTCTTCCGTAAAGTCAGCGGCCGGAGTACTCGCCCAGCCATCGGCAAACCGTGTTACTGGCCCGCCTGTTGGATTTCCGGGAATGGGAACCCTGCCGTTCTCACCGTTGTTGTCAGCCTCCATCGTGCATCCGCTAAAAAATAACGTTGCTACAATCACAGCGGCGCAAAGCAATCCGGGCCGTTTCACTTTTCTATTCATCATTACCTCCTGCCCTTAATCATCCCTAAGGCTTTCAAGAGCTTCTCTGCCGGCATTAAGGATGGCGTTAAAAGTAACGGTCGCCCCGGATGCTCCATGCACATCTACTGTACGAATGCCATCAAAACTATTTCTCTGTTCAATAACATTTCTGATGCTATTTGGCCTTTGATTTACCCCGACAATTTGTAAAGTTTCATGTTGCACATCGATGTCCACAATGCGAATGAATCCATTGTCCAGCCTCATTGTTACGGACACCTGGCCTGGGGGGTGATAGCCAACAGCCGAACCTATGGCTTCTTCATTTTGCCTGAATCCTGCGCTCCATGCCCCTGTCCCGGTTCCGCCGTCAGCGCCATTATCGCAACTGGTTAGCCCCGCAAGCAGCGCGAAGGCGCAGCACACGAAAACGCTTTTAATAAAAGTACGCATAGTTTCTCCTTCAACATTTTTAACAAGGCGGCCCGGTTGCCCGGACAGCCTTGTTGTTAGAACCAGTAATCAGTTGTTATTAATTCCAAGGATCCATAACGTCAGCGGGAATGCTAAATACCGGTCTCGCAAATGGCAGCGCCGCCGGAGACTGTCCGCCGGAAACTGTTCTGAGCTGAGCCAAATCACCGCCAGAAGCGTATGTGCCTGCGTGCCTGCCGAAAGTAACAGCAGTACCGTGGGAAGTCGCGGCGGCGTTTAATACATAGTGCCCGGCGAAGCGTCCGCCTGCCACATTGCCAACCGCCCACAGGCCGGGAATTGGATGTCCGGGAGTAGTCCACCCGGCTCCGCCCGCTGCCGTGCCAGTCCACGGATCCGCTCTAAGCACCCGGAAGTTATCATTAACCATGATTCCTCCCTTTACCATCCCTGTGGCGTTTGCGGACCTTCCAAAGAAGAAGGGAGCCTCGACAAGCGCCCACATGCGGGTTCTCTTGCCGAAATCAAGATCGAGCTGCGACCAAGCAGGGTTGTGGTTCGCGTAAGAGGGATCTGTAATATGAACCCACTCCCTGTCGTAACCCGGCACCTGGTGTTCGGTTGTTACCGCTCCCGGCCCCACTCCTACCGTTATCGCTACTGTAGATGTAACAGGCGTTTGGCTAACCAGCCTGTACCCGGCCAGTCCGTTATACCTAAGAATCGAGCTTAAAGCGGCAGCGCGAATCCCCACAGCTTGAGCTTCAGTACGATTAGCCGCAGGCTGGTATGTTGCGAAGACCAGCGCTTCAAGGGTGGGCTGAGGGCCAGCGGGAGCTACCATCTCGAAAAAGGCGAGGTTGTAGATGTCCGAGGCTCCGTGGAAAGGAGACCACGTGTACGGAAGCATCTCAGCAAACCTGTTGTCCGCGAAATGGATGCGGTTCCGCATGGGCTGGCGGATCACCTGATTGGTTATAAACTGGGGAGAGGCGTTTTCGTTCATAAAGCGGTTGCCATGCTCGTTGACCATCAAAGTGGCGACAAACTGGCCTCCTACGCCGCCTTGCGAGTGGCTCATGTGCGCGTGGGGCCCCGGTTCCATCTTGGCGCCGGCCCATATAGCCATCCTGTGGCCCGAACCGTCATTCCGGGCGGGCCCGGTTACGAGGGTTCCTGTAGCCGTGGTAAATTCGGGATTAAGAACCCGTACCATGTCCGGGTTTTGACTGTAACAGCCTGTCGCAAGAATGACGCCTCTTGTTGCGTTTACTCTGATGATCTGCCCGGTTACTATGTCTTCGACATATACCCCGACGACCGCGCCGTCTTCATCAACAATGAGCTGTAGCGCGTCGTGAAGAAAGCGGAACTCGGCACCTGCCTGTTCAGCGGCCCATTGCTGCGACCGTAACGCGACTGTCCAGTTGCCGCTCATGCCAAACGCATCGCCGAAGGCCGGATTCGGCACCTGGAAGTTATGCCCGACCAGAAAGTGGGGAACTCCCTGTATTGTGGCGGGGGCGCTGGGTACAACGGGATGCCGGTTATTCCCCGGCCAGACAAACTGGAGGTAAAAGCCCCTGCGATTATTGCCGGACGTTGAAAACCACGGGTAATTTGCGGCTCCCGGCTGAGCTACAGGCGCGGTGTATCCTTTCTGGGGCCCCATAGTGGGAAACGCGAATAACGCCGGACCAATTGCGCCAGGTGTTCCGGCAGCGCCGCCAATGCCAGTTTGCCATGGCGAACCGGGCATATAAAAAGCGTTCTCGAACCAGTCAAAAGCGGCGCCGGATTCAAATGCCCACCTTGTCCATTGGCCCAAACTCGCGCGGTGCCCTGATTGCTGCCACATTACCGTGGCTACATCAAGTTTTTCATCCTCAGTCCATGTTATCCTGATGTTGCTTAAATCACAAAGCTGGCGTGTCCAGTTTGAATTTATCGCGCCAAAGACGATACCGCGGCTATGCAGGCTGATTTCCCGTTCGATAACGATTACCGCCCCCGGGGTGTCAAGTTCCTCGGCTGCGGCGCGCGCTGCGGCAAGCCCTGACGCTCCGGCTCCGATAACCACAACTTGCGTGGTATATACTCTGCCGGGAGCCACCATAGCGTCGGTGATGCCGGGAGAACTGCCAAGCCAGTCGTTGCGGTCTACCTCTACGGTTACATCACGATACCTGATAACCGTATTTTCGCAGGCCATGAATAATGAGCTTGCGAAAACCACCAAAAATACCCAAAAAACTCTTGTCATACTTACCTCCGTACATTTCTTCCTAAAAATATTTATTACGGGCATACGCCCGCAAATGCACACTGAGTCCGTTCCGAACCTCGGTTAGGCCCGTAAATGCACACATCAGGCAACTGTCAAAACCTATACATTTTGACAGTAACCTCGGCGCGAGGCCTTCTCCGGCACAGACTGTGCAAAAACTCAATTTTTTAATCATTTTTTGGCAAAAATCGTTAGCAATACGTTGAAACCAATTGAAAACGATGCAGTCTACCGCATCAAATTTGAGGTGATAAGTAGTTTTTGCGCAGTTTGCGGCAAACGCCTCCAGCAAATGCCGTCAAACAGTGCCGCACGTAAACCCCTCTTCCCCCCCAACAATGCCGCTCCCGCCGCCACAGCCTCTAGCCTAGTGCCCACAGGGGGAGGATATACGGTTAAGAAGACAATGGCCCAGACTTTTTAGCGTAGGAGACCTTAGGCTCCGTAGCGGGTTCCCTGGGCGGCTTCTTAACCGTATATCTTCCCCCTGTGGGGAATACCGCGTGAGTGCCTGGCTGTGGGGGCGGGAGCGGGGGCGGGGGCGGGGCCCTTTACACTTCCCCCGTTTTTTGATATAAATTCAGCTTGATTTGTAGAAGGAAGGATCGATATGTCACGGACCTGCGAAATTTGCGGAAAACACACTGTCACGGGTAACAAGGTCAGCCATGCGAAGAATCGCACCCGCCGGACTTGGAGGCCGAACTTGGTTAAGGTAAAGACCGAACTCGGGGGGACTGCCGTTAGCGTTAAACTCTGCGCCCGCTGCCTCAAGAGCGACTATATTACCAAAAAAGTATAGGGCGGGGAAATCCGGCCTGATCCGGGGCTAACCGAGCTTCGGGGCAGGCGCTGGATATGTCCGCTTGAACGACTTGACTCTGGCGCTGGCGGTAGCCGTAAGCGGGGATGTTTCGCCACGGGCAAGGCGCTGGTAGGCGAGCCCCGCAATCATAGCGCCGTTGTCGCCGCAGAGTTCGAGGGGGGGGAAGATGCAGCGAATGTCCTGCCGCTCCGCAAGCCTTGCCCTTAGGTACGAGTTTGCGGCTACGCCCCCGCCCGCCACGATTGTATCAAGCTTTGAGTCTTCCACGGCACGGAAAAGGCTTCTAAGAAGAATCTCTACCGCGGTTTTTTGGAAAGAAGCGGCAATATCTGCGGGCTTGTCTCCGTTTGCGGGCTTTGGGCCGGTGCGGAACAGGTCAAGCTGGTTTACCACGGCAGTTTTCAACCCGGAGTACGAGACATCACAGCGGTGTTCGCCTTTGTGCAGGCTGGGCATGGGAAACCTGAAAGCGTCCATGTTCCCGGTTTTCGCCAGCTTGTCAATGACGGCCCCTCCGGGATAGCCAAAACCGTAATGCTTGGAAACCTTGTCAAAGGCTTCCCCAACCGCATCGTCAATGGTGGCCCCCAGCACCGTTATGTCGTCAAAATTGCCGGCCCGGCAGATGATGGTATGCCCGCCGGACACAAGAAGCCCCAAAAAGGGGTAGTCAGCGCCATGCGCGGGGCGGTCATCGTATGCAAGCCGGGGAGCGTAGAGGTGGGCCAGCATATGATCCACGGCGATAAAGGGTATGTCTCTGGCCCAGGCAAAGGCTTTGGCGAAACTTACGCCGACAAGAAGGGAACCCAAAAGCCCCGGATGAGCGGCGGCGGCAACGGCGTCAATATCCGCAGGCTTCAAAGAAGCCCTGTCCAGCGCCTCCTGCACCACCCCGTTTATCCATTCCGTGTGCATCCTTGAGGCTATCTCCGGAACAACGCCGTTGTACGCGGCGTGAAAGGGTATCTGGGTGGCAACCACGTTAGAAAGAATTGTTTTCCCGTCTTTGACCACTGCGGCGGCGCACTCATCGCAGGATGTTTCGATACCTAGCACATTCATAGGTTAGTTTCTTTGGTTCTTCAAGGCTATTATGTCCGCCACGGAAGAAAAAGTGTATCCCCGCGCTGTTAAGTCCGCGTACAGTTCCATAAGAAGGGGGGCCAGCTCCGGCGACCACACGTGTCCAAGCATGACCGCAAAACCACTTTGCTCTGCCCTTAAAAGCCCCCTGTTGATAAAGTACAGCATCGACTCCCTATCCTGAACATTATCCACAAAAATATCCCGCTCGCCAATGGTTATGCCAAGCTGGCGGGCCACCCGTGGCGCGGCTGTTTCGGCGGTGGTTCTGGAATCAAGAAACAGTATTCCCCGTTCCCGGCTTACGGCAAGAATGGCCTGCATAGCCTGTTCGTCCGCAGTTATCCGGGAACCTTCGTGGTTGTTCATGCCCGCTACAGGCCATACCTCGTCAAGGTTCCGGTTGATTATGCTCCGGATTTCGTCCCCGCCCATGCCCGCCATAATCGCGCCGGGGCCGGGATCAGTCCCGCCAACGGACTCCATCGGCTGGTGCAGAAGAAGCTCCTTGCCTGCGGCTCGTACTAGGCGGGCGGCCTCGGCGGAATATGGCAGTCCCGGCAGTACCGCTATGGTCAGGGGGCCGGGGAAATTCAGGAAGGGCTGGAGATCGCGCAGGTTATGCCCGGCATCGTCAATGACAAAAACCAAAGCGCCACGGCTTCCCGGCTCCGGCTGTGGCGGCTGTTCCCGGATAGCGGGAATGTATGCTGACGGAAGAGCCGGAAGCGGCGGCGGGGTCGGCGGAGGTGGCGGGGGGAGTGGTGGCGGGGAGGGAGGCACAGCTTGTTGCGTGGGAGCAATCGCCGCCTGCGGCGCTGTGGCTGCCGTCTGCGCTGCCGAAGTTGCCGCCGCTTCCTCTGCCGCCTGCGTAACATGGGCCACAGCCTGCGGGCTTAGTAGCCGGGCCCTTGCAGCCTGAACGTGCATTGCCGCAGAAAAAAGCGCCGCAACCAGCACCACAACCGCCGCCACAAGGAGCGCCCGCAACTTATCCTGAAGGGTCAACCTTCTGGGCTTTTTTCTTTTACCCGCCGCTTTTCTTCCTGTAGTCTTGGCAGAAACCGTATGCGGTTTTTTGACGCCTTGCCTCTTCAACGATGCCTTCTATCTCTTTTCTTTGACTTTTTCTTTCTCTTTGATTATCTTGGCGTCAAGCTTGTCCATCAGTTTGTCTATGGCCGGGGCAAGTTCAAAATCTTCTTCCTTCACGTGAATCGAAAGCCCCCAGCGAAAGTTCACCCTTGCTTCCGCCGAAAAGTTCTTTCCTTTGGTTATGGTGAACAAGAGATCAACGATCATGTTCTCCGCATTGCGAAGACGGGCAATCTTTTTCTCAATGTACTCTCTGGCATCGGTGGTAGACCGTGGAAGATGTACAAGTTTTATTTCAACATTCATAAAACCTCCGCTTATTAATTATCGGTCAAAAGAGGGCTTTACGTCCAGCTCCTTTCGATATTTTGCCACTGTCCGCCGTGCCAAGGCAATACCCTGTTTTGCCAGTAGCCCCACAATCTCCTGATCCGAAAGGCGCGAATGTTCACAGCCTATAATTTCTTTAATAACCTCCTTGACGCCTTCCTTGGAGTACTTGGAGCCGCCAGAGCCGGTTCCGGTGATGGAGTTGGTGAAAAAATGGCGAAGCTCGAAGATGCCCCATTCGGTTTGCACGTACTTGCCGTTGGCGATTCGGGACACGGTGGCTTGGTGAAGGCCAAGTTCTCTGGCTATGTCTTTAAGGGCAAGCGGGGCAAGGAACTTTGGCCCCTTCACGAAAAAGGGCCGCTGAAATTCCACCAGCGCCCGGCACACTCTTAGCAGGGTGTGGTTCCTTTGGTTAATGGCGTTGATAAACCATCTGGCTTCCTTGATATTTTCTCTGGCAAAATCTTTGACAGGTTTGTCCTCTTTCTTTTTGCCTGCGGTCTGCGGGTCGTTTGGCCCGCAGTCCCCGGCCTCGCCAGCGACTTTCATGAAAAAAGGGTTTATCCCCAAAATCGGAATTTCTTCTTCATTCAGAATGATAACAAATTCTCCTTCCTTTTTGGCAACCCGTATGTCGGCTATGACATAGCGGGTTTCGCCGGAGCCAAAACGCCTGCCCGGAAACGGGGAAAGTTCTTTGATTTTTTCAAATATATGGGCGGCCTCTTTTTCGGTGCAGTCCATCTGCTTTGCGGCCTCGGCAATCTTGCCCCGTTCCAGCAGTTCCAGGTGGGAAAGGGCTTGAACAATGCCCTTGGGAGCGTCCTGAAGCAAGCCAACCTGTACCAGAAGGGACTCACGGTAACCGGCGGTGCAGGTTCCGGCAGGATCGAGTCCCTGAACCAGCTTTACGGCGGCTTTTGTTTTTTCGGGGTCTTCGTTTTTCAAAAGAATGTCCACGGGCTCCTCGTGAAACCCGTCTTGGTCAAGGTTCTGGATAAGGAGTTCGCACAGCCGCCGCATATCTTCGTCCACAGGCTCAAGCCGCAACTGCCAAAGCAGATGCTCCTGAAGCGTTTCCGGGTGAAACAGCGCTCCTTCAATAAAGCGGCGCTGCTCCTCGGCGGCAGCCTGCCCGCCGCTAGAGATAAAGCCCAAGTCGGAAAACCCCGAATCCGCGCCGGCTTCAAGGTAGTCGTACTCCTCCCGCTGTCCGGCGGCTGTGGCGTCAAGGGAAACCGTGGATTTATCCTCCAAAACCTCCAGCGCGGGGTTTCGTTCCAGCTCTTCTTCGATTCTTTCCCGTAAATCAATTATGGGCAGTTCCATCAGCTTAATTGACTGATAAACTTGCGGGTTCATCACAAACTTCTGAGACTGGGCCATAAAGGGGCGCTGAAGATTCATACTAGAACTATCAAGTTATGGGAACACTTTGTCAAGGATAAGGTGAAATGATTATTCCCAAATCATGGCTTTAAGAGCGCCGCTTCCTCCGCCTCGATACGCCTGTTGATCCTGCGCTGATTGATAACCGAAGAAACCAAAGAAGCCACGGCTAGTAAAATCAAGATCAGGCTGATGGGCCTTGTAAAAATCAGCCAGAACTCGCCGTCATGAATCATCATGAACCTGCGAAGGTTGGCTTCGCTCATGGGGCCAAGGATAAGGGCAAGCAGTATGGGGCTTAGGGGAAATCCGTATTTTGTTAAAAGATAGCCAACGCCGCCCATGCCAATGGCAAAGAACACATCAAACATATTCCTGTTTATGGCGAAAGAGCCTACAAGCGAAAGCACCAGTACCGCCGGAAGAAGCAGCTTGCGCTCGATGGAAACGATTTTGGCAAAGAATTTGATGCCTGCCATTCCAGCCAAAAATACGGCGATATTTGACAGGAACATTGCGATAAAGACAGCGTAAACTATATCCAAGTGCTGGACATACATCATCGGCCCCGGCTGGAAACCGTGTATGATGAACGCTCCCATCAACACTGCGGTATTTGAATCGCCCGGTACGCCCAAAGACAGCATGGGGATCATCGAGCCGCAGGCGCAGGAGCTGTTTGCGGATTCGGCGGCGGCAACGCCTTCGGGGGCTCCGGTTCCGAACTTTTCGGGGTGTTTGCTTGTGCGCTTTGCCTCGGAATAGGAGACAAAGGCCGCAATGTCGCTGCCCACGCCGGGAATTGTGCCAATGAACGAACCAATGGTGCTGCCGGTAAAAACTGCCCGTCCGATTTTTTTAATGTCCTGCCACGTGGGAAGAACGCCTGATATTTTCGCCTTGACCTTTTCCGCCGAAAATATTTTTTCAATGCCGTTGAATACTTCAGTGATGGCAAACAGGCCAATAAGCCCCGGAATAAAAGGAATCCCTTCAACCAAGCCCATGTGCCGTGTAAAGCGCAAGTAGCCAGAGAGCCTGTCCATGCCAACGGTTGCGATAAGAAGGCCAAAGAAGCCTACCATTAACCCTTTTAGAAGGCTTTTGCCCGAAATAGAAATAATTACCGAAAGGCCAAACACCGCCAGCGCAAAAAGCTCTGCGGGGCCGAACCTTAGGGCAAATCTGGAGATAAAGGGGCTTAAAAAAGTCATAGCCAGAGCGCCTGTCATTCCGCCGCAAATCGAGGCGAACAGGGCTATGGCAAGGGCCTTGCCAGCCTCTCCCTTTTTTGTCATGGGGTGGCCGTCCAGAACCGTAGCGGCGGCGGCGGGGGTTCCGGGTGTGTTTATCAAAATCGCCGCTATGGAGCCGCCGTACATGGCCCCGAAGAAAACGCCTATCAGCATCCCGATGGCGGGGATAATTGACATTCCGTGGGTAAAGGGGATAAGCAGGGCGATACTCATGGTTGACGTAAGGCCCGGTATAGCGCCAACAACGATACCTGCCGCCGCTCCTGTAACAATAATAAACAATGTATGGGGATTAAAAACCAGAGCTGCCGCACCGGTTAACATTTCAACATCCATGACCCTCTCCTTTTACAACAGTCCCCGCAGAATGCCCGGCGGCATGAAAACATTCAAGAAAAAACTGAATGCCGCAAAAACAATCAGCGTTGTCCCCAGAGAAAAAATTGCTATCATCACATATCTGCGATACCCCAAAAGGAGCATCATGGCTGCCATTGCCAAAGGTGTCGCTATAAGGAATCCCACCGGCTCCCACAACAGGGCGTAGACGATGATGATGGCGATACCAGCAAAAAGCCGCCTCATGCCTTTGTCGAAAGGGCTTAGCGTTGGCGCTTTTTCTTCTTTTTTGGGCTTTGCTAAAAGCGACTGAATAACCAAGATAGCGGAACAGGCGAAAAGCCCTATCGCCAAATGACGCGGGAAGAATTCCGGCCCTATTGGAACAAGCGGAAATTGCCGGAAACCAAGTGTTCTTACAAAAGCGAAGGCGCTAAATGCCATCCCTACAAGGCCGCAAACGATATTCGCATTTTTCACCGGAAGCTCCCTTTTTTTTGTGCTGAAAACATTTCAAAACCCATACAGGCCCGTTATTTGGCCTGCATGGGCCTGAGTTGATTATTCCATTATCATTCCAAGGCTAACCATTGTTCTGGTAATCGCATCCTTATTTTCCCCAAGGAATTCCCTGAATGGCTCGGCAGCCATGAATGTCGGAACCAAGTTCAGGTTTCTCATCTGATCTTGAAAAAATTGGGAATGCATTGCGGTGGTGAAAGCTCTTTCAAGGGTTTCCCTGATTTCCGGATCCACGCCTCTTGGCAAGGCAAGGCCGCGCCATGTTTCCATAACAACGTCAAAGCCCTGTTCAATGAAAGTCGGGACGTCCGGAAACATTTCGCTGCGCTGAGTATCCATAACGCCAAGAACCTTTACATTCCCCGCGTCGAGCTGGCTTCTTACCTCGCCCAGCGATACGGCGACTGCCTGTATGTGTCCGCCAGCCAGAGCGATAACGGCAGGGGCCGCGCCTTCGAAGGGAACGTGGTTTACCTGAATGCCTGTCTGATCCGCAAACAGGCCGGCGGCGATGTGCCACACTGAACCGGGCGCGGAGTTGCCGATGGTTATCGCCCCCGGGTTCTGCCTGGCGAAATCCACAAACTCCTGCACAGTGTTAAAGGGGGCGTTAATATGAACGGTAAGCGCCGCAGCTTCCGCATTAACGAGCATAAGGGGGTCGTAATCTTCCCACGTAAAATCAATCAACCCTTGCTGCGGTATGGAATTGATTTCAAAGGTGAAAATGCCCACTGTGTAACCGTCCGGCCTCGCGTTCCTGATTGCCGCATGGCCTACGGCCCCGCCGCCGCCGGTTCTGTTTTCGACAATGATGTTAACGCCAAGCTCTCTTTCGGCGGCAGACGCTAACGCCCGCGCTACGGCATCCGTACCGCCTCCGGCGGCCCAAGGGCTAATCATGGTAATGTTTCTGGAGGGAAACTCCCCATCGCCCCTGCACCCTGTAAAGGCCGCCAAGGACATCACCAATAAGCCGGCTAACGCTAATAAAACTGTTCTTTTCACGGTAATACCTCCATAAAAAATTAATTTATACTGATGTCCAGTTTACAATGCCCTGTACGGTATGTCAACACAATATGTAAACGGTCTGTGAAGGGTGCGCTGCCGGGCGGCTTTATTCATGCTAACCCATTTCCCGCTTAACTTCGGAAAACGCCTCTAGCGCACGCTCCAGGTCTTCCCTGCTGTGCGCGGCGGAAACCTGTGTGCGGATGCGGGCCTTTTCTTTGGGCACTACCGGAAAACTGAAAGCTATCACGTAAACGCCTTTGTCCAGCATACGCCGGGCAAACTCCGTGGCGGTACGGGCATCATAAAACATGACCGGGACAATGGGGTGTTCGCCTTCCAGCACATCGAAGCCAAGGCCGGAAAGCCGTGAGCGGAAAAAGGCGGTGTTCTGTTTTAGCCTGTCCCGCAGTTCGCCGCTTTCGCCGAGCATTTTCAGCGCCTCCAGTGTTGCGGCGGTAATCACAGGCGGCAGACTGTTGGAGAACAGGTAGGGCCTGCTGCGCTGGCGTAACAGGGCGGTTATTTCTTTCCGGGCGCTGGTATAACCGCCTGCCGCGCCGCCCAGCGCCTTGCCGAATGTTCCGGTTAGTATGTCTATGCGCTCTGTAACGCCGCAATATTCAGGCGTACCCCGCCCGCCTTCTCCCATAAACCCTACTGCGTGGCTGTCGTCAACCATGACAAGCGCATTATGCGCATCGGCAAGGTCGCAAATGGTTTGTAAATTGGCGATATACCCGTCCATCGAGAATACGCCGTCGGTTACGATGAGCTTAATGCGCGCGCCAGAGGCTTCTTCAAGCTTTGCCGAAAGGTCGGCCATGTCGTTGTTTTGATAGCTGTAACGCGCCGCCTTGCAGAGCCGCACACCGTCGATAATGCTGGCGTGGTTTAGCTGGTCTGAAAAAATAGCGTCGTCCTTGCCAAGCAGTGTTTCAAACAGCCCGCCGTTCGCGTCAAAGCAGGACGAGTACAAAATCGTATCATCCATACCCAAAAAGCCGCTGACGGCCTGTTCAAGCTCCTTGTGTATTTCCTGAGTGCCGCAGATAAAGCGCACCGAGGACATTCCAAAGCCCCAGCGATCCAGCGCCTGCTTTGACGCTTGGACAAGGCGCGGATGCCCGGACAGGCCAAGGTAATTGTTGGCGCACATGTTAATAACATCACTCTTTGCGCTGGTGCTAATGCGGCTGTTCTGGGGCGTTGTAATAACACGCTCTTCCTTGTACAGCCCCGCCGATTTGATTTCGTCCAGTGTCTGCGAAAAAATTGACAACGCCTGTTTGATAACCCGCTCCTTCACATTGCATTCCAATCCAGCACTACCTTGCCGGAATTGCCTGAGTTCATTGCCTGAAAGCCTTTTTCAAAATCCCCGGCATCAAAACGGTGTGTTATAACAGCGTCAATATCAAGACCGCTTTGCAGCATCGCCGTCATTTTGTACCATGTTTCGTACATCTCCCGCCCGTAAATGCCCTTTAGCTTCAGGCAGCCAAAGATCACCTTGCTCCAGTCGATTCTGGTGTCGCTTGGCAAAAAGCCAAGCAGGGCGATACTGCCGCTGTTGAACATATTGTCCACCATGTCACTGAAAGCCGCGGCGCTGCCGGACATTTCCAGCCCCACATCAAAGCCTTCTTTCATGCCAAGACTGCGCATCACATCACTGAGCTTTTCTTCGCTGACATTTACGGCACGGTCAACGCCCATCTTCTTTGCCAGTTCCAGCCTGTAGGGATTGATGTCGGTAATCACAACATACCGTGCGCCGACATGGCGGCAGACGGCGGCGGCCATTATGCCAATCGGCCCGGCCCCCGTAATTAGAACATCCTCGCCAATCAGGTCGAAGGAAAGCGCAGTATGCACGGCATTGCCCAAGGGGTCAAAGCAGCTTGTTACGTCACAGCTTATGTCACTGGCGGCAAGCCAAACATTGTCGGCGGGGATACACACGTACTGCGCGAAACAGCCGTCACGGTGAACGCCCACTCCCAGCGTGTGGGGGCAATAATGACGCCGCCCGGCCAGACAGTTGCGGCAAACACCACATACTACGTGCCCTTCGCCGCTGACCCGCTGTCCGGCTGTAAAGCCGCGCACGTTGGAGCCCGTAGCCTCGATTGTGCCGACAAACTCGTGCCCGACAACAAGCGGCATTTTGATAACCCTTTGCGCCCACGCATCCCAGTTAAAGATGTGGACATCAGTGCCGCAAATTGAAGTTTTGCTCACCTTTATGAGGACTTCATTCGGGCCGGGATCGGGAATTGGCAGCCGCCGCATGACCAAACCTTTCTCCGCATCGGCTTTGACAAGCGCATACATCGTAGACACGTATAATCCCATCCTTTCTGCCAGTATGTTGCAGACTATATTGATTCTTACACACGAATACTGCCGCGTCAATAGCGGTTGCCAATACGAGTTTTAGCGCATTTTGAAAGAGCGTGACTTGCAACTTGATTTAATTCTATCCGAGAAAACTCGTAATGATCCGTATTTTCACCTAAAATATTGGTGCTGTCAAGGGCGCTAGTACGAGATTTATCGTATCCTGAAAGTATGGGTTTTAGGGAAAATTTGAAATCCCAGTTAGAGTATTCGGGTATGATGGTCAAGGAATTGGCCGCCCGGTCAGGGATAAAAAAGAAGACGCTGGACAGTTATTTGGGGGCGCATGGGTATACGCCGTCAGTTGACAATGCGGTGAGTATAGCAAAAACCCTGGGGGTTACCGTTGAATATCTGGTAACCGGCGCGGACGGCAGAAAAGACCGCCCCCTTTCCTCGTTACACAGCGATGTGCAGGAAATAGCGCTTGTTTCAGAACGCCTGAACTCTAGAGACCGCAGCATCGTGCTTGGCTTGGTGCGCCTGCTTAGGGACAAATAGCCTACGTTCGGGCATTTGCGGGCGCTTACTACGCGCGCTTACTACGCGCGCTTACTACGCGCGCTTACTACGCGCGCTTACTACGCGCGCTTACTACGCGCGCTTACTACGCGCGCTTACTACGCGCGCTTGCGCGCGCTCACGTGCCGCACAGGGCCAGCATACGTGTAAAAGCCTTTCCCTGCCGGCGGTAAGAGGAGAACCGTGTGTCGCAACAGGTACATTCGCCGTGTACGTGGACGGCCCGCACCCCCTCGGCAAGAAGAATCGTTTTGTTTGCGGCGGCAATGTCCATGTACCATGCGCCGCCACGGGAAAACGCGGCCCCGGCCCCGAAGCTTGCGGCAAACGCTTCGGCGCGATCACGGGGAACGGCGTAACAGCAGGCTTTGATGCAGGGCCCTAATATCGCATAGGTCGTCTGTGGCGAAGCGCCGTGGCGGGCCTTCATTGCGCTTAGGGCATCACGGACAATGCCCGTGCCTTTCCAGCCTGAATGACACACGGCCCTTGCGCCTGTCGCGGCATCCCACAGAAAGACGGGCAGACAGTCCGCCACGGTAACGCCGATAAGCGCATCCGGGTCGCGGGTTACAAGGCCGTCCCCTGTGCGCCCGCACACCGTCCCGGCAGAACCGACAGGGTCGGCGGACAAGACAATGCGTGTGTGTTCCTGTGTAAGCCACACAAGGCGTTTCTGCGGAAAGAGCTTCGCGGCTTCGGCGCGCACACGCTGGGCCGGTTCGGGGGACAGGGCCATGTCCCCCAGCGCCGCAAGGGAAAGCGCCGCCCGCGGAGCCGCCGCCGGGCAGCCGGAGGGCCACTGGAGCGGAAACCACAAAGGGGCGGTGTCAGACAGCGCTACAGGGATATTTCGTAGCCCAAGGTAAAGACTAAGGCACGGCGTCTCATGAATTGTTCCCGTGATGTTCCCCCTTGTGCTTGCGGCACATGCGCCTCTAGAGTGTCAAAATCAAAGACAAAGCGCAGATCTCCCACAACACGACCGGGGCCGAGCGCGAATCCGCAGAAAAACCCGGCGGTAAGCCCGAATGTAGCGGAAGTGGCAATATCAAACCACTCCCTGAAACCACTGTCGTCCTCACGATCCTCGTACACTTCAAGGCTTCTTAAAGGGATTGAAACGTGGGGCCCCGCCTGAATGCCAAAGGCCGCCGGGGAATCCAGAAAGTTGTATCTGAGTAACACGGGAAGATCAAGGGTGGTCAAATTGACATCTACAAGCTGCGAACCAGGACGTTGCAGCGTTGGACTAGAGAATATGAGTTCATAGCCCTGATTGATCATGAAACTGAGTTCCGCCTGCACGGAAAGGCTGCTGGTAACCGCAAAATTCCCGTATAATGCAAAGGTAAGATTAGGTTCAAGCTCGTGGCGTGGGGCTCTTGAGCTTTCATCCCATGCCCATCCCCATCCCTGCGGAATTGGAATATTTGCAAAATTGCCTACAACACGCCCAAACCGTTCGGCTTCGGGGCGGTTAAAGCCAAGCGCCCCTCCGGCACGGAACCCCACGCTAAACTGTCCGGCCTCCTGTGCAGAAAGGCCCGCCGCACCCATTACAAGCGCCACTACCACAACTAACATCTTTTTCTTCATATTTATCCTCCTAAGATAACATTTGATGCCCGCATTATGCAACACTGTTGTGAAGAAATTATGAAGATTCCATCTTTTCTGCATTTCTTCAACAACAGTGTTCCGCTAGCCGTTACCACTGGGCCGCGGATGGGCCGTCAGAGACGGAAGCGGCGCGGGGGCTGCGGGTGGGGCTGGGGCTCGGGCTTGGGCTGGAATCGCCGGGGAACCAGTCGCAACCGGCGAACAACAGCGCCCCGGACAACAACAACGCAAAAACGCCTGCCTTTAACAATCTGATCTTCTTCATGGGAAACTCTCCTTAAATGCGGCGAAAGGCCACCTTTGTGGTCTTTCCCGTTTTTTTATCGCCGTCCATACGGAGGCAATTCATCACGGTTCACCGTAATGGTAACACACAATTGTGAAGAAATTATGAAGATTTTTCCTGTTCTACCACTTCCTGCACAACATAAAGCGGCCTGCCCTTAATTTCTTCGTAAATGCGCCCAATGTATTCCCCCATCATTCCCAAAACTACCAGCACAATTCCCTGCGAAAAAAGGATTATAACCACTGTCGATGCCCAGCCGTCAATGGTCTGATCGGTAAATAAGCGCTGGTAAAAAATGAATATCATGTAGGCAAAGCTTAACAGGGAAATGAAAAACCCAAGC
The DNA here is from genome assembly GCA_009781915.1 of Treponema sp. Taxonomy (GTDB): domain Bacteria; phylum Spirochaetota; class Spirochaetia; order Treponematales; family Breznakiellaceae; genus WRKT01. Next base: position 17,655 of record WQUW01000004.1, on the reverse strand, counting down.
GCCGTTGCCAGCTTCAGCGGCTTGTAAGAAAACGAGATAATGGCGTCTGTCGCAAAGGCAAACATTTTCCGCAGGCTGTATTTGGTTTGCCCCGCAAAGCGCTCCTGCCGCACATATTCCACCGCCGTCTGCTTAAATCCCACCCAGCTTACAAGCCCGCGCACATAGCGGTTTTTTTCCGGCAGCCGGTTTACGGCATCGCAGACCTTGCGGTCGATAAGCCGGAACTCTCCGGTATCCAAAGGCAAATCTACGGTTGTCATGCGGCGCAGCACACGGTAAAACAGTTTCGATGTCGCCTTCTTAAACCATGTTTCGCCTTTTCGCTGTAGCCGTTGCCCGTAAACTACGTGGTATCCCTCTTTCCATTTTGCCGCCATAAGCGGCAGTACCTCCGGCGGGTCTTGCAAGTCGGCGTCAATCACAAAAACCGCCGCTCCACGGGCATACTCCATTCCCGCCGAAATAGCCTGCATATGCCCGAAATTGCGGGTAAAATTGACAAGCCGGACGCTGGCATCCTTTGCGCAACATTCGGCAATAATGGCGGCTGTCCCGTCACGGCTCCCGTCATTAACGAAAATAAGCTCGTAGGGCTCGCCCATGTCCCGCATAACACAGGTAAGGCGGCGGTAAGCTTCCGCGATACCTTCCTCTTCGTTGTAGGCTGGTATGATTACTGAATAAACCGGTTTCATCACGTACTCCTTATGCCTCGCGGCCCATCTCCCAGTCGAACCATTCAAGCTTGCGGCAATAGCGGCAGCAGGCCATTGGCTTTCGCAGTGTTTTGTTTAGCGCAAATCCGTCCAGCCCTTCTTCGTGGATGTTAATCCATTCGTCCTTCATTGATATGGATTTGCTGAAATGCCCGATGGTAAAAGGCAGGGGGCAGCGGGCGATATGTCCGCTATGCAGGAACGTGCATCTTGAAGCCGGACATTGCCGTATAACGCTTGATGGAATAGAATCGCCTTTTGTATTGATGTAATTGGCAAAATTCAATATAAGGCCGCTAATGCCGTACCTGATTTTGCGGGCCTTGAAATGTTGTTTTAGCTCTCCTGTTCTGCCAGCCATTGGCTTGTACAGCGAGATGTGTATTGTAACGCCGCAAGCGTTAACGGCTTCCAGCAGTTCCCCTTCCAGCTTTTTGTACAGGATGCCGTTGGACACCACATGGATGTTCGCCCTTGGAAACGCTTTTCTTGTTTGGCGGATAAGCATGGGCAGTTCAGGGTTAAGCAGGGGCTCCCCTCCAAGCAGGCGTATGTTTTTTATGTTTTCGTAAAGGCGGCCCAGCCTTGATAAATCGCGGGCGTACTGCTTTACGTCCGGAAAATCGTTTGTTTTGACCAAGTTGGAAAAGTGAAAGCAGCCCTTACAGTTTAAATTGCAATGACTGGCGGCATGGAGTTCAAGGTAATGCAGAACGGGCTTTCTTTTCAGCGCCCTGCGCGCGAAATCGTCCAGCCTTAAAAAAATATGGAGGAGCTTCAAGTACAGCGCCACCACGAAGGAAGATGAGATAAACATCTTCACGATTTTGTGCGTCACGGCGCGGGCACTCCCGCAAGTACCGGATAGAACAACAGGAACAGCCCCACCGTAAGCGCGGCAAACGTATACGCAAGCGCGTGTCTGCCCGGTTTTACCCTGCTTAAAATCCCGGCCTCTTTTAGCGCATAGGCAATCATTAACACCAGAAACACCACATTGGGGTAGTAGTAGTAGATAAACTGCGTTCCCCTTGCCGTCAGCACCCAAGGAAGCAGCAAAGACAGATACCCTATCGCCAAAAACGCCGGTACAAAATCCATTTTAACGGCCCGGTAAAAAACGTATGCTCCCGCAAGTATGCCGCCCCACCACACAGCCGGGTTTCCAAAAGAGGCTATGATTTGCCGCAGGCCGCCGGGCAGAGGGCCGTAAAAATACACGATGGGGCGGGTGTTTATAACCCATTCCCACCATCTGGAGGCAAAGGGATGATACTCGTCCAGCCCGGTGTGAAATTCGATCATGGCGGCCTGCAGCCTGAAAATGGCGGCAAAAAAGCCCCTTTCGTGGTAAAGGTATCCGGTGTTGTAGTGGGGAACATAACTTAACACGTATATTGCGATGGGTATCAGCACGAAAAAAACAACGCACCACGCAAGCGTAGGAACGGGGCTTTCCCTGTGTTCCCTGTAGTTTCTTATGGTGATAATGATAAACACAACCGCAAGACCCGCCGCCCCGAAAAGACCGCTCCACTTGGTTGCCGCCGCCAGTCCCATAAAAATCCCCGAAAGCAGCAGGGGAACAAGGGATTTGCCACGGCTGTATCTGTGCATAAAATAAAACATTGCCGTAATAAACAACACAACAAAAACATCAATGGTGGCTATGCGGCTCTGAACAAAGTGCATAAAATCAAAGGAAAAAATGACTGCGGAAAAGCCGGCCCAAAACCGTTCCCTAAACAGGCCAAGGGCGAAAAAATATACAAGGGGAACAAGGGCTATACCGGCTACGGCTCCCATAAACCGCCAGCCGAAAGGAGTCATGCCAAAGATGCGTATGCCCCACGAAATAATCACCTTGCCCAAAGGCGGGTGCGTCCATTCGTCCACTTCCATACGGTGGATAAACTCCCACGCCGCTCTGGGATAGTACACTTCGTCAAAATGCGTGGAATGCATAAAATCCAGCGGGCGTACCGGAACCAGATTTTGTTCATCGAACAGCTCAGTTCCCGCGCCGGAAATGACGGTTATGGGTATCAGTTCCATGTCTTTGCCGCGAAAGGCCATTTCCATCATGTACAGTCTGTCTGTCGCGGGCGTTATGCGGGCAAACCTAGCTCCGCCCCGGTCAAGTTCCAGGTAATGCCACGCAAACACGTTATCGGCATGAAGGTGAAAGGGCCGCGACCAGTATTCGCCGTCAAAGGAAAACTCTAGCGTAAAGCTTTGATTGTGCCGGGGGCCGAGCATATACTGGAACATCCACACCTGATGCGTGCCGCCAAAATCGGCTACTACGGCATCGTCCGGGCCGCCGTGGAAAAAGCTCTGCGGCGATCTGATATTCCCAAGGCTAGAAAAAACATACGCGGCAAAAATGGCAGTTATGGCGGCACACAAAAACAAATCCTTGTTTTTTTTGTAAAGGTTTGTTTTCCTAAAGCCCCATATATGCAACAGGGCCAACGAAAATGCCGCCGCCAGCGTTACCGCCAAAAAAGTATACACGCATTACCCTCTAGCAATGGGAAACCGGCGGCGCATCAAAACCTGAACCTAAGTCCGGCCCGTGCCCCAATGACAACGGTACTGCCGTTGTCTGCGTCATGGCGCATAACACCGAAATTGGGCTCTGCGTTATCCTCGCCGGAATTCCACCTCCACGTAAGGGAGGGGCCCGCGACAAGGCTTACCCTGCCAACGTTAAGGCCCAGATGCGGCGTAAGGCTCATTGTCTGCACGGGAATGCGGTACTCCCTCCGGTTTCTGTGGTGCGAGTGCCTGCCCCGGCCTCCTAGAGCGGCCTGATCCGTAGTGCGGGCGGTTATGCCGGAAAAATGGTTTAATTCCACGTTGAAGAAAACGGGGCCGGCTATGGGGATAATTGTGCCAAGGCCAAACCCGGCGGCGATGTTTTGCGAGTAATGCCTTCCATGCGTGTCAGAGTCAGAGGCAACGGACAGCGTGGTGTAAAACCTTTCCACGCCCAGCCGCAGCCCCAGAATACGGGGAAAAAATTCCGAAAAGCCAAGTTCAAAAGCCCTGTAGCCGCCGTGCCTGACTATGGATATGAACCCTATGGGCAGGCCGTCCTCTACGCTATGCGCGAAATTTATAAAGCCAAGTTGCACACCGGCGGCATTGGTTCCGGCGTAATTGATAAGCCCGAACTGAAGCCCCGACATACTGCCTCTGGCGAAGTTCAGGAACCCGGCCTGCCCGCCGTTAAGATCGTTTGCGGCTATGTTCACAACTCCGGCCTGCCCGCCCGATATGGCTCCCCCCGCGGTGTTGATGGCCCCAAACTGTACGCCATAAGCGCTTCTCATTGTTGTGTTTACAATCCCGAACTGCACCCCGGACAGATTGCCGCCGATTACGTTGACGGCCCCCGCCTGCAGGCCCGAGAGAGCGCCCATGTTCTGGTTAAGAAGGCCAAGGTGCAGGCCGGAATGGTCGTCCATCGCTATGTTGACAAGCCCAATCAGAGGGAACCGGAATTCACCGGAAACCGCATTCACAAAGAACGTGTACATTGATACGCTGGGCATACCAGCCGCCGGGTCTTCCGCTCCGAAAACCCCGGTAACGGGTACAAGCGAAGGGTCTACGATGCCGGAAAACGGAATGGTGCTAACCCTTACGACATCTCCCGTCCGGGCATTTATGTAAATGTTAAACTGTGTGGCTCCGTTTACAACAACAATCCTGTACACCGATCCCATATCAAGGCTAACCACCGTCCCGCCGCCCGCTATGGAAATGGCAAGGTTTCCGGCATCGATCGTGGAGATTACCTCTTGCCCGTGAGCCCTTTGTCCTGAAAGGCCAAAGGCAAAAACGGCAATAATAAAAAGCGGCACAATATTCTTCATTGTATTTTCTCCTAATTTGTTTTCCAAATATGTGTTTTACATAGGGCCGCGAAACGGCCCTGTTTGTTGTTGCCGCTATCTGTCCCAGTACGGACTGGGAGAAGATCTCCATCCTCTGTGTGGATGCGAGGGCGAGGGCGAGGGCGACCAGTATCCGTGGTGTCCGCTTCCTCTGGGGGTAGCGCCCGCAACAGGCTGAACGGAGCCGGGTAATGCGGTGGCGTTAAGGCTCAGCACATCCCCGCTTGCGGCGCTTATGGACATATGATACTGCCGTGGGCCGTTGGTAACAACAATCCGGTATAGCTGGCCCAAAGAGGCATCGGCAACCATCTCAAGGCTGGTTACGGAGCCGCCCCCCGCCATTGAAACGGCTATGTTCCTTGCCTGAACCGAGGAAATGGCCTGAGCATAGGCAGCCGGGACAACAGCCGCGAAAATGGCCATCGCAAAAAAAGCTGTAAAAATTTTCTTCATAGTTTTCTCCTTATAAACGATACATTCGTAGGCCCATTTTACCCCACGAATGTGAAGAAATTATGAAGAATTTGGATTTTTGTATGGCAAAACTCGCAAACTACGCCCCGGAAGAACAAAAAACGCTATTTTTTATTCCGGGCGCTGTTTTTGGAGGGCTTTTTTGAAGCGGCGGGCTTCTTGACTGCCGGTTTCTTTGCCGCTGGTTTTTTCGCCGCAGGCTTTGAGGCGGCGGGTTTCTTGGCTGCCGGCTTTTTCGCCGCAGGCTTTGGGGCCGCCGATTTCTTGACTGCCGGGGCTACGGGTTTGGAGACGACCTTGACCTCGGCGACAAACTTCGCTTCCATGCCGGTTATCTGCTTATCCACCGCGCCCCTTGCCGCATACAGTTTTTGCAGTTCTGAAAGCATCTTGTCGATTTTTTTGCCCGGATCGGTTTTCCCGGCGTACAATTTTTGTAAGACTGAAAACATATTCTCAACTCCTTTGCGACGTGGCGCTACTTAGTTTATCGGCGTAACTTGCTTTTTCTTCAACGTGTCCTACGGAGTTTCCGTCAGCTGATATTGCTTAAGAGTGTACTCAATGGACTGGTTGACAGAAAGGGACAGTGATTTGCTTAGGGTCAACGAAACATCTTTTACAAAACGGCTTATCAGAATTTCTGTATTTGCGTCGAACGTGGCGTCTTCTTCAAGAAAAAGCTCAAAAACCTTTATTTCTAAGGCATCTGCCAGTTTTGTTAACGTTTCAGGGTGCGGCCATTTATTTCCCCGCTCAATATCGCCGAGAAAGTTTATGGAGATATTGGCATATTCTGCTAATTCCGCTTGAGACCAGCTTCGGCGGCTCCGGAACATTTTTACATTTTTTCCAAAAACCGCTCGAAGCTCTTTCCCTCGCATAAAACCACCCTGTTAGTTACTATGTTGAACAATGCTATTGGCTTGTTATTATTGCAAACATCTGATAGTCTCTAACATAGAAACCACAGATAGAGTGTATTAAGAAAATAGCCTTTTTACACTGACAGGTTTACATTTTGTGGCATATTTTTCCAAAAATTGCTGAAAATAGGAGTGGTTTGTATGAAAAGATTGAAAATCATCGTGGGCGGCATTTTAACCGGAGTTATTGCCTTAGCATTTATTGCGTGTTGGCAGCCAATAGATGAACGCCCAATACCATGTCTGTCATGGCCGCAAGATGGGCCCGGTACATTGCCGTTCCTGAACCTTTCCATAGCTCCATTTGAACGGGGTGGAAATGGAGCGCTTCACAGGTACGATTGGCGTCATACAACCGTTTCTTTGTCCAACGTTGGCGCTTACAAATACTTTGCGTTTGATGAAGTAAACGCTGAAGCGCGCGGCAGGGGCAACTCGTCATGGCACGCAATGGGTAACAAGCGTCCACTGCGAATCAGATTTCCATCCGGTCAAGAGCGTTCAATGTTCGGCAGTACCTACACTGTGCGGGATTGGACGCTGATCGCAAACGCTGTAGATCACTCATTGATGCGCAATCATTCTGCGTATTTTCTGGGATCATTGCTGAGCGGCATGGATTTTTCACCTGCTCGGCATTTTGTGCATTTATTTATGGATGGGGAATATCGTGGCGTGTATATGCTCAGTGACCAAATGGAGGCGGGGCGGCTTGGTCTTGTTTCCAACACTACCCCAGCTTTAAGCGAGTATTTTCTGGAATGGTGCCACCGCGTACCTTCCGAAAACCCAGGGCTTCGAGGTGATGTATACTTTTTGCTGAATAATTCTATACCCTTTGAAATCAGGTTTCCGGGCGGCAGTATTCGCAGGAATGGCGGAAATCAATTTGTCAATGAGTTTGTTCACGAAGTTGATCGTGCGTTAATGAGAGGGAACCGTGAAGAAATGTCTGCGCTTATAGACATCCCCTCGTTTGTCGATTTTTACCTTGTGCAGGAACTTTTCAAAAACCGTGATGTTGGTTTTTCTAGCTTGTTTTTTCAGGTTAGGCAAATAAACGGAAATCCTAAACTGTTTGCCGGCCCTCTTTGGGATTTTGATCTTTCCAGCGGCAGCAGCAGGTTACAGGATTCCCACGGCCCCTCACCCCAAGGAGTTTGGGCTACAACACAAAATAGGTTTTTCAGGCTCCTTATGGACACTGGCTGGTTTAGAGAAAAGGTTAGTATACGCTGGAGCGAAATACGAAACCGTGAAGTGCAAACAATGATAGGAGAGATCAGGTGTCTGGCAGATGCATATCAAGCCTGTTTTGAGCACAACTTTATGCGTTGGCCAGACAAAAGAGTACGGTGGACTAATCCCAATCTTTTTCAATTATCATTCATGGTACAAGTGGAATTTTTGATTGGCTGGTTCGAACAACGAAAGCGTTGGATGGACAGTTTTTTGCAGTAAACGTTTAAGATTGGCGACGTTTGTGAGGCTAACCGAACCCCGTAGCCGCCGAAGCGTTAATCGTGTTATGCGATCGTATTTGCGGTTATTTACAATTTTTTATTCATATAGCTACATCGACCATTTTCTCAATAAAGTTTTCCTTTTGTATTTGAATAGCCTCTTAAATAAAGACAATTCTTTAAATCCATTTATTGAAAAAAATACTCCGAAAAAGGCACCTAGTATTCTAATACCCCATAAAATAGAATTGTTTGGTATTAAATCTTGTGTCATTAATACTATTGATGGTACATTCATAGCAACAGCTAATATAAAAAGCGAAAACTTTGCAAATCGCCTTGCCGAAAGTTCTATTTGCTTTCGTTGGTTTTCGACTCTCTTTTTATGATCTAAGATTTCATCTTCTTGATTCTTTATCTTAACTTGCTCATTTTTTATAATCTCCTCAAGTGGTTTTGTTGCTTCAGCTCTGAAATGTGACAATATCTCTTCAGGCAAGCTATCAACATATTCATTGTCATCATTTAATGTTTTGTTCTGCAAATATCTTATAGCCCCAGGATATTCTCGGAGCATATAATATTCATTTTCCACAATTTCTCCATTGTCGTTTTTTTCTTTTATTGTTTTTAAGTATTTATCTTTTAGCTTTGGATTTAGCTCTGTTAAAGAAATACAATCAGCCAGTAATTTTCTTGCAAAATAAGTATTTTCACTATATGCTGTGTTTAGCCATATTGCAGTTCCCCAATAAGTATCTGTTAAGCACTCATTATATTTTTCTGTTTTTCCATTTTCAAGATTGTATTTTCTTACAGCACGAGCTAATGAGTAATTATTGGTAACAAAAACGGCTCTTACATTCTGTAAATCATTTGCAATAAATCCTTTTCTTTTTCTATAAATGGCTGAAATTGCTTTAATATCATTCCATATTGCTGATTCTTTTATATAATTATCAGAATAAAATGAGTTTTCGTTATAAATATCAATAATAATTTCACGTAAACGATTCTCATCAATATTATATTGGTTTAATTCCTCTTCCTCGTAATTGTGAACATCTATACCAATTTTATAATTTTTAATAACATTATCAATTTCTGCTTCACATTTAATAACATCTGAGACTTTGTAATTGTTTTCGACAAAATATCTTAATGCTCTGCTGGCTATTTTGGGATCGTAATTTTCTTTATCTTCGAGCCATTTCTTGCAATCATTTAAAATACTCACAACTTCTTTATAATGAACATCAAAAATGCGTAGATTACAGTTATTACGCCTAAGTATTTCAAGTAAATTTTTATACTCTTCTTGTCTAAAGATTCCTTCAATCCCTGTTAATCTAAGTATAAAACGCGTATCTAAATATACAAAAACCCTATTTAATTTTATTTTACGGTTTTTATCAATAAAAAATACTGAATGTAAATGAATATTTGCAAGAATGATATCTTCAATTATTTCCAGTAATTTTGGCTTGCTATTTGCAATAAACTCAATAAAAGAACTTGCAAGATAGATAGAGCGAGTTGTGTTATCTCCAGTAGGAAGCATAGAATTTGTTTCTATGGCATAAAGAATATCCTTGTCATAAGCATTTATATACCCTATAAATATATTCTCGATTTCGTTTTCGTTTTTATCTATATCAAAATTATTTTTAACGAATGATTTCATTTCCGAAAGAACATTTCCAAATTTATCCTGATTAAAAATTTTTATATCGATATCAGAAATTGCAGAAAAATTTATTGTATATTTCCCGTATTTATTATCTATTAATGATTTATCTTTCATCTTTGTAATGATAGTATTCATAGGGTGAAGTGGTATATTTATCCCATAATAATCTTCGAATTCATTACAAAAAACTTCTGCTGATACTTCTTTAATTGCTTTTGTACTAATTACATTAGACATTAAATTCATTAGGCTATCCCATATGGATAATCCAGCATCAACTGTCGTTTTAATATATTGTAGTGTTGTGAATAAATTAGGCATAATTCCTCCAAACAGAAACAATTTTACATTGTTTTTTTGATGATGTCAAGCAGTATTCATTTTTATACACGGAAATCAATTTTGTGAATAATTTTATGCATAACAGCTTAATATAGAAGGCATGGGACAGGTGCTTAGATGGCTTTTTCCCCAAATAATGCAAAATTCATTGGGTTTTTCAACCACAATTAGAACTTGTTGTATATTTATTCACAAAATTGATTTCCGTGATTTTTATAGGACAGCTCAAAACAAAATTAACCTCTTTTAAGATAAGGATATATTCTTAATAACTCACCATATTTCAGGAAATTGAAAACTACAAAATATGTCGCATACCGCACGTTATGCGACATTCGGGCTGAAGAAATAGAAGAGAATTAAAAAAATGTATAAAAAATCATACGCTAGAATTATAAAATATATAGACAAAAAATTATACCGGTGTTATACCTATTAATATGAAAACAGCAATTTCAATATCAAACACTTTATTTGAAAAAGCGGAAAAAACAGCTCATTATATGGGAATTCCTCGCAGCCGGCTATATGTTATTGCTCTTGAAGAATATATTGCAAGGCATAATGGGGAAATGATAACCCAAAAACTAAATGATGTATATTCAAAAATTGACCAAAGTGAATTTGATAGGGATTTAGAAATTGGGCTTGAATCATTAAGGAATTTAACAAAAAATGATACGTGGTGAATTGTGGTGGGTAGACTTAGGAGTCCCTTTTGGCAGTGGCTCTGGCTTTAGGCGTCCTGTAGTAATATTGCAAAACGATTTTTTCAATAAAAGTCAAATAAAAACCACAATCATTCTACCATTATCAACAAACATGATACTGGCTGACGCTCCCGGAAATATTATAATAACCAAAAAGGAATCAAAATTAAATAAAAACTCTGTTATAATATTATCACAAGTAAAAGCAGTGGATCGCGCAAGACTTATAGAAAAAATATCAAAAATAGACAGAACAATTATGGAAAAAATTGAAAATAATATAATGTTTATTTTAGGGATAAATAGAATATAAATCAGCCCAAACAATCGTGTGTTATGTGCTGGCTTTTCGTTTTCCATAGGATACAAACAGCGGGTGAGGCTTGCGCAGGCGATGATTGGCGACCCGCAAGTGCTGATTCTGGACGAGCCGACAGCGGGGCGCTCACGCGCGGCGGGGGCGCTTTCCCACCTTTTTCCCGTCTGCGTAGCGATAAGGGTTCTTCACGTTTTTAAGGTAGGTCTGATACGCCGCGCTGTTTTCGTAATAGCTGTCCAGACCCTTGAAAGACGAGGACTCATCGCAGCGGTACAATTCCATCAGGGTGGGAAACAGGGGGGAAGCCATGATCTCGGCAGTTTTTGTCAGGGGCAGCCGTTTCAGGGCGGCGGGGAGCATGTGGTTTTTCACAAGGTAAAAAACATCCCGGATTAAAGAGGGCTCGAATTCAAGGCGTTCAAGGAAGCGCGCCGCCGCCCTTGCGCCCAGTTCCGCGTGGCCATCAAAACGGTGGCCTGCGGACGAGGCTGAAATGGGCTTTCCCGCATCGTGAAGAAGAAGCCCCAAGGAAAGGCGCAGGTCGAATGTGCCGCCGCCAGAGGCTTTCCGGTAACGAAAGGTCTCCAAGGTGTGGTTCCACACGTTTCCTTCAGGGTGGAATTCCTTGGAATGATCCACATCATCCAAACAGGCAAGTTCAGGCCAAAGCCCGGCAAGAAGCCCGGAGCGTTTAAGGAACTCAAAGCCCTTGTCAGGCCGGGCAGACGCCAAAAGACAGCTAAGGAAAGCCCGTTGAAGCTCCGGCGCGGGCAGTTGTCCGTGTGGGCCGCTTGGCGTGGCAGTGGCGGGCGCGGAAAAATTGTAGCGGGCCAGCATTAGGGAAGCGTCCATGATGGCACGGACGGAGGCATCGCCGCCTTCTTCCAAAAGAATTTCCGGGCCGCCCCGAAGCCCCCTAAGCACCGGGTAAACCCCCAAAGGGTCTTGAAAACGCATCGTTTGCCAATCGCAGGAAAGGGAAAGCAGGGGAAAAACGGCGGGCTCGGCGGAGTCCAGACAGCGGAAATAGAAGGTTCCCTCGCAGGTGTCTACGGCAGCATCGGCAATTTCCACGCCGGGGAAGCGCAGGTTTTCGACAAACCGGGCCAGCACAGCGATGTCGGCATTGGTCTGGGCCCAGAGAAAGGGAAGCGCTGGCAGTCCCAAGTACCTGTCAACGGCGCTAAAGCCGTGAAACGTAACCGAATATCCCCCGGCGCAAAGGGAAGAACAAATTCCGGCAATGCCCTTTGTGGAATCCATAATGCGTCATTCCTTTTCCCCTGCCGCAACAGGCGATCCGGCTCCGGTCAACGCCGCGGGGAGTTTGTCCAGCCGGTATCCGGAAGCCTCCTGTGCCTGACGGAACGCTTCCGCCACAGCCGCAATGGTTTCAACGTGTTCCTTTACGGAAGGTTCCAGAGAAAGGAAAAAAGGCGCCAAATGCAAACATTCGTCAAAGGCTTCTTTGTTGAACCACGTTACGTTGTCAAAGCGGTTTACTCCAAGAACCTTCCTAAAGTCAGGTTCGCCGTAGTTTTCAAGAACAATCGCCGCGGCAAGGCTGGCTGGCGTGGCGGCCCCGGCATGAAAGCCGTCCGCAGAGCCGGGATTTCTTTGCGGGTTCGCACGGGCCAGAACGGCAAGGGCTATATCCACGGCCCGCTGTCCTTCGCCGCAGGGAATTCCGGCGGCCTCCCAACATTCCCGTGTAAGGCGGTCGAGCTGCCAGTGAACAGCCAAGGCCGCAGCGTCCTTGCCCGCCGCCGCATCCTTCCCAGCCGCCATCGATCTTAGCAGGGTCAGGGTATTGTACCCCAAAGCCATGAAAGCAAGCGCGGGCTGAGCGGCGATGTCCTTAAAGGGATTCATGATAAGGTTTTCAAGGTAGGAAGCCCACTCGCCCCATGCGTCAGCCGCCAGTTCCGTCTGGCCCTTTGCCCCGCCGTTTTCCCACGGCAGGTACTTGCCGCCCCCGCCGTCCAGATATTTTTCTACGGCGGCGATGAAGGCGTTGACAGGCTCCCGGAAAGACTCGATAAATTCACCGGGGGCCGGGAGCGGAGAGGGGGGAGCGGAGCCGTTTTCGTCTATGTCGGCGCTAAAAAAGCCAGCCAGCGCCCTCATGCGGCGGGGCGAAAGTATTTCCCTAAAGGGGGCGTAAAGTTCGCCAAGAAGAATGTCCCGCGCCGCTTCTTCAAGGTTCCGCACTCCCCGCCCGCCCAGCTCGTGGTTAAGCAGCGACCAGCGGCTTTCCCAGCTATCCGGCTGAGCCTGCGCCGGGTCTTCCTTTTCCTGAATATCCAGAAACACCTGAGCCTCGTAGCCGTTCAGGGTGGCGAAAAGACCACGCTCGGCGACTTCCTTGGAGGAGCGTATGTACCACAGGCCAGAGCGCTGTTCCCGGAAAACCGTAAAAAACCGGGGTTCCCCGTGAAGCCCCAAAGCCTCGCACAAGGAATCCTGCCGTGAGGTTCCGTCTTTCCGCTTAATCGCCGCCGCTCCCCGGCGTATCCAGCCTGCGGTCTGAAAGTAACTGTTGTTGTAAAAGACAAGAGAGCGCTCATCCCCGGCCCGGTTAGAGTACGCAAAGACATTCTCGTTGACTTTGCCGTCAGAGGTATGAAAATCGTAAAGGCAGAAATCCGCGCTGCCGGAAAAGACGTGCCGCCTTTTCATCAAGGGAAAGATTTCCCGCTCGTGGCGGTCTACCATGTATCCATCGGGCGTTTCGTCCCGGTAGGCCCTTGAATATTCCATGCCGTACTTTTCTTCAAAGCCTTCTATCTGACCGTGGCCGAACATGGGAAGTCCGGGCATGGTTACAAGGAGCGTACAGATGCCAAAGTATTTGTCCCCTTTGCCGAACTGGGCCACCGCCGTTTCTTCATCGGGGTTGTTCATAAAATTGACAAAGCGCTTTAAGATTTCGGGGTCGAATTCCAGCGTGTTTTTAATCGTGGCCCGGTATTTGCCGTTTTCCTCGTTCTTTAGCATATTCATAAAGGCCGAGTTGTACACACGGTGCATACCAAGGGTGCGGACAAAGTAGCCTTCCATCATCCAGAAGGCCTCGGCAAGAAGGAGGGTGTGAGGGGCCTCGACAGCACAGCGGTCAACGACTTCGCGCCAGAACTCTTCGGGAATGCGGCGGTTGAACTCTTCGGTACTGATGGCGTGTTCGGCCCGGCTTGCGATGTCGCCGCCCTGTCCCGGCGCTGGATACCAGAGCCGTTGTATGTGCCGTTTCGCCAAGGTCATGGCGGCATCGAAGCGCACAATGGGAAACTGCTGGCACACCCCGATAATCGTGCGAATCACAGCTTCTCTTGCCTCGCTGTTAAGGAAGTCGATCTGGGCTGTGTCGTTCCAAGGCATGGATGTGCCGTCGTTGCCGTGGTAAATGTAGCGGGTCTCTCCTGTGCGGTTGTCGATCCGCTTAAAGACTACCGCCGCGTCGCTGCGGCTGAAATAATGATCCTCGATTTGAACGGTTATGCCGTCCCGGCCCGAAAGGTTTTCGCAACTGTAATTGTAGCTTGGGAAGGGAGGATAGGGGAGCTGCAAGAAGCGCTCCGGGTGTTCGGCGATCCAGCGGCTGTCAATGCCGGTATGGTTGGGAACCATGTCTGATCCCAGGCGTATGCCCCGGTGCATACAGCGGGAGCGCAGGTTGGACAGCGCCCCCCAGCCGCCCAGCGCCCCGGAAATGTCGTAGTCGTAAAGGCTGTACGCCGATGCCGCCGCTTCCGGGTTGCCTGTCCACTGCTTGATGGTTTTGCTGGCCCGGCTCCGTTCCCAAAGGCCGATAAGCCACAGGCCGGTAAAGCCCCGGCGGGCTAGTTCGTCCAATTCCTCGTCGGGAACCTCGTCCAGCCGGCTGATTTCCCTGCCGTATTTCTGCGAAAGCTGGAACAGCCAGACAAGGGTACACTTTGCCATAAGGATGGTACTGGGCATCCATTCCTGATCGGGGGTAAAGCGCTCGTACTCGTTCCCGAAAGCGCTGAAATCCAGAACATGGGACGGGCCGGGGCCGGAGAAAGAGGGTTTTTCTTCCTCCTTGATGATGTCCAAACCTGTAAGCAGCCTGCCCGTGAACTTGCCCAAGACAAGGCCCCATTGTTTCTGCATAAATTCAAGCTGCCCGGCAAGGGAATCCGGGCTGGCCATTGCCGGAGCCCGGAGTAAGTCCCAAAGGTTCATACGGTCGGGGCCGAAGGGCGGAAGGGCGGCGAAGTGGGCTTTGAGTTCGTCAATAGCGCCGGGGTAGGCGGTTTTCTTTGCTAGATCAGAATCGTCAAACATAAAGAGGAAGGGCCTAAACGCCGGGTTCAGGTTCGCCAAGGCCAGAAGAAGCAGTTCTTCAAGGGACAGGCAACGGCAGCTTTCCCCGCCGCTATTTCCTTCAAGGTAAGCGGAAACGCTTGCTTCCCCCGAATATACCTGTCTGGGCGGGAATTCACCGCAGAAGCTTTCCAAGAGCGCCCCGGTTTTGCTGTCCCCAAGCGTTGTTTCAAGGCGGGACAGGGCTGTCTGGAAAACGTCCGGCTGTACCTGCTCCCGGTACAGGGCCAGCATATAATGAAGGATTTCGTCGATAAGGCCCATTGCGTTAAACTTTGCCGGACTGACAAAAGCCCCGGTGTCCTTTGCCGGATCAAGGCCGGCGTTAAGGCGCTGGGACAGCATCCGTACCTGCCGCATATCCGCAAGAATGACGTTCCCGGTAAGGGCGAAAATTTCCCCTTCAAGGCCGTACTCTTCCCGCACTTCCCTGCGGATATGGAATTCCATCAGAGCTTTTCTGTCCGCGACAAGCGGCCCTTTCGCCGGGGAGTTTTCGAACTTTGAAAGAGCCACACGGAGCCGTACCATGTGTGTATTATATCACGAATGGGGCATAATAGCGCAAGTGCAAAGAATGTCTTGCAAGGGCGGGGGCCTAAAGGCTGTAAATATCCGTGTACTTGGCGTCGATGTAGGCGAGAAACGGTTCCGGCGACAGCGTTTTTCCGGTAACGGCTTTAAGCAGGGCCGGGGGGTCAAGGCGGCGGCCCCAGACATAAATCGTATCACGCAGCCAGTGCCGGATGGGGGCGAAATTGCCCGCCGCTATCAAGTCGTCCACAGCGGGTATGTCCGCCTTGAGTTTCCCCCAGAACTCTAGCCCGTAAAGGTTCCCCAGCGCGTAACTGGGGAAATAGCCGAAAGCGCCCATTGACCAATGCACGTCCTGTAGCGCCCCCTGAGAATCCGTTTCCGGTTCCACTCCCACGAGGTCTTTCATCTTTTTTCGCCATGCATCGGGAAGCCGCGCCGGGTCGAGCCTGCCGGAAAGCAAGTCCCGTTCAAGCTCGAAGCGAAGGACGACATGAAGGCTGTAACTTACTTCATCAGCCTCGATGCGGATAAGCGATGGCCCGGCCAGATTTATCGCCCGGTAAAAATCGTCTACGGTAATACCGGTCAGGGCGGCGGGGAAGTACGAACTTAGCGCGGGAAACATCCCTTCCCAAAAATGCCTTGAACGGCCAATAACATTTTCCCAAAGCCGGGACTGGGACTCGTGAATGCCCATTGAAGCCCCGTCAGCCAGACACGTGCCGCGAATCTCTTGCGGAAAATCCATCTCGTAAAAGGCGTGGCCCGCCTCGTGGATAGTAGCGAAAATGCTCGACAGAACCTGCCGGGGCATATAGCGGGTGGTGATGCGTACATCATCGGAGCCAAGAATTGTCGTAAAGGGATGGGCCGAAACGTCCAAGCGGCCCCGGAGTGTGTCAAAACCAAGACGCTTTAGCATATCATGGCTGAAGCAGGCTTGGCCTTCCAGATCAAAATGCTGGGCCAGAAAAGAATTATCCGGCTTTGGCCGGGAGGCGATTTTTTCCAACAGCGCCGAAAGCCGCTGGCTTAGGGGAGTAAAGACCGCGGCAATGGCATCCGCCCCCATACCCGGCTCGTATATGTCAAGAAGGCCGTCGTAGGGGTTGTCCTGCCAGCCCCAGTACACCGCCTTTTGCCGGGCGAAATCGAGCATTTTTACAAGGTGGGGCAAAAAAACGGAGAAATCGTTGTCCCGCCGGGCGTTTACCCACGCCGCCTGAGAAAGCCCTTCGGCACGGGCGGCCTCGGAAACGAAATCTCCGGGAAGCATAACTGCCCGGTCGTAATTGCGGCGAAGGTTTTTCAGGAAATCCCGTTCCAGCGCGGGAAGCGCCTCGTCCCCGCCGGGGTTTTCCCGCGTACAGCCCAGCTCCGAAAGCAGCCGCCCGGTTTCCGGCGAGGTTAGCCGCTGGTGGGCAATGCCTTCAAGCAGGGCCAACTGCTCAGACCGCTCCTGTACGCCTTTTTCGGGAAGATAGGTTTCCTGATCCCAGCGAAGTACCGCTAGCGCTTTTTCCAGATGGCGGCTTTCCCGGTCGATACCATGCAGCTTTTCCAGAGTTTGGCTCAACGTCATAAAACCTCCATTGCTCCTCTGTTTCTGCGCCCATTATACCCTATTCAGGCGGTATGAATCACCCCGCGTCATTCCATGTATTGCTTAAAGACCCTGTGCAATGTCATATTGACGTTTTTGCTGACATCTTCAGCAAGCCGGTTTACCAAATCCCTTGAGTTTTCGGGGACAATTTGCGTCCTGAAAAGCTCGTACACTTCCACTTCAAGGGAGACCGCAAGCCGGGACAGTATCTCCGGCTTGGGAAATTTCAAGCCCCTTTCAATATTGCTGAGAAACGTAATGGATATATCGACCTTCTCCGCAAGATCCGCTTGTGAATATTCCATCCGGAACCTGAAAAACTTGATATTTTTCCCCAGTGTGGCCTTTATGTCCTTTCCGTTCATATCTTTAGCCTCTCTGCTCTAGTCTATTGAACAAGGAGGACGGCTATAATGCAAAAATCACTGTGGACTATAGTATGAAACGAAATGGGCTACCCCCCGCCGCGCATGAGATGAGCATTCCCGCCCAAAGCTCCGGCAGGGGAGGATATACGGTTTAAGAATCCCGCCCAAGGAACACGGCTACGGAGCCTCGGTCTCCTTCGCCTAAGAATTTGGGCAAATGGATTCTTAAACCGTATATCCTCCCCT
>WQUW01000003.1 GCA_009781915.1 Treponema sp. | reverse complement strand
CTGGCGGGCCAAGGTTCCGTAAAAGACGGAACTGTGGACTCTGGCTTTGCGCGGTATTCGGGGCAAAAGGCAGTAGGTGCGCGGCGGCAAAGGCTGTTTTTGGGTAAATTTTTTTAGGCGAAATGATCAGGTGAGTCTTATGAGAGAGAGAGAGAGAGAGAGAGAGAGAGAGCAAAAACCGTGCCAAGTTCGCTTAATTCGGGAATTTTTTTACAGAAAACGCGCGAAAACGGCTTTTGGCCCAAGTCCAACCTCATGTGTGAATACTACCACAGGCCGTAAAATAATGCAAGAGGCGTAACCGAAAAAAACGCGAAAAACGCTTATTCCTCCTCGAACTTGGAATCGAACAGGCGGACAATCGTTTGCACCGCCTGTTCTTCATCCTCCCCCTCGGCGATAATTTTAAGCTCAGTCTTGTAGGCCGCCGCCAGAGTCAGTATCCCCATGATGGATTTCGCGTTAATCCGGTCATTGCCCTTTTCAAAGTGAATGCTGGCCTTAAAATCCTTGATGGCTTGAACCAGAATCGCCGCCGGACGGGCGTGTATTCCCGCTCTGTTGGAAACGCTAATTATCTGCTCTGTCATGTTTCTACCCTGTTTTAAATGATGTTTTCGCTGCCGAAATAAACTGACTTTGAAGTATCGCTTTCTATCCACCTAAGGATGTTCTGGTTAAATTCCCTTGCCGCGTTGTACCCCATAGATTTAAGCCGCTCATTCATAGCGGCGGTTTCGATGATGATGGGTATGTTCCGTCCGGGCTTTACGGGTATTTCCAGCATGGGAACTTTCACCCCCAAAAGTTCGGTATACTGCTCTTCGATGCCGATACGGTCGTAGTTCTTCTTGGAGTCCCATTCTTCAAGCTTAACGACAAGCTGTATCTCCTTGCGATCCCGGATAGCGCCGACTCCGAACAGGTGGGTTACGTTGATAATGCCCATGCCGCGTATTTCCATGTGGTGGGCGATGATCCTGTTGGCCCCGGTTCCCATAAGGACATTGCCGTTTACGCAGTGAATGTTTACAACATCGTCCGCGACAAGGCGGTGTCCGTGCATGATAAGTTCTAGGGCCGTCTCGCTTTTTCCCACCCCCGACTCTCCCCGGATAAGGATTCCCAAGCCGTAAACTTCCACCAATACCCCGTGGATATTCTCCTGTGGGGCGAAAATCTCCGCGAGGATACGCATGATCCGGGCGCTGAACTCTGTTGTGGTAAGGTTTGTTTGAAGCACTGGGCACTGGGCGTTTTCGGCGATCTCGGCGAAGGTTTCGCCGGGAAAAAGGCCGTAGGTAAAAATGCAGCAGGGAATGGTATGAGCGAACATTTGCCGGATGGTGTCGCTTGACTTGTCCTCTTCCAGCTTGCGCAGGTACGCTACTTCCCCCCGCCCGAAGATTTGAATCCGCTGGTGAGCGAAGGCATCGAAAAAGCCCGACAGAGCAAGCCCCGGGCGGTTAATGTCCGGAATGCTTATTTCCCTGACGAGCCCCTTGCGGCCCCCGATACACTTCAGGTTCAGGGAGTTATGCTCTTTCAGGTCGATATCGATCAAATCCAGAACGGTAAAGCGCTTTTCGCTCATACTCCCATAATACCCCAAAAGGGGCGGGAACGCAAAGCCGCACGCTCCCCTTTAATAGAGATCATCGCCCGACCTGAAAACGGATAGCGAAAAGGATAGAACCCTGGCCAACAGCCTCCGCGGTGTGCAGGCTTGCCAGATAGTCAATCCGCACACCCAGGGCGTACGTGAATCCCGAAGGAGCTCGGGCCTGGAAGAAATCGGCGAACCATCCAAGGCTCAGCGCGGCGGCCATGTGCGAGGATTGCCCCAACTGGTCGACGCCGCCCCACCCAAGGCCGAAAGAAAACCCAAGCCAGCGGATAAGGTAAAATTCCATGCGCAAAAGATGCGCTTGCACGCTGATCCCCGGAGCCGCTCCGTCCCCCTGGCCTTCAACAGCGATGTAGTCGTAGCCCACTCTGAAGTTAGGAAGAACAGAAAAACTGACGCTAAGGTTAGGAACCGGAGCGTTTGCCACAAGCTGGCCCCCGCGCTCATCGCCGATATGAAACCCTATCGGGAGACTAAGACCAAGGGAAAGGTAATCCGGTGTCGCGGTCGTGAAATTATATTGCGCCATTGCGGGAATCGCAATAAACCCAGCCAAGAAAAATAAACAGAGAGTTGTCCTTTTCATTTTTAAGAACCTCCTAAGTCTTAAAGCCCTTTACAACTAGGGCCTGTTTCTTGCAGGCCCGGAGAATGCTCTCGCAAAACGGCCTGATAAGTCATTATCGGCAGAAAAATGCCTGAAGCGGCATAGTATAACGCAAAAAAATATTTTTGCAAGGGCCAGGCTGGGCTAAAAGCGCTGTAACTGGTCCAATCCTTTATATCTTGTTGAAAGCTTATGGCGCATATGCTATGCTATTCACGGAGGAGTTACGCGCGTATGCCAACAAAGGATATGGACAAAAAAGAAGCCAACCGCTTGCGCCAAAAGCGTTTTCTGGAAAGGCACCGGGAAGAGGTCAACAAGAAAAGGCAGGAACGGTACGCCGCCCGCAAAGAAGGCGGGCATTGTCCTCGATGCGGAAAAAAGCAGAGGTCTCCTAACCTGACGCTTTGCAAGGACTGCCTGGAAAGGGCGCGGGAATACACTAAACGTTAGGAAACCATTTCCTGAATTATTTCCAGCGTGTGCCTCGCGCAGCGATCCCATGAAAAATCGCGGACCCGTTCCAGCCCCAGCCGGCGGCATTCCCGGTGGATGTCCCGGTTGGCGGTAAGGGTAACCATCCTGTCCGCCATGTCCTCGGCGCTCTTGGGGTCGAAGTACAGGGCCGCGTGTTCGGCGGTTTCCGGCAGGGAGGCGGCTCTGGCGCAGGCCGTGGGAACTCCGCTTGCCATAGCCTCCAGCGCGCCCATCCCAAAGCCTTCGTACATGGAAGGAATCACAACAATGTCGGCGCCGGAATACAGTTCGGGAAGGCTCGTGTAGGGGAAGTGCCCGGTAAAGAAAATATCCTTGCGGTGGGCGCTTGAGGCGGCGGCTTCCTTGACTTTTTCAGCGCCCCGGCTGTCGCCCCCCGCCAGCACCAGCCTGTGGGGATACCGTGTTCTTTCCTTAAAAATGCCAAACGCCTCGATTAGTTTACAGTGGTTCTTTACCGGATGCTCAATTCTGGAAACATAAAGAACATACGGACGCCTGAAACTGAAGGGCTGGATAAGCACCACGCTTTCCTCCCCGCGGGAACGGGGGTAAAACGCCTGAAGGTCGATGCCGTTGGGAATTACCTCGATTCGGCGCTCTTTAATCCCGGCGACCTCTACAAGTTCCTGTTTTACCCACCCTGACACGGCGATAACCCTGTCCAGCCGCCTAAGAGCGCCGGGCAGAAGCATCCGCGCAAATGTTTTAAGGTATTCACGCTTCCTCCGCTCCCACCACGGAACCATGTCGTGAACAACACCCACGGTCGGACAGGGGGAGTTCGCGGGGAGCCTTTTGTGCGCGGCGGGGAAAAAACAGAGGTTCCAGTCCCGTGCCCTGGCGAACCGGGGAAACTTAAAAACGTGCCAAAAAAAATTGGCGGCGCTGCCGCTTACGGAACACTGGGGGATAAACTCCATATCTGGTGCGGCCTCGCTAAAGGCAAAGCGGTCGTACTCCCAGCCGAAAAGCTCATACTTTGCCGCTGACGGGGGGATCCGTTTCAGTAATTGCGTTACATAGACACCCACGGCCGACTCGCCGCTATTGCAGGCGAATGTGTCTATCCCTATCTTCATTGCGTAACTGTACCAGTGTTTTGGGGAAAAAACAACCTGCCGCCCCCCGCCGCGCATGAGCCATGCATTCCCACCAAAAGCCCCGGCGGGAATGTTCATGTGCGGCGGGGGGCTGACATTTTCCCGCGATAAGGTCTATCCTGTTGCCACAACTATGGAACACATACTCTTGGCGTCCGCCTCTCCCAGACGGGCGGAATACTTGGAACTCCTTGGCCTGCCCTTTACCCGCGTACCCTCCCTGGCGGACGAGCGCTTTGACAGGCGGGCGGAAGGCCGGGCCGTGGCGGAAGAACTGGCGGCGCGCAAAGTCAACAGCGTAGTAGCGGGCCTTGGTGACAATCCCGCCGGCATACCCGCCAGCCCGCGGCCAATGTGGGTATGCGGGGCCGATACGCTTATCTCGCTGGACGGGAACATCTACGGTACGCCGCGGGACAGGGAAGACGCCCGGCGTATGCTCCGCGCCTTTCAGGGAAAAAGCCACGAGGTAATCAGCGCCGTGGCGCTTTTCAGCCTGCGGACAAAAACCATGGACTGCCGGTCGGTTTCCAGCGAGGTTACCTTCGCGCCCCTTTCGCCCCAAGAAATAGAATGGTATCTTGACACGGGGGAATGGCAGGACGCGGCGGGAGCCTACAAGATTCAGGGGCGGGCGGCCTGTTTTATTTCTTCGATATGGGGCTCTCATTCCTCTGTCGTGGGCTTGCCATTACGGGAGTTTTATGTCATGCTAAGGGATAACGGCTACCCTTACGGGGGCCAATAATCCGGCGGCCTGTGGCGGCTGGACATTTTCCACTGCCCCTTGGCGGGCGGTGAGATATAGGGACGGCGCCTGACCGCAGGATTAAGGGTCAGGACAGGGAGGAGATTTTGGCGGTAGTTACCATGAAGAGCCTGTTGGAATCGGGCGTGCACTTCGGGCACCAGGTAAAACGCTGGGACCCGCGGATGAAGAAGTTCATCTTCGCGGAACGGAATGGGATTCACATTATTGATCTGCAAAAGACCATTCAGGCGATAAAAGACGCCTACGACGCGGTGCGCAAGGTTACCTCGGCTGGTAGATCGGTTCTCTTTGTGGGAACCAAGAAACAGGCCCAGCAGGCAATCCAGAAAGAAGCCGAGCGCTGCGGAATGTTCTTCATTAACAACCGGTGGCTGGGCGGTATGCTCACCAACTTTGTTACCATCAAGAAGTCGCTGTTGCGCCTGAAAAAGCTCGAAAGGATGGAAGCGGACGGGACATTCGAAAACCTCACCAAGAAAGAGATAGCGGGGCTCGCCAAAGAGCGGACGAAGCTGCACAAGAACCTTGGGGGCATCAAGGAGATGAAAGACCTTCCGGGGATACTCTTCATCATCGACACGAGGAAAGAGTCCATCGCCGTCGCCGAGGCCCAGCGCATGGGCATCCCCATTGTGGCGGTTGTTGATACCAACTGTAACCCTGACGGCATCGACTTCCCCATACCGGGGAATGACGACGCTATCCGGGCCATTACCCTTTTCACCCAAATCGTCGCCAACGCCGTGGTAGAGGCGGACAACGAAGTGGGCTTAAGGATTATCGAAAACCTTGACGAGGGCGAAAGCGAGGATCAGGAAGAATTGATGACCGACGCTTCCATTCGGGAAGAAGATCAGGAAATCGACATCTCCTCCTATACCGGGGAAGAACAGTCCCCGGAAGCTGAGGCCGATGATCCTGAAACGGAAGAAGATGACCTGCCGGTGGATATTGACAGAGCCTACGGCGAGGACGCCTAGCTTGGATGACAGCCGTAAAAGAAATGACAGGAGGGATTGAGTAATGTCTACTATAAGCGCTGCGGATGTAAAGGCTCTCCGGGAAAAAACCGGGGCGGGCATGATGGAGTGTAAAAACGCCCTTGTCGAGACCGGCGGGGATTTCGCCAAAGCCGAAAAACTGCTGAAGGAAAAGGGTCTTGCCGCCGTTGAAAACCGGGCGGGCCGGGCGACCAATGCCGGAAAGGTATTTATCAAGATCAAGGACAGCGGGGCGGGCTCCGTCTCGGCCCTTGTGGAAATAGTTTCGGAAACGGACTTTGTAGCCATGAACCCGGAGTTTATCGCTTTGGGCGAGAGCGTTGCCGGAAAGGCGCTGGAAAAGGGCTTGGGCGAGCCGGACGATGAGCTAAACGGCATGGTTACCGACCTTGCCGCCAAAATCCGGGAGAACATGAGCCTTAGGCGTGTCAAAACGGTGAAGGCGGGGCCGAATGAGTATTTCGCCAGCTACATTCACGGCGACGGGGCCATTGGCGTATTGGTGCGCTTTAGCTCGGACAAGCCTGAGGTCTTTGCCGGCGAGGAAGTAAAAGCCTTTGCCTTTACGATTGCCCTTCACGTGGCGGCCTTTAACCCCATGTATCTGGATCAGTCGAAGGCCGACGCCGCGTGGCTTAAAGAGCAGGAAGAGATTTTCCGCAAGCAAATGGAGCAGGACGAAGGCATGAAGGGCAAGCCCGCCGGAGTGCTGGAAAATATCCTTAAAGGCAAGGTAAACAAGTTCCTTAAAGAAATCTGCCTTATGGATCAGGGCTATGTGAAGGACGAAAAAATGACCGTCGCCCAAGCGCTGGCGGAGGCCGGCAAGAAATCGGGGGCGAAGCTGGCCATAGAGGATTATGTGTATTTCAGGGTAGGCGGATAGCATGAGCGAAACAATAACTCAGGCGGAAGAAAGGATGAAAAAGGCCCTCTCAAGCCTTAAGGATACGTTTTCCACCCTGAGGACGGGCAGGGCCTCCGCCGCCCTTTTCGACAGGATCAGGGTTGACGCTTACGGGGACAAGTCTCCCTTACATCAGGTGGCGAATATCTCCGTGCCCGAAGCCCGGCTTATCGTTATTCAGCCGTGGGACAAGGGTCTTATCGGGGAAATTGAAAAGGCCATCCGTACATCGGAACTGTCCCTTAACCCTTCCAATGACGGCAAGGTTATCCGCATCGCGATCCCTCCCCTTACCGGGGAGCGGCGCAAGGAGCTTGCCAAGCAGGCCAAAAACCACGCAGAGCAAAGCCGGGTAGCCATACGGAACATACGCCGGGACGGTAATGACGAGCTGAAAAAACTCCTTAAAGACAGCAAAATTACCGAGGATGAAGAAGGCAAGTCCGTTGACGCGCTTCAAAAGCTCACCGACAGTTACATCGCCAAGGCGAATCAGGCTCTTGATGAAAAAGAAAAGGAGATTATGGAGGTTTGACGGAACAAACCCCGCCTTGCGCCGGAAGCGGTTTGCGGCACATAGGCGTTATTATGGATGGAAACGGACGCTGGGCGGAAAAAAGGGGCCTGTTGCGCACGCAGGGGCATCTTGAAGGAATACAGGCCGCCAAGCGTGTTGTCAAGGCGGCAAGCGATTTGGGCCTTTCGTACCTTACGCTGTACACGTTTTCCACGGAAAACTGGAAGCGGGCCGCCGGGGAAGTGGGCTTTGTCATGGGGCTTGTAAAAAAGCACCTGCGGGCCGAACTGGATTTTTACCGGGAAAACCGCATCAGGGTGCGCCATGCCGGCAGCCGTGAGGGCCTGTCCCCCGAAATACTGGACGAGCTGGACGGGGTCTTTAACGACACAAAGGATTTTGCCGGCCTTCAGGTAATTATCGCCCTTAACTACGGGGGCAGAGACGAGATAGTCCGGGCGGTAAAAAAGCTCGCGGCGGCGAAAGAAGACATAACGGAAGAGAGTATCGGTCGTTATCTGGACAACCCGGACGTTCCCGGCCCGGACCTTGTTATCAGAACCGCCGGAGAGTTCCGGATCAGCAATTTCCTTTTGTGGGAAAGCGCCTACGCCGAGTATTATATTTCCGGCAAGTTATGGCCGGACTGGTCGGGAGAAGACCTTGCCCTCGCGGTACAGGATTACCACAACCGGGAGCGCCGTTTTGGGGCCGCCCCCGGAGGGGAAAAAATGGAGGACGGCGGAAGCCGGAAATAGTGTAGCATGAAGAAAATAGTTCAGCGGTTGATTGTCTTTTTTGTTGGCCTTCCCGCGCTCCTCGCGGTTGTTCTTTTTCTCCCGCAGCATAACCATCTGGCGCTTAACCTTGTTATCGTTGGTTTTTCGATACTCGGCGCGCTGGAGTTCCGCACCATCCTGAGCCACAAAAACCTGCGTATTTCCATGCCCGAAACGGTGCTGCTTGGGGCGGTAAGCCCTGTCGCGTGGACTGTGGTGGTAACCTTTAGCTTTACGGACGCGAACATCGTGCCCGGCGCTTTTATTCTGGGCGCTTCGTGGCTTTTGGTCTCCGGGATATTCACGACAAAAGAAAAGCTCGATTCCTACATTGGCCGTGTTATCGCCGGTTTCGCGGTAATGATATACCCCGGCCTTTTTATGGCTTGGGTTGTCCAAATGACCGTGTTTAGCGGGGCGGGCATGGTTATCCTTGTTTTTTTCCTTATCGCCCTTCTTAACGACGCTATCGCTTGGGCGACCGGGGTTCTCTTCGGGAAAAACAACCGGGGCATTGTCGCCGCGAGCCCGAACAAAAGCATCGCCGGGTTTTCAGGAGGGCTGGCCGCATCGGTTATGACGGGAGTTGCCGCGGTTATGCTACTTCCGGGCATCTTTACCTCGACCGTGCTGCCCTCGATGTCCGCTGGCGCGATCTTGGGCTTGGGGGCGGGAATCGCCGCCACGCTGGGGGACTTGGGCGAGTCGGCGATTAAGCGGAGCGCCGGGGTAAAGGATTCAGGCTCTCTGGTTCTGGGACGGGGCGGCGCGCTGGATTCCATTGACTCTGTGGCCCTTGCCGCGCCGGTTTACTATATGCTGTACCGGATACTTTTTCTGACATGAAAAAAAGGGTAGCCGTACTTGGCGCTACAGGCTCTATCGGAAAAAGCGCCTTGGACGTACTGCGCGGCGGGAAGGATTTTTTCCAGCCGGTTCTTTTTAGCTCCCACCAAAACTCTCTGGAACTGGCGGCCCTGAAAAAAGAGTTTCCCGGCGCGCGTACCGCGCTGACTTCCGCCGAGCTCCCCTGCCCCGCCGGGATTGATTTTTCAGGCAGCCGGGGGCTTTTAGACGCCATTGCCGCCGTGGGGGCGGACATTACCGTCAACGCGATTTCCGGCTCTGCGGGCCTTTTGCCGTCCTTCGCGGTTTTGGACTCTGGCGGCGACTTGGCCCTTGCGAACAAGGAAACGGCGGTTATGGCCGGGCCCCTTGTTTTCGCGCGGGCGGCGGAGAAAAATGCCCGAATCATCCCCGTGGACTCAGAACATTCGGCGATTTTTAAGCTCATCTGCGCCCACGGCAAGGACAACATACGCCAAATTATCCTTACAGCTTCCGGCGGGCCTTTTAGGGGGTATCAGGCCCAAGCGCTCCGCAGCGTAACGGTCGAACAGGCCCTAGCCCACCCCACGTGGAACATGGGCCCCAAAATCACCATAGATTCGGCGACCCTTGCCAACAAGGGCCTTGAGGTTATGGAGGCGGTGTTTTTTTTCGGCCTACAGCCTGAAAGCGTAACCGTCGTCATTCACCCCCAAAGCGTAGTCCACTCCATGATACGCCTTAAGGACGGCGCGGTGTACGCCCAGATGTCAAACCCCGACATGAGGCTGCCCATCCACGATGCCCTGTGGTGGCCACAAACGGCGTACTCCCCTTTTGGGGCGCTGGATTTTGATTCCCTTACCTTGAACTTTGAAAAATGCGACCCCCGCGCGTTTCCCATGATCGCCTTGGCGTACCGGGCGCTTGAAAAAGGCCCCCTGTATCCTGCGGTTTACAACGCCGCCAACGAAGCCGCGGTCGAGGCTTTTTTCAAAGGAAGGATTGGATTTCTTGATATTTCCCGCGTAGTGGGATATGTTATAGATAAGACACGGGCGGACGAGCCCCTTACCATTGAAAATGTGCTTGAACGGGACAGGAAAGCCCGTACACTAGCGGAAGAGTTTATTACAAATACCGGAAGCGATGGGAGTTTGCGATGCTGATTTACAGAATACTTTTGGGGCTATTGGGGCTGGGAGTGGTGGTTTTTGTCCACGAGCTGGGCCATTTTGTCGCCGCCCGCCTTATGGGAATAAAAGTCGAGGCCTTTTCTATAGGCTGGGGCAAACCCATTTTCAGAAAGAAAATCGGCGAGGTGGAGTACCGGCTGGGCGCTTTTCCCATAGGCGGCTACTGCAAAATGAAAGGGCATGACGACATAACCGGGGGCTCGGGCAGCAAAGACGGGGGGGCCGTAACGCACGAAAAGGGAAGCTTTTTCGCCGCCCACCCATTCCGC
The DNA here is from genome assembly GCA_009781915.1 of Treponema sp. Taxonomy (GTDB): domain Bacteria; phylum Spirochaetota; class Spirochaetia; order Treponematales; family Breznakiellaceae; genus WRKT01. The sequence continues at coordinate 39,857 of WQUW01000003.1, read as the reverse complement.
CGCATTGTCGCCTGTCTTGGGGGCCCCCTGTTTAACCTTGTGTTCGCGGTGCTGGTGCTGTCCGTGATATGGGGCGTGGGGTTTGAAGTAAACACCCTGAGTAACCGCGTTGTTCTCGTTTCGGATATTACCCCCGGCGTTACAAACCCCGCCGATGAAGCGGGCATTGAAACCGGGGACTGGATTGTAGAAATACGGGGAAGAAGAACCGAAACCTTTAACGACATTCAGGGAATTATCGCCGTGCATCCGGAAGAGGAGCTTCCGCTCCGGGTGGAGCGAAACGGGCAAACGCTTGACCTTTTGGTAACGCCGGCTCTGGACAGAAATACCGGGGCGGGGAGAATCGGGATTTTTTTCTGGACAGACCCCGTAATCGAACTGGTCGCTGAAGGAAGCCCGGCCGAAATCGCCGGCCTCCAAGGCGGCGACAGGATACTGACGGTGAACGGGCAGGAACTGCCGCACACAATGGCCCTTATGAACATCCTTGAAGAAAGGCCTCCGGTTCTACAGATAGAGTACGCGCGGGGAGCCATAACCGGGGCCGCTACCCTTCTGCCCATTTACACCGAAGCCGGGGCCGCGAGCCTGGGCATATCGTGGCAGGCCGTGCGATACCAAAATCCAAGGCTTTCCCCCCCGATGGCAATCGCGAGGGGGGCGACCGAAACGTGGCGAATATTTACGATTTCCGTCAGAAGCCTTTCCCTTCTGTTCCGGGGCGTAGATTTAACCAGAGCGGTATCGGGGCCCATACGCATCACCTACATGATAGGGGATGTCGCCGTTGAAGGGTTTAACAGAAGTTTTTTCGTCGGCCTTAGTTCCTTGGCCAACTTTCTGGCTCTTATTTCCATTGCCCTTTGCATCATGAACCTGCTTCCCCTGCCCATACTGGACGGGGGGATGATTCTCCTGTACCTTGTCGAAGGCATACGCAAAAAGCCGCCGCATCCCCGCTTTGTTTCCGTCTTCCAGTCCGTAGGAATAGTCTTGATAGCCGGCCTTATGCTTTTCGCGGTTTTCGGGGATATTCTTCATTTGGCGGGCCGCTAGAAGCCGGACCGGGAAGGAGTGCATGTGAAGCGGAAAATTTCCTGTTTTTGCGACAATGTTTTCGAGGCCGATGTCCCCGAGGAGATCGATCTGGACGCTGCCCGTGAATATCTGGATCAAATACAGAACGGGACTTTTTTAAACTTTACCTGCCCCGGCTGCGGGAAAAAGCACAAGCCCGAGTTCCCCATTTCCGTTCTCTGGCCCTCGAAGCAACTGCGCTTTGAGGTTTTTCCCGAAATGCAGCGGGGGGATTTTTACCGCCAGAAAAAGGGGCTTGACGAAAAGAACGGCCCTTATACACCGGAAACCATTATCGGGTATCCCGAACTGGCGGACAGGCTCGCGGTACTCCGGGATGGCTTTGATCCTGTGCCGGTGGAGGCTATAAAGTACTTCCTTCACCTTAAAGCCGAGGATCAGTACCCGGACGGCGAGATGGATATATGGTACTCCGGCTCATCCGGCGGCTCCTTAACCTTCCACATACACGGAATACGCCAGAATGAAGTGGCGGTTATGAAGGTTCCCCTTTCTTTGTACGAGAAAACTCTGGATGACTACAAAAAACAGCCCAAGAGCGGTATCTTTAGCGCCCTTAGAGTCCGCGCCTACCTTTCCGTTAAGAACACGATGCGGCCCGATGAGCTAAAATAGCGATATTTGGAAGCCAACTCTCCCGAACTCTCCCGAACTCTCCCGAACTCTCCCGAACTCTCCCGAACTCTCCCTTGAACTATGGAGAGAAAGGCGGTACAATGAAAGCATACTGCCAGCAGGGGGCGTTGAAGGTGCTTGAAAGTACAACCATCGAATTCAAGCGGGAATACAACGAAAAAGTAACCCACACGATGCTGGCGTTCCTGAATACTGAAGGCGGCGAACTCTACTTGGGTCTGTCCGATGACGGAGCGGTTTACGGCGTTGCGGGGGACATTGATCTTGAGGCAAGAAGGGTAACCACCAGTTTCCGGGATTCGGTTACGCCCGACCCGTCAGGCTATTTTAAGGTAGAACCCGAAAAGCGGGAGGGGAACTATATCCTGAAAATAACCGTGGGGCGCGGCAGCGCGATTCCGTACTGCTTGTCCAGATACGGACTGGTTCCGCAGGGCGTGTATGTCCGTGTCGGAAGCAGCACGGTTATGGCTACCCGCGAGCATATCCGCCGGATGATAAAAGATAACGGCGCCGGTCAGTTTACGGTTGAATTGTCAATAGAGCAAGAGCTGACATTTGAATACGCGGACGGAGTTTTTGCGGGGAAGGACATGCCATTCGGGGATCGGCAAAAACAGTCCCTTGGTCTAGTGCGGCCGGACGGCCGATATACCAACCTTGCCCTTATTCTTTCCGACCAATGCCCATTCAATACAAAGGCGGCGATTTTCGAGGGGACAAGCAAGGAAAAGTTCAAAGACCGCAAGGAATTTTCAGGATCGCTCTTTAAGCAAATAGATGAAGTTTTGGCGTACCTTACTGTCTATAACCGGGTACGCGGTACGTTTGAGGGAACAGCGCCGGCGAAACTGGCGTACAGAGTTGACCATCCCGATTTCCCGTCTATCGCCCTGCGCGAGGCGTACATCAACGCGCTTATCCACCGCGACTACTATATCGAAGGGAGCGTCCTTGTCAGCATGTTTGATGACCGGCTGGAATTTATGTCCCTGGGCGGCGTGATGCCCGGTGTAACTCACGATTTGATGCTTGCCGGAGTTTCTGTAACGCGGAACGAAAAGCTGGCGCACATTTTCTACCGGCTTGCCATGATTGAAGCGTTCGGCACAGGGATTCCGCGTATCTACAGCGCCTACGAAAGCTCTGCGGCGAAACCGGAAATCCCCGTTATCGACGGGGGGTTTCTCATTCGCGTACCGAACATGAACTACCGCGCCCCGCTCGCAAGTGAAAACAGTATTGCTACAGGCCCCAATGAAAAAAGGCTGCTTGCCGCTTTCCCCGATTCAGGTTTCAGCAAAGAGGAAGCCGCCGAGGTTCTGGGGATCAGCGCAAGCGGTGCGTATAAACTGCTCCAGCGTATGCGGGAACTGGGCTTGCTTACCTCCCAGAAATCGGGCAAAAAATTGCTGTACACTGCCGTACAAAACAAACAAGCGCCATAAGGCGTTGTTTTACTTTTACGCTCAAATATATAAAAAATTATACAACCATAATATTGCGTTAGGGTAAAATCTATGATATACTCAGCGGATGAAGGAACGCCTGTACTTGGATAATTGCTGTTTTAACCGCCCCTATGACGATCAATTATTGCTGAAAAATTATCTTGAAGCGGAAGCGAAAACATATATTCAAAAAGAAATTTTACTTGGTAATTACGAACTCGCGTGGTCTTACATCATGGATTATGAAGTGTCTTTTAACCCTTTTCCCGACAGACAAAATCAAATAGTAAAGTGGAAAAACATTGCTACAGCCGATATTGATGAATCTGAAAAGATAATAGCGATGGCAAACGAATTTAGAAAAATGAGCGTAAAGGCAAAAGACTCGCTGCATTTAGCGTGCGCGATAGAAGCTTGCTGTAGTTATTTTATCACAACAGACGGCAAAATTTTAAGCAAACGGATAGAAGGCATTATTATAATCAACCCTATAGATTTTATAGCGGCAATGGAGGTACACAAATGAAAACAGACACTCTCATAAGGAACGAGGGCATGGAAGTACTGGCAAGAACTCTGGGGCTTGTTGAAGCGGAGCGTTTTATAATGCTTATACGCAAGGAACAGTTTGACTATACGAAGTGGCAGGAGAATTTATTCGAAGATATGTCTGTTGAAGAATTAAGTAAAAAAGCGGCAGAATTCCGCAAAAGTAGTATGTGAAAAAAGCAACAGCGCTTAACACACAATATGTACACAAATTCTAACACGGCCCTACTTGTTTATATAGCCGTACTCGGTTTCGTAAAACCCTTTCGCCAAGGTAATAAAGTATTCTTCGGCATGGGAAAGACGGCTGGTTTTTGAATAAGCTACTATGTTGTCCCACATTCCAAGGGGGGTGGTAAAAAAATACACGGAGGCGCTGTTTTCTCTGATATACCCCATGGGGATAATGGATATACCGCAGCCTGATTCCACAAGGATATAGAGTGTCTTGGCGTTTAATTCAAAAAGAACATTGGGCATAAATCCCGCCTCGTCGAACATTTTGTTGGTAACCGCACGAGTTGTCAGGCCCGGAGTTGTCAACATAAAAAGTTCATCCCTAAAAAGGCGGAGGTCAACCGTTGGCAGTTTGCCTTTTGGCGCGTTATTCGCAAGGCGCGCAAGGTGGTGAGTTTTGGGTACAGACAACACAAAACGTTCACTCAAAAGTATTTGAGAGGCAAGGCCCGGATGTTCAAACCCTGTTGAGGAAAACGCCAAATCGACAATACCCTGTTCCGCCTGTATATTAACATCCCTCGCGCGGCCTTCCGTAAGGTTTAATTTTATGTTGGGATACCGTTCTTTGAATTTGGAAAAAACGTTGGCGAACATTAGCGATGATTTATTGGACGATATACCAATGTTGATAACGCCGCTTTCGCAGGCGGCAATGTCGCTTATGTCTTTTTTCATCATCCTAAAACGCTTGACAATATCCTTGCCCGCCTCCACGTAGGCCCTGCCCGCTTCCGTAAGGGGCCATTCGCCTTTTACCCTCTTAAAAAGAGGAGTTCCAAGCGAGTTTTCCAGCTTCGATAAATGCTGGCTTAGGGCGCTGGGGGAAATAAACATTTCCTCCGCGGTTTTGGTAAGGGACTGGGTATCAGCGAGGCGGGTTATGTACTCAATTTGATGTATCTCCATAAAATATCCTCCTTAAAAACTAAAGCGCGCTTCACTTGCTCTGCATTAAGCAGAGCTTAATGGTACATTAAAATTATTTAATTTTACAAGAAGCGGAAAACGCTGTACCGTTAACTGTGGCTAGATTAATCCAGATTCAAAAGAAAGACAATGTGGCGATTCCCGTACAGGATGTCGCCAAAGGAACTGTGTTCGCAAACGGGCTTACCGCCCTAAACGACATTCCTCAGGGACACAAAATTGCCCTGCGTCCGCTGAAAAAGAACGATGCCGTTATACGCTATGGCTCTGTCATCGGCTGCCTGAACCGGGACGCGCAGGCGGGGGCGTGGATCACCGGGGATATGCTGGAACTGCCGGAACTCCCTTCCCTGGAAAATATGCCGTGGGGCATAGATATAAACGCCGCCTTGCCTGCGGCCCCACGCGAAACATTTTACGGCTACGATATTCCCGGCGTCCGGTTCGCGGGAATCCGCAATTTCCTTGGCATAATGCCCACAGCGCATTGCGTAAGCGGTGTGCTTAACATAGCCGTTGAAAAAATGCGGAAGGAACTACTGCCAAAATATCCCAATGTGGACGACATTGTTCCCCTTAACCACATTTACGGATGCGGGGTAGCTATAGACGCCAGAGAAGCCCACATGTGGATACGCTCGTTGAAGAACATTATGCGCAACGCCAACTTCGGCGGGGAACTAATGGTGGTGGGCCTTGGCTGCGAAAAACTTACCCCCGCTATGCTTTTGGATGCGGGGGAAATCACAAGCGAAAACCTTATCAACCTGCAGGATTGTGAAGGCTTTACCGCCATGATTGCCGCCATGATGGGCATGGCCGAAAAGAAACTCGCCCGGCTTGACACGCGCAGACGCACGGAGCTTCCCCTTTCCAGGCTTTGCGTTGGCCTTCAATGCGGCGGCAGCGATGCCTTTTCCGGCGTTAGCTGTAATCCCGCCGCAGGATACGCGAGCGACCTTTTGGTGGGAGCCGGGGCCACAACGCTTTTTTCCGAAGTTACGGAAATACGTGATTCGGTTCACGTTATAGCCGCCCGCTGCGTAAGCGAAGATGTCGCGCGCAAGCTCGCCGCCGAAATGCGCTGGTTCGACGAGTATCTGGCCGCCGGCGGCGTGGACAGGGAATCGAATACCGCGCCGGGCAATAAAGCGGGCGGGCTTTCCAATATTGTCGAAAAAACTCTCGGTTCAATAGCGAAATCCGGCACGGCCCCGGTGGTGGAAGTCCTTTCATCTGGCGAGCGGCCTTCCAAACGGGGGCTTGTTTTCGCCGCGACTCCCGCGAGCGACCTTGTGTGCGGGCCGCAGCAGTTAGCCAGCGGTATGGTTATGCAAGTATTCATGACCGGCAGGGGAACGCCCTACGGCCTTGCCGCCGCCCCGGTGATAAAAGTCGTTTCTCGCACACAGATGAAAGAGTTCTGGGACGATCTTGTTGACATGAACGCGGGCACGGTTGTCGACGGTGAGGAAACCATAGAAGAAGCGGGGACACGCCTGTTTAACATGATTATTGACACCGCTTCGGGGCTGTACAAACCTTGGGCGGAGCGCCACAAACTGTACAATGAACTTGCGGTTTTCAATCCCGCTCCCATAACGTAGAAAGGCCAATTTAGGGGCGGATTTTTGGTTTAAGTTTTACTTAACAATATTTTAAAATTATTTCATTTGACAAGGTGAAAAAAGGGCCGTACCATTAGCGAAAGCCTGTTATGTTGTAAGGAGGAATGGATATGCGTTTTTGTCCCAAAGGCATTCTCCCGGCGATGATCACGCCGCTGACAAAAGATTATAAGGTTAATATTCCGGCGTTAAGAAAGCTGGTTGACTTCCTTATTGACGGAGGCGTCCACGGAATTTTCGCCATAGGAACCACCGGAGAGTTCTACGCTCTGGACAACGCCGAGTATCAGGAAATTCTTGAAGTTACGATTGACCAGGCGAAAGGCCGTGTTCCGGTATACGCCGGAGCCAACGCTATTGGCACACGGGAATCGATTGCCTTGGCGAAAATAGCGGAGAAGGCCGGGGTTACTGCCCTAAGCGCTCTTACGCCGTACTTTATTACGATCAACCAGAACGAACTGTACGAGCATTTCGCCGCCATTGCCGCGAGTACAAGCCTTCCGGTTACCCTTTACGACAACGCCCCAAAAACGCATTTGCCGCTAAAGCCCGCCACGGTAGAAAGGCTGGCGAAAATCCCCAATATCGTAGGCATGAAAGATTCGACAGGCGACCTTACCAACACCGCGGACATCATTAACCGCACAAGGGGAATGGAGTTCAGCGTAATGATGGGAAGGGACAGCCTGATTCACGCCGGCCTTGCCTATGGAGCTACGGGAGCTGTCGCGGCGACCGCCAATGTCGCCCCAAAACTTACCTCCGACATTTATAACAAATATATTGCCGGAGATGTTGCCGGTTCTCTGGAAGACCAGTATAAACTGCTTCCCCTGCGTATCGCCTTCGCGCTCGGTTCCTTTCCCACGGTCATTAAGGAATCACTGGAACTTTTAGGCATTGAGGCCGGCCCCTGCGCCGCGCCTACCGGCCCCATGACGGCGGACGAGAGGGAGCAGCTCAAAAAGATACTCAAGGAAATGAAGCTGATAGGTTAAAGTGTTTCTTTGTATCGTTATGATACAACAAATATTTACAGGGGGTTTTATGAAAAAGAGAGTGTTAGTTTTTTCAATGCTGTTGTTTTTCGGGCTTGCGCTGGCGCTTCACGCCGGAGGGCAAGGGGACGGAACGTGGCCAACAAGACCTATTACGATAGTTGTTCCCGCCACTCCCGGAGGCGACACCGACTTTAACGCGCGGGCGTACGCCACACGGCTTCAGCGCTTTCTTGGACAGCCTGTTGTGGTGCAAAACATGGTGGGGGCCGGCATGGCCTTGGGTTCCAGACACGTAAGAGCCGCTGCGCCGGATGGTTATACTATTCTGATACACCATATTTCGATGTTTGTTAACTACGCGACAGGCGCCAATGACTTTGGAGTGGAAGCTTTTGAAGTCGCCGCGATTATAGGACGGGAAGGAGGAAGCGTAGTAACCGTTAACGCCGCCTCTCCCTACACAACGTTAGAGCAGCTTATGAGGTCTTCTCAAACAGCGAGCCCGCCCCTTTCTTTTGCCGGGTCGGCGGGCGCGTCTACCTTTGTTATGGGAACCATGTTGAACAGGGAAGGCGGCGGGTTTAACTTGGTGGATATCGGAAACGCGGCGGATCGCTCGGCGGCGCTCATGGGCGGGCATATAACCGCCATTCCCAACGCTGTCGGAACCTTGCTCCCCTTCCTCCAGTCCGGCGATTTCCGCGCGCTTGCCATCCTGTCGAATGAACGCAATCCCTTCGCTCCCGATATACCAACCGCTGTTGAGCAGGGCTTTAACGTTACCATGCCGATTTACTATTTCTTTGCTTTTCCAATGGGCACTCCACCCGAGATTGTGGAAAGGTTCACCGACGCGCTTGAACAGGTCAACAGAATGCCGGAGTACGCAAGCGCGATACAGGCGTTTATGCAAGTTCCGGTTTTTGTAAGAGGAGAAGCCGCCAGACAGCAATTGCTGGCGCAGCAGGACGAGATTCTCGCAATGACCGATATGATACTTGGCAGATAATTTTTCCAGCCTCCGCGGATCATTGTTTTGCGGAGGCTTTGTGGTAATGTAACCGTAATTCAATTCCGGGAAAAAATATGTTTGGGAATGAGACAAAAGGTAATCTGTTCATGGGATTTGTCCTGCTGATCTTGGGCATCGGCATGATAGCCGGAGCGAGGGAGTTTGACGCGGCGCTGGTTTTGGACATAGGCCCTGATTTTTTTCCGACAATCATCGGCTCGTTAATCGCGGCTCTCAGCGTAATTTTAATTATTTCCAGCGCGGTAAAATTAAAGAAAAGCAGAGCCGCCAGTACCGCTAAAACAGATAAGCCGGAAAAGTTTGTATTATCCGCCGACGCGAAAAGGGTTTTGGCAGCTGTCGTTTTACTGGCCGGATATGTATTTCTAATGCCGGGCCTTGGTTTCATTATTTCCAGCGCCATTTATTTGATGGCGAATATGTGTTTATTGGCCGAAAAAATGACTCGGCGGAAAATTGTTTTGTACGCCGCGATTTCAATTGTTACCGCGGCTTCAGTTAACGTCATATTCGTAAGGGTATTCTGGCTTATGCTGCCAAGAGGTATTCTTAGTTTTTAAGTCCATATATAGATAGGGAAAATTATGAGTTCGGATATTTTGGCCGGAATGGCGGCGGTGTTTGAGCCAACAGCGATGCTTCTGGTTTTATTTGGGGCGCTCCTTGGCATTATATTTGGAACAATTCCGGGGCTGTCCGCGACAATGGCTGTGGCTATTTGTCTGCCAATCTCATTCGCCTTCCAGCCGGTTCAGGGCATATCCCTGCTTCTTGGGCTGTACGTCGGGGGCGTTTCAGGCGGCTCTGTTACCTCGATACTTTTGGGCATTCCGGGAACGGCTTCTTCCATAGCGACCGTTTGGGACGGCAAACCGATGACCGATAAGGGGCTTGCCGGGAAAGCTTTGTCTATCGACATATTCATAACGTTCCTTGCCAACATTGTCGGCTTTCTTTTCCTTATCTTTTTGGCCCCTCAAATCGCCCGCTTGGCGCTGCGTTTCGCGCCCTTTGAATATTTCGCCGTTACCATTTTTTCCATTACCCTAATTTCAAGCCTTACCGGAAAAAGCGTGGTAAAAGGGCTTTTAGCGGGCCTTATGGGAATGGCTCTGGCGATGGTGGGAGACGCGCCTATAGACAGCTATCCCCGCTACACATTCGGGACAGACGCCCTTATGATAGGTTTTTCTATATTGCCGGTTCTTATCGGCCTGTACGCGATAAGCGAGGTCTTTTCTTCGGCGGAAAAACGGGACGGCATAACCAGCGACAAGCTTAAAACCGATTTTAAGATACGGGGGCTCGCGTTTGGTTTTACCAAAAAAGAATTTTTCCAGCAGATTCCCAATTTTATTCGTTCTTCGCTAATCGGTGTAGGCATCGGTATTTTACCCGGAATAGGCGGCGGCACGTCCAATATTATTTCTTACGCTGTTGCCAAACGCCAGTCCAAGTACCCCGAAAAATTTGGAACCGGCATTATTGACGGCTTGGTGGCTCCCGAAACAACCAACAGTACCGCTATTGGCGGCAGCATGGTTCCGCTTCTTACGCTCGGCATTCCCGGCGATACGGTTACGGCGATTATTTTGGGCGGGTTTATGATGCACCAAATTGTGCCGGGGCCAATGTTGTTTAGAACAAGCGGCGATTTAGTGTTTGCCCTTTTCACGGCTCTGATGGTGTCAGCCACAATCGTGTACATAGTGCAATCTTTCGGCATCAGGTTAATCGTCAAGATTGTGTCAGTCCCCAAAAATGTGCTGTTGAGTATCGTTGTTGTGTTCTGCGCTGTCGGGGCCTTCGCCACCAATAACAGGATTTTTGACGTTCAAGCCATGCTTATTTTGGGGATCATTGGCTTTCTGCTTCTGAAATTTAAATTCCCCCTGCCTCCCATTATTCTGGGCTTCATTCTTGCCCCTATCGCCGAATTAAATTTACGCAGGGGGCTTATGATGAGCCAAGGGAGCTTTTTGCCGTTTGTTACAAGCCCGATTGCGGCGGCGTTTTTGGCTGTCGCGCTGGCTTCGGTGGTTTTTAGCGTTATCAGGGAAATAAAGGCAGCAAAACAGTAGTCTGGAGAAAATAGCGAGGAGTGGGGCCGTGAAGAAAATTGGGTTTATAGGATTGGGAAATATGGGGCAGCATATGACCTTGAATCTCTTAAAGGCAGGTTATGAGGTAACTGTTTTTGATGTAAGAAAAGAAGCGGTTCAGGCGGCGGCGGCAAAGGGAGCTAAAGAAGCCGCCAGCTTAAAGGAATTGGGCACGAACAGCGATATAGTGTTTGTTATGGTACTGGATTTCAAACAGGTTCAGTCAGCGACACTTGGGCAAGAGGGCGTTATCAGTGGAATGAAGCCCGGCAGTACCCTTGTTATTACCAGTACAATAGCCCCTTCGCAAACGCAGTCAATTGCCGCCTACGCTAAAGACTATGGAGTAGCCGTGATCGATTCGCCGGTTAGCGGCGGTGTTACTGGCGCGATGGAAGGAACGCTGGTTATGATGGCTGCTGCGCCACAAGACGTTTTTGATAAATGTAAGGATGCCTTGTTTGCCGTAGGGAAAAACACAATAAAAGTTGGAAATGATATTGGAATGGGGCAGACTGTTAAGGCCATTAATCAGCTGCTTGTTTCCATACATTGTGTTGCTACCGCGGAAGCTTTGGTGCTGTCGCAAAAAGCCGGTGTCGATCCCGCTGTCCTGATCGATATAATCTCCAAAAGTGTTGGAGCGAGTTATATGTTTAATCAGAAAGCTCCAAAAACCCTGGATAGAGACTGGTCAAATAAAGGCGCGCTGGATATTCAAATAAAAGATTTAGATATTTGCTTAAAAATGGGCCGGGAACTGGAAGTGCCTTTGTTCCTGTCCTCAATATCACGTGAACTTTTTATTATGGGCGAAGGCATGGGGTTTGGGCGGGAAGATCTTTGCGCCATCGCTAAAGTGTACGAAGCGTCCGCCAAGACTGAAGTGAAGTGGCTTAATAAAGATGAAAGCCCGCCCCAAAAGGATAAAACCGCGAAAAAATGAGAGTTTCTCATTAATAATTTTTATGCGTATAGAGAGAGGTAGAACATGAAAAGGATCATTGTCGCGTTAATGTGTTTGAGTCTGTTGGCAGTCGTTACCGGGCTGTTTACCGCATGCCAAGAGCGAGAGCGGACGGGACCTGACGGCGAATGGAGACCGTCCAGGCCAGTTAGAATTATTGTAGGAGCTGCCGCAGGCGGCGGAACAGACCTTGTTGCCCGTACAATGGCCGAAGCTCTCGGTCCGATTATGGGTACTACCTTTCAGGTAGTCAATGTGCTTGGCGGAAGCGGAGGAATCGCCATGGCCCAAGTTCTTGGCGCGCCGCTTGACGGACACACCATTTTTGGCGCGAACGAGGCGATGCATTCAGTGGCGGTTCTTGGAACATTTCCCCACACCTCTGGTGTTTGGGACCTCTATATAGCCACCGGCAGCGAGGCGATCCTGTCGGTGAACACGAATTCCCCTCTTGAAACTTTTGAGGATTTACGCGCGGCTGTACGTGCCCGCGAAGTGCTTGGCGCCGGGTCTAACCCCGGAAGCATTTGGGGAGTTAAATTCGCGCAGTTTCAGGCTTTAATGGGGCCCGATGCCAACATTACTTTTATCCCGTTTACCGGCAGCGCTCCCAGCAATATCGCTGTCATGACCGGAGAGGTAGAGGTTTCCATTACCGCGGCGGCGGAGCAGCTTTCCTTTATTCAGGCTGGTGAGATGCGCCCTTTAATCGCTATTGAACGGGAAGATGTGTATGTTCCGGGATTCGGCACGGTAAGAAGCATTTCTCACTATTACCCTGAATTCGATGACTTTCCTCAGGTAGGCCAATGGCTTGGGTTTGCGTTCCCAGAGCTTTGCCGCAGCATATTCGTGATGCTTACAGAGCTGCCATTACGCAGGCATGGAACTCAGAGCTTTTTCAAAATATGATGGCGACATCAAATTTTACCTTCTTTGGGATATATGGGGAGGAATCCGAAAGGCTGGGCAGGGAGATGGACGCGAGTTTTTCATGGATTCTTTATGATCACGGCCTAGTAGATACTTCCCCTGCGGCATTTAATTTGCCTCGTTAGATCAAGATCAAAAAATTGCCTGTCAGGAGTTTTCTCTGCCGGGCAATTTTTTCTTGCTTCCGTACTATTGTTTATCGTGCTATTTAGGATAAGGAGCATGGCGATATGGAAAATGAGTTTGAAGTAAAAAACGGAGAAAGCGCCGGTTCTGATAAAGAACTGATAAGCGGGGCCCGCGCTGATTTTATTACCAGCATGGTATTATTTTTGTTTGGCCTGTTTGTTTTTTTCGAATCGGTTAGAATGCCGATTCCCTCCCATGCCCGCCACCTGTGGTTTACGTCTCCGGGATTTTTTCCGGCGTTTCTGGGCATTATGCTAGTGTTTACATCCATCATGCTTTTCTATAGATCGTTTCGTGTGTTGCGGAGCAACAATACATTTTTGAGTTTTAGTTCCGCGGTTGCGGTAATTAAGAGTAAAACGACTGCCCGTCTGGGACTCGCTCTTGCCTTTTTGATTATGTATGTTTTTGTACTTCTTGGAAATATCCATTACATCGCGGCTACTTTCATATATATGCTGGCAAATATAGTCGTGTTCGACGCGAAAGAAAGAACGCCGCGCCGTTTATTACTGCAAATACTAACAGCCGCTATTGTAGCGGTAGTTATAGCGGTGGCGTTCAGAGACCTTGGAAGAATTCCTCTGCCCTAAAACAAAGGAGCGATAGATGTTTTCAGGTATTTTGACATTGGTAAATGAAGTTGCCGGACTGTTTACTATCACGAATATTGCCCTGCTTTTTGGAAGTTCGTTGCTGGGAATTATTGTCGGGGTTTTGCCCGGCCTGACAGCAACAATGGGCATTGCCATTCTTACCGGAATTACCTTTGGTATGCCGACTTATCAAGCGCTTATCATTCTTATGGGTATTTATGTGGGCGCTATTTTTGGAGGAGCCATTCCTACTGTTTTACTTGGGATACCCGGAACTGCGGCCGCTTCAGCCACGGTACTGGACGGACATCCGCTGGCAAAGCAAGGGCACGGAGGGCTGGCGTTAACAACAGTCGCGATAGCCTCTTTTATTGGAACCCTTTTCGGTATGTTTTTTCTTGCGGGACTTACTCCACTGGCTGTACGGATGGCGTTACTGTTTACATCTCCGGAATTCGCGCTGCTGGCGATTTTTGGCGTAACAATATGCGGCAGTCTGACTGGCGGTGGAAAAGGCGGCACGGCGCTCAAGGGGTGGATTGCCGGTTTAATAGGATTGCTTGTTTCAACTGTCGGATTCGAGGTATTTTACGCGTTTCCGCGTTTTTCCTATGGTAACATAAACTTGATGGGGGGCATAGCTTTTGTGCCCGCAATGATTGGCCTTTTTGGAATTCCCAGTGTTTTGAATCAGCTTTCAATCCTTCATCAAAAAAATGTTTTACATTTCGCTAAAGAAAAAACATCGGGCAGCCTGAAAATTGTAGGCAAAAAAATGCCGATGATTTTGCGATCCGGCATGATAGGTGTTGGCACAGGCGTAATTCCCGGAGTCGGCGAAGATGTCTCCGCATGGATTTCATACGATTTGGCAAAAAAGACAAGTAAAGAACCTGAAAAGTTCGGCAAAGGGTCTTTTGAAGGTCTTATAGCGCCTGAAACCGCTAACAGCGCAGCTATAGGGGGCTCTATCATTCCAACGTTAAGCCTTGGGATACCGGGCAGCCCTCCAACGGCGGTATTGATGGGAGCGTTGATGCTGCACGGCATACGGCCCGGCCCCATGATTAGCATTGAGAATCCCACGTTCATTGCCCATATCAGCGCGATTCTGCTGCTTGCCGCCTTTACTATGCGTTTTGGCGCGCTCATTGCCTGCCGCTTTGCTCCGATGATGCTGAAAGTTCCTGCAAATATTCTTATGCCAATGGTAGCCGTATTGTCATGCATTGGGGCGTTTGCCTTAACCATTAACATTTTCGATTTGTATGTAATGCTTTTCTTTGGACTTATCGGATACGCTTTTGATAAAATGAAGTATCCCGCAGCTCCGGTAGTGCTTGGCATTATTCTTGGCCCGATTGTGGATGAAAATTTACGGCGCACGCTGGTTGCTACAGGCGGCAGTCTTGAACCGTTCTTTACACGGCCTGTCGCTCTTATCATTCTTTTTGCCATTGCGCTCACCATTCTAAGCCAGCTCGGTGTCATAAAGAAGCTTAAAAGCGCCATCTTTTCCCGGAAGGCGAAAACTTCATAGCGGTTTAAACAAGCGAAAACCCTGCTTGCGGGTTTTCATTTGAATATATTTTGGAGGTAGTGAAAATGGCCAAGAACCATGTAGACGGTATCATCAGTTTTTTTGATGGTGAGTTTTGGAATGACTTTGTGGATAACCATATAAGCCATCCTGACGGCGATGTTGTGTATCACGCGCATATTTGGCTGGACACAAATATTCATCCGGATTCGATGTTCCCCATTATGTATGCGTATTGGAAGGCAAAAGGGCATCCGCTTGACCGGGCGATTGATCCTATGTCGCCAAAACCGCATGTCGGATCACTGCATGGTTGTCACCCAATCGGCCTGGGAAATTTTGATTATTTCTATCGTTTTAACAAAGATGTTGTTATCGGCCCAATGCCGCCGCATCTTCCCGAAGCGGAATTAGGACATAACAAGTTGTCCTGGGGTAAGAAATATCAGGATGAATTTGTAAAACAGTTTCAGTTTAAGGTTGTCGGCGAGGAAGAAGACGCAATGATCCGCGCGTACTTCAAAACAAAGCACTGGAAAGAATTCATTGCCCACATAATGGACCCTCAGGTTATGCACTGTCACGCGAATTTTGAAATTAATTTTGACCCCAAGATATTTGAATTGCATACACGGGAAGAGTTTAAGAAAATGGGCTGGCGGCTTGATCTTGTTGTTCCGTGCGTGTATGTTGTTCAAGGCAAGTATACTGGAAAGAATGTATTCCTTGCCGGACATCCGGAGAAAGTCTTCGATACCTGCTGGAAATTTAATCCTGATGTTGTAATCAAACCCGCGGAAGATAATTGGATTTATGGTCAAGACCCCGGCTTTGATATTTGGCGGAGATCATTGCTCAGTGATGTTCTTTCGGCAAATGACTTTTATCGTCTGACGGACAGCGAAATAGCGGAGGTAATTGCTTCCTTCAAAAAATGAATTCTTTGAAAAAGCAGGTTATTCAACAACCGCTTTCTGTGCCAATATCTAATTCGCTAAGGAGAAAGCCATGAGCTACACCGTTTTGTTGCCTCAGGACATCGTTGAAGAAGGCAAAGAGTTTCTTACCAGTAAGGGCTACACAATCAAAGCCGGGAAAGGCGTTACGTCTAACCAGATTGCCGAAGACGCAGCGGACTGCGAGGCCATTCTCGCGCGCACAGCTCCGTTTCCCCGCGAAGTAATCGAGGCGGGCAAAAAGCTTAAAGTCATCGCCCGCCACGGTGTTGGCTGCGACAACATTGATGTCGCGGCCTGCACGGAGCGCGGAATACAGGTTACCTATGCCCCCGAATCAAACGCCAATTCCGTCGCCGAATACACAATAGGCATGATTATCGCCCTTGCCCGCTATTTCCTTCCCTGCGACAGGGCGGTAAGATCAGGGCAATGGGAAACACGCAATACATTTCCGGCAATAGATTTGGAAGGCAAAACGTTGGGCCTTATCGGGGCGGGCAGAATAGGCTCCCTTGTCGCCAAAAAAGCGTTCTTCGGCCTTGACATGAACATTCTCGCCTATGACCCCAATGTCAGCGAAATAAAAGATGTTCCCCAAGCGAAGGTTGTCGCGGACATTGGCTGTGTCTTTGCCCAAGCCGATTTCGTAAGCCTTCACCTTCCCGCCACGGCACACACCAAGGGCATGATTGGGAAGGACTATTTTCAGGCGATGAAACCGGGCGCGTTTTTCATAAACGCCGCGCGGGGAGAAGTTGTCAACGAAACGGAACTGCGCGAGGCGCTCGCTTCCCGCCGTATCGCGGGGGCGGCCCTCGATGTCTTTGACCCGGAGCCCCCCCTCGCGGACAATCCCCTGTACTCCCTTGACAACGTAATCCTCACCCCCCACAACGCCGCGCTCACCAAAGAAGCCATGATCCGCATGGCCCTTCACGCGGCAATGGGGATTGATGATGTGCTTTCAGGTCGGCCTCCCAAATGGCCGTTCAACAGATTAGGATGAATAAATTTAGCAAGGAGAATCGTATGCTTACTGTAGCCCAACTTGAAGAAATAAAAAAATTCGACGCCCCAACCATTTGCAATGGCATAGAATTTTTCAGCGTTAGGCCCAAAACCTCCGGGTTTATGAACACAGGTATCCGCAAGGTTTTTCAAAACTCCAACAGAACCATAGGCTATGCCTGCACCGCCAAGATTTCCGCCGCGCATCCCCCCACGGATGCCCAGAAATCCCTTCCCGAACGGTACTACGAAGCCCTTCACTCCAGCCCCAAGCCAAGCGTGGCGGTAATACAGGACACAGACCCATCCCCTGTCGGGTCTTTCTGGGGCGAGGTTCAAGGCACAATCCACGTCGCCCTTGGCTGCGCGGGGGTCGTAACATCCGGGGGAGTCAGGGACTTGGACGAGGTTGAGCCTCTTGGGTTTGAATACTATTCCTCGTGCGTTCTTGTTTCCCACGCGAATATTCACCTTGTGGAAACAGGCGGCCCGGTGGACATAGGCGGCATCACAATACATCCGGGGGAACTTGTCTTCGCGGACAAGCATGGCGTTGTCGTGATTCCCTCTAGCGTAGCGCCCTACCTCGCCCAAGCCTGCCGCGCGGCGGCGGACGCGGAGTTGCCGGTTCTGGAAAACAGCCGCAGGCATTTTGGCGGGCTTGTCCCGGTGGAAGACTTGATGAAGTGGCGGGCCGAAATGGTAAAGCTCAGGGCCGGCGCCACGGAAAATTTCACGGCTCTTTTGAAAAACGCCACGGTATAAAACGGTAACAGTTTGGCATTGTTTGGCCCTTGACAATGCCATTTGCGGTGTATTGCAAAGATTTCATTAATCCACTAGAATAAAGTATCTTTTACCTAGAGGAGATGCTTATGTTGAAACGAACGATGAAGGTCGCTTGCTTCGCGCTGTTTGCCGCGGCGTTGGCGCTTCCGTTTGCCTCATGCCGGAGACAGGACGACGGCTATGTCGTCAGGATTGGGGTTTACCAGCCCCTAACAGGAGCGAACGCGGCGGGCGGAACCTTGGAGCTGGCGGGTGTTCTGCTGGCTCACGAGATGCAGCCCTATGTCTACATCAATGGTACGCGCCACGAGGTGCAGCTGTTTATAGAAGATAACAGGTCTGACCGGGTTGAGGCGCCCCTTGTTGTAGAGCGGCTTATCAGCCACCACAGGGTACACATGATCCTTGGCACATGGGGTTCTTCAATGGCCATACCCGGCGGCGAAGTACTCAGGGGCAGGATTCCCGCCATCGCGCTTTCCGCGACCAACCCCATGGTAACCCTTGGGAACCCGTGGTACTTCAGGGTTTGCTTTATCGACCCCTTCCAGGGGCAGGTAATGGCCAACTTCGCCTTTAACAACCTTGGCGCCCGGACAGCCGTTCTCGTGCAGGAAATCACCAACGATTATTCCGTGGGCTTAAACAGCTTTTTTGCCGACGCTTTCCGCCAGCTTACCGGAAACCCCAACGCGATTTTGTCTACGCTTAACTACAGCACCGGCGATACGGATTTTACGGCGCAGGTAACCCAGATTCTTTCCCTTAACCCGGATGTCGTCTTCGCGCCGGGGAACTTCACCGAATCGGCGCTGGTAATACGGCAGGCCAGAGACCTTGGTATCACCACGCCCTTCCTCGGCGGAGACACATGGGAAACCCCGGAGTTTGTTCTGGTGGGCGCTGACCGTGTCGAAGGGGCGATTTTCTCGACCAAGTTCGCGGCGGAATTCGCCGGAAACCCCATCGCCGTGGATTTCGTCAATACCTACCGCGCGCGCAACAACAGGGACCCCGCGACGGTAACCGCGCTGGGCTTTGACGGGTATTTCGTCGCGCTTGAAGCCATCGCGAGGGCCGGCACGCTTGACCCGCACAGACTGCGTGAATCCCTTGAGGAAACGTATTTTGTCGGCGCTACCGGCACGACGATTTTTAACGAGCATGGCGACGCTGAAAAGGGCGCCTTCATCAAGGAAGTAGTAAACGGGCAATTCGTATTCAGATACTTTATTGATCCGTGATCTACCGGTAACTGGTTTCTAAGGAAGGGAAACGGCGTGACACTAGAACTTTTTCCGCAGCATTTAGTTAATGCTTTGGCGCTTGGGAGCCTGTACGCCCTAATCGCTATCGGTTACACCATGGTGTATGGCATTTTAAGGCTGATTAACTTCGCCCATGGTGAAATTTTTATGCTGGGGGCGTACATCGGCTTTTACGCCGTTACCCTTTTCCTCTTGCCCTGGGGGGCCGCGTTTGTCGTGGCCCTTGGGCTTACCGGGATTTTCGGCATCGCGGTTGAGCGGGTGGCCTACCGCCCCTTGCGCAGCTCTCCGAGAATCTCGATTATGATTAGCGCCATTGGCGTGTCATTCTTACTGCAAAACCTCGGCATCCTGATTTTCGGTGGAAGGCCGGTGCCCTTTCCCGTTCCACGGGTTTTTGACACGGTAATTACCGTCGGCGGCGCTTCATTTATGAGTGTCAGCATTTATATCCCGATAATAACGGTGATACTGCTCGTCGTTTTGCAGACTATCGTGCGTAAAACAAAGACCGGTATGGCCATGCGGGCCTGCTCTACCGACATCCCGGCGGCGAGGCTTATGGGTATCGACGTGAACAGGGTTGTCTCGTTTACCTTCGCTGCGGGCTCGCTTCTCGCCGCGATTGGCGGCGTAATGTGGGCGCTGAGATACCCTAACCTCCACCCCACTATGGGCTTAATGCCCGGCCTTAAATGCTTTATCGCGGCGGTCATAGGCGGCATCGGGAATATCGGCGGGGCTGTGCTTGGTGGTCTGTTACTGGGCTTTATTGAAATCATGCTGGTCGCCACGATGCCGGGCCTTTCCGGCTACCGGGACGCCTTTGCTTTCGTTCTGCTTATCATTGTGCTGATGGTAAAACCGTCAGGACTTTTGGGCAAGCACCAAATCGAAAAGGTGTAAACGATATGACTTTGACGGCAAAACAAAAGAACACATACACACTCATCGCTATTTGTGTCTGGATTGGGCTTATTTCTATTGCCCATAATTTTCTGGCGCCGTATCCCTTGCGGATTTTCAATCTCAGCGCCATTTATATTGTCTTGGCCCTGTCGCTTAACCTGATAAACGGGTTTACCGGGCTTTTTTCCCTGGGCCATGCCGGCTTCATGGCGGTCGGGGCCTACACAAGCGCCCTTTTGACCATTCCGCCCGCCCAGAAAGAAATGATTTTTTTCCTGCAGCCGATTGTTCCGCAGTTGGCGAATGTCCAGCTTCCCTTCGTTCCGGCCCTGCTGATTTCGGGGCTGGTGGCGGCCTTTATAGGGTTTCTGGTCGGCTGGCCGGTCTTGCGCCTAAGGGACGACTACCTCGCCATCGCCACGCTGGGTTTCTCGGAAATCATACGCATCGTCATAACAAACCTTCAGCCCATTACCAACGGCCCCTTGGGGCTTAGGGGCATACCCATGTACTCTACCACCTACGCCGTTTGGGGCGTCGCCATAGTGGCTATAGCCTTCATGGTCGCGCTGATTAACTCGTCGTTTGGGCGTTGCTGCCGGGCCATCCGGGACAACGAAATCGCGGCGCAGGCGATGGGGATAAACGTGGCCAAGGTTAAGGCCACCAGCTTTGTCATCGCGAGTTTCTGGGCCGGGATTGGTGGAGCTTTGCTGGCCCATCTGCAAATGGCCATTGACCCGATGTTTTTCCGCTTTGTCCTTACCTACAATGTTCTTCTTATCGTTGTGCTTGGGGGAACCGGCAGTATCACCGGCTCTGTCATAGGGGCCCTGATGGTCATGATTGGGATGGAGTGGCTGCGCTTCCTTGACGGGCCGCTTAACTTGATTTTCATACAAACCACCGGAGCGCCGGGTCTGCGTATGGTCGTGTTTAGCGTGTTATTGCTTGCCTGCATCCTGTTCCGCCAGCAGGGTCTTATGGGAAACAGAGAATTCTCGTGGGACGCCGCGGCGAACCTTTGCGGGAAGGTCAGGAATTTTGTGAAAAGAGGGCCCGCCTGATGCTTCAAACGAACGATGTCGCCATGAAATTTGGCGGCCTTACCGCTGTGTCCGATTTTAACATCCATGTCGGCAAGGACGAAATTGTGGGCCTTATAGGGCCCAACGGGGCGGGAAAGACCACGGCCTTTAACACGATTACCGGTATGTATGCCCCCACAAGCGGCGAAATCTCTATGGAAGGCAGGGCCATCACCGGCAAAAAGCCCCATGTCATTACCGCCGCCGGGATAGCCCGGACGTTTCAGAACATCAGGCTTTTTGGAAAAATGTCCGTGGTGGAAAATATCGTCGCCGCCTGCTGGCTTAGGGAGCGGCCTAACCTGTTCGAGTCGGTTCTGCACCTTCCCGGATACAGGGCCAAGGAAAAACGTTCCTACGATTTCGCTATGGGAATGCTGGAAACGGTGGGCCTTTTGGAGAACGCCAATGATGTCTCCACTTCCCTGCCCTACGGCAAACAGCGGCGGCTGGAAATCGTGCGCGCGCTGGCGACCGGGCCTAAGCTGTTATTGCTTGACGAGCCTGCCGCCGGGATGAACCCGCAGGAATCCTACGACCTTATGGCCTTTATCCAGAAGATAAAGGAAAAATTCAAGATTTCCATACTTTTAATCGAACACCATATGCGGGTGGTAATGGGAATTTGCCAGCGCATATACGTGCTTGATCACGGCGTTACCATTGCCGAGGGAACGCCGGCGCAGATTCAGAGCAACCAGAAAGTGATTGACGCGTACTTGGGGGTTAGCTGATGCTTAAAGTTGAAGGGCTTTCGGTTTTTTACGGCGGTATCCACGCCCTGCGGGGTATTGACATCCACGTTCCCGACGGGAAAATCATAACCTTAATAGGCGCGAATGGCGCGGGCAAAAGCACCACGCTTAATTCCATTGTCGGTCTTGTAAAACCCGCGTCCGGAAAGGTTACGCTGGACGGCAAGGACATTACCGGAAGCGATCCCAAAGTAGTCGTTTCTCAGGGCCTTGTTTTAATTCCCGAAGCCCGCCGCATCTTCCCAAACCTGACGGTCGCCGAAAACCTTACGCTGGGCTCGTACACCCGCAAAGACAGGGAGGGGGTCGAAAAAGACCGCAAACGCTGTCTGGAACTTTTTCCCCGCCTTAAAGAGCGCTACCGGCAGCCCGGCGGGACATTATCGGGCGGCGAACAGCAGATGCTTGCCGTAGCAAGGGGTCTTATGGCGAACCCGAAAGTGCTTATGCTTGACGAACCAAGCTTGGGCCTTGCCCCGATAATATCCAAGATGATTTTCGAAATCCTTAAAGAGATAAACCGCTCCGGAACAACGATTTTGCTGATAGAACAAAACGCCCATGCCGCCCTTGAAATCGCCGATTACGCCTATGTTATCGAAACCGGCGAAATTACCATGCAGGACGCCGGGGCAACGCTTCTGAAAGACGACCGCATCCGCTTGGCGTACCTTGGTGAAAGCCACTAGAGCCGGTATTGTAATAACAAACAACCCTATGGTTTGCGGCAAGCCCCAAGGCCAGCCGGTTGAGTTTTATGACACGGACTGCCTTGGCGTTTTCACGGCGGTACGGGACAAAATCCACCTAGGGCACGGGCTTTTGACGCACCCGCTGTCAGGCAGCGTAAAACCGGGGGAAACGCCGTACAAAACGGTTATCGTAACAAGGGAAAAAAACGCTTTGGATGAACGCTCCCTTTCCATTATCGAAGAAAGCATACAAACCTGCATTAAACTAAAAGCGCAAACTGCGAAAAGGGAGCCTAGCGGGGAAACACTTGCCGATTTCCAGTTGATCGATTATAACCTGATTTTTGGCTAGCGGGATACCACTTGTTTTACCCCATGGGCAGGGGCTATACTAAAAGTCTAGAACAAAGATTTGGAAGTTATGTGTGAGAAGAACAAACGAAGTTATCTACAAAGGAAGGTATATTTGGAATCGCTTGAAAAACGAGAGGAACATAAAAATACACGGGATCAGTTTTGAAGATGCGGTTACCGTTTTTGATGATCCGTTTTCCGTGGAGGAATATGATATTGAAAATTCCATCACGGAAGATCGGTATAATTTCACCGGAAACATCGAGGGTAAATGGGTTGTTGTAACGGTTACTATGACGCCGAAAGACAACATGACTAGAATTATTTCCGCACGGGAAGCGGACAAATTAGAGAAGGAGACCTATTTTGACAACGTCAGAAACAACACTAAATGAAAACGGTGAATATCTCAGGGGCGGGCGGGTTTTCAGGCCGGTCTACAAACACCTGCTGGATAATATGCCAAAAGATTTGGTACGGGAGATGGCACGCCGAAAGCTTTCGGAATTGGAGAAACACGCCGCTGAATCAGCAAGCCAGAAGGAGACTGGCACGGTTGCCGAGTGAACACTTGCCGATCTTCAGAAAATTGGTTATAGCTTGATTTTCGGGTAGAAAAACCGACTATCGGTATCGACAGCCACCTCTCAAAAATGAACTGTTACAAATTAACCAGGAGCTTTTTCTAAGGCCCCAGAAAAGCACCAGCCAGTTTCGCCATCCTCACTTTTAACTTTAACCCAAGGAGCCGTAATATCACCAATTTTAACAAGTCCACCTTTTTCCAATATTATCAAATTCACTCCCGGCGATAAAACTGTGACGATGGAAGAATTCGAGTCAGGCTCAGAACGAAGATTGACAGTCTTGTTAACAATATAGCTGTTTTTTGAAGGGCTGGCTCCCCGTGCAAAGTTTTGCATTTTTTTATCAATACTTATTACTGTGGCGCCAAGTCCGCCAAAAACGACATTCTGTAATAATCCAATCAAGACACCGATAACAAAACCAGCAAAACCGTAGCCCTCTACCTCACCCCCGCCCCACACAAGCATATTGCCAACTAAAACGCCAACAATCGCGCCGGCAACGGCACAGAAAATCAGGTTTACCCAAAGAATAACACCAA
This sequence comes from Treponema sp., assembly GCA_009781915.1. Lineage (GTDB taxonomy): Bacteria > Spirochaetota > Spirochaetia > Treponematales > Breznakiellaceae > WRKT01. The sequence goes on along the minus strand of WQUW01000003.1, from coordinate 16,010 downwards.
GGTATACACGAAACGCATTTTTCACAAACTCAAACATAAGCCCCCTTTACCATATTGGGCCAAATCTAGACCACCTAATTGACCCAGGAATACCAGAAAATAAAAAACGGCTACCGAAGTTGCACAACGCATAGCCGTTTCAAAACAAATTAACCTATAGGTTTGGAACTCGCCCCTTTTTACTTGCTCTCAGGCGTTATTTTTTCAAACGTATAGTCGATTTTGTCAGGATTCTTGAAATAATCGTTCATCAACTTTTTGACAGTCCCGGAAAGCAGGAGCAGCGCGATAATATTGGGGACTACCATAAAGGCGTTCAAAGTGTCGGCGATTGCCCAAATTGCCGCTACGCCGCCTGTGGCTCCAAACACGCAGATAGGGAGCATCGCCAGCCTGTAGCCAAGAATGGGCTTTAAGCCAAACAGGTACTCAAAGCATTTTTCTCCGTAGAACGCCCAGCCGATTACCGTCGTAAAGCCGAACATGGCTATAAGAATCGTCATAAGCCCGCCGCCAAACACAGGGCCAAATAACGAGCTAGAGAAGGCGTAAATAACAAGCGGAGAACCTGTCATGCCCGGAGCGGTTCCCGGCGCGATAACTCCCAACGGCACGGTTACAAGAATAACCAGCGCGATCAGGGTACACATCACATGGGTATCCATGAATACCTCAACCGCTCCCCAAAGCCCCTGCTTGGTAGGATGGTCTGTCTTGGCCGCCGCGTAAGCGATGGGGGCGGAACCAAGGCCGGCTTCGTTCGAGAAAATACCGCGCATCAAACCAAAGCGTATGGCGTACATTATGCTTACCCCCAAAACGCCGCCAACCAAACCTTCGCTTGAGAAAGCGCCCCGGAAAATAAGGCCGAAAGCGTACGGCACACCTGTAACATTCGACAATATGATGATAATGGAAGCCACAATCGACGTCAGCGCGAGGGCCGGGATGAGCTTTTCGACAACCTTGGCGATGCGTTTAAGCCCTCCGATAACGACAAGCCCGATCAAAATGGCCGCAACGATGCCTACCCACAGGCGGGGAAGCCCCCACTGGAATTCAAGCGCGAACGCGGCGGAGTTTGACTGCACCATGTTGCCTATGCCAAAAGCGGCGATAGCGCCCGCCACGGCAAAGAATTTGGCCAGCGGCTTAAAGCCAACCCCTCTTTCCATGTACGCGAAGGGCCCCGAAAGGACTTCGCCCTTTTTGTTAAACCCGCGGAAATGCACCGCCAGCGTAACTTCTGAAAATTTGGTCGCGATGCCAAAGAAGCCGACGACCCACATCCAGAATACCGCGCCAGGACCGCCAAAGCCGATAGCCGTAGCCGTACCGGCAAGCGTACCTACGCCCATTGTCGCGCAAAACGCGGTGTTCACGGCCTGCCAAGGGGTAATGTCCCCTCCCCCTTTCAGCTTGTTCTTCCTGTTTTCGGGTTTTCTAAACATGTCAATCAACGTTCTGTCAAGGTAATGAGTGAACTTTGTAACCTGTAAGAAACCCGTTCTGATGGAGAGAATCAAGCCGATCCCCAACAGAATGGCCCACGTCGGCGGCCCCCATACAATAGGCTGTATGGTCCTGAAAATAGTCTCAATGTAATACGCCATAATAGTCCCCCTTGCGTCTTTTTCGCGCGCCAAAACTACGCGCGATTAACAGATAATGCACCGGATTTTCGGAATTGTCAACAGCCACATTACCGTATCCGGCGGTGTCTGGCGGCATCCGTCGGCGGCCCGTTCTCGACAACGAAGGCCCGATGTAGTATACTGTCTGGATGATACAGTTCGAAAACATTGTGAAAAAATACGGGCCTACGACAGTGCTTTCCGGCATTACCTTTAACATCAAAAAAGGCGAACTTGTCGTTTTAATTGGCCCAAGCGGGTGCGGCAAAACGACACTGTTAAAAATCATCAACCGCCTGATTAAGCCGACATCGGGCAACGTGCTTGTCAACGGAGAAAGCATCTTCGACAAGGACGAGATTGAACTTAGGCGGAACATCGGTTACGTGATACAGCAAACGGGGCTGTTCCCGCACATGACGATACGGCAAAACATCGAAATTATCCCGCGGCTGCAAAGAAAGAACAAACGGGAGATAGCGAAAAAGAGCCTTCAGCTTATGGAGATGATAGGGCTTGAGCCTGATTTGTACCTGGACCGCTATCCGTCGCAGCTTTCGGGGGGCCAGCAGCAGCGTATCGGGGTGGCAAGGGCCTTTGCCTGCGACCCGGAGGTTATCCTCATGGACGAGCCGTTTTCGGCGCTCGACCCCCCCACACGGCTTCAGCTTCAGGAGGAACTCTCGCATCTGCACGCCAATGTCCGCAAGACCATTGTCTTTGTTACGCACGACATGGACGAGGCCGTCAAAATAGCCGACAGGATTTGCATTCTGAACGCCGGCGGGGTTGTGCAGTACGACACCGTCGAGGAAATCATGAAAAACCCCGCCAACGACTTTGTGGCGGCGTTTATCGGCAAGAACAGGATATGGTCGTCCCCCGAATACATAAAAGCCAAGGACATCATGATACAGCATCCCGTCTGCGCTCCGCCGGATACCACGGTACTGCGCTGTATGTACAAGATGAGCCAAGCGAAGGTTGACAGCCTTTTGATTACCGACAGGCAAAAGCGCCTGCTTGGCATCGCCTTTGCCAGAGACTTGCGGGAACTGGGGGACAAAAACGGCCCCGTGTCGCAGGCGATGCTTACCGAGTATGAATCGGTAAGCCCGGATACCAATATCGTTGACATTTTCCAGTCCGTAAACCGCAGCGACCGCTCGTCGTTCCCGGTGCTTGACGAAGATAAAAACCTGCACGGCCTTGTTACCAAGTCCAGCCTTCTTACGGCGGTTAGCCAGCAGTACATCAACGGGGAGGAAAAGTAACATGACACTGTTTGAATTTATCACATTGAATATGTCAACCCTTATGATCCGGCTTGGGGAACACGTGCGGCTGACAGGCGCCGCCTTAAGCCTTGCGATCCTTATTGGCGTGCCGGTGGGGATTTTGATAAGCTACATAAAGCCGCTTAACAAGCCGACCTTGGCGGTGGTAAACCTTGTTCAGGCGATACCGAGCCTCGCGCTGCTTGGGTTTCTGGTTCCGCTGTTGGGCATAGGCGCGCGGCCCGCCATCTTTATGGTGGTTGTGTACTCCCTCCTGCCCATTGTCAAAAACACCTTCGCCGGTCTTTCCAACCAGAACGCCGAAATGCTTGAAGCCGCCAAGGGCATTGGCATGACGCGCCTGCAAATACTGTTCAAAATCAAGCTGCCCTTGGCGCTGCCCATTATCATGGCGGGCATACGCATCTCGGCGGTCTTGTCGGTCGGCCTTATCACAATCACCACCTTTGTCGGCGCGGGGGGGCTGGGCCTTGTCATTCATACCGGCATAGTGCAGATGAACACCGCGATGGTGCTTGCCGGGGCCATACCCGCCTGTCTGCTTGCCCTTTTGGTGGATTTTGTGGCATCATTGGTCGAGAAAGCGGTTACCCCAAAGTGTTTCCGCGGAAATAAGTAAGACACGTTTATCGCGCGATAGCGCAGGAGGAAGATTGATGAAAAAGATTACCATGTTACTCGCGGCTTTGCTGCTTGTGTCCGCGCTTTTTACCGGCTGCGGACGCCGGGGGGACACCATTGTTATCGGAGCCAAGGATTTTACCGAACAGTTTATTCTTGGCTATGCCCTGCAAATTCTGATTGACGAGAACACTGACCTGAACACCCGGCTGGTAAGCAACCTTGGCACATGGCCGTTGTTTCGGGCCCTTAGCGGGCGCCGGGGCGATGTTGACCTGTACGTTGAATACACCGGCACTGTTGTCGTAAATATCTTCGGCGATACGCCGCCTGAGGACTCGGAAGAGACGTTTCAGGTAGCCAGACGCGGGCTTAGGGAACGGTACAACGTAATCATGCTGGACAGGCTAGGCTTTAACAATACCTACACGCTGGCGGTGCGCGAGGACACGGCTGAACAGCTTGGCCTAAGAACCATCTCCGACCTTGCCAGAGTCGCGCCAGGCCTTACGATTGGGGCAACGGTGGAATTTATGGGCGAAAGGCCGGACGGGTTTTTGGGCGCGCAAAGGGTTTACGGGCTAAATTTCGCGAACGAAGTCGTCATTCAGGGAGCCCTGCGCTACACGGCGATTATGAATAACGAAACGCAGGTTACGGACGCCTTTTCCACCGACGGGATGCTGCTGCGCTTTAACCTTGTTGTTCTTGAAGACGACCTTGGGTTTTTCCCGGCCTACCATGCCGCCGTGATAATCCGGGCGGATACCGCCGAGCGGCACCCTGAACTGGTACAACTGCTGAACAGGCTGACTGGCACGCTAAGCGACGACAGAATGCGTGAACTGAACTACCGTGTCGATGCCCTGCACCAGAGTCCTCAGGCTGTGGCAAGGGATTTTCTGCGGGAAGCCGGGCTCATAGGCAACTAACGTTTTTTGCCGGGACACATGAACTACTACGCATTGCAGGTAAAAACGAGGGGCGAGGAAAAGTATATGCGCCTGTTTCATTCCCGGCATCCCGAAATCACCCTGCCCCTGTATTTCCCCCAGCGTTCTCTGGATGTACGCCGCAAGGGTAAGACCGTGTCCTCTAAGCTCCCCATTTTCCCCGGCTATATTTTTCTGGAGCTGTCCGAGGAAGATAGCATCCTCAGCTACCACTGGGCCTTCCGCAAAACTGAAGGTTTCTACCGCTTTTTGAAGTCCAACAAGGACATAACGCCCCTTCAAAACCGGGATTTGGAACTGCTCCTTCATTTTTTGAAAAATGTTGGCCCTGTCGCGGGAAAATCCAAAGTGTACTTTGACGAAAACTCCCGGATCGTGGTTCTTTCCGGCCCGCTTTCGGGTCTTGAGGGCAGGATCGTAAAGGCCGATAAGAGGAAAGGGAGGGCCAAGGTACGGCTAGACCTTTACGGCGACTCCTTTTGCATAGACTTGGGGTTTGAGGTTTTGGAGCAAGCCGGGGGGTGATGGTAAGCAATGACCGGGTTTAAGTCGGGCCGTTTGTACATTATCGGGGCGGGGTTCGCCGCTCAGACGCTGGCCCGCGAAATCAAGACCAAGGGGATTTTCGGCGAAGTGGCGGCGTTTCTGGACGACGATCCGGAAAAAATAGGCCGCCGTATCGACAACACCCCGGTTTTGGGGCCCATCCGGGACGTGGCCCGCCTTCTACGGCTCCGCCCCGCCGACGAAGCCATTATCGCCATACCGGACGCAAGCGGGAAATACCTTGAAGAACTGTACCGCATCCTGAAAAACTCAAGGTTCCAGCGAATCCGCATCCTGCCGGGCATTTCGCAAATCATGGACTCAGGCGCTCGCCTTATTCAAACCCGCTCGATTGACCCCCAAGACCTGCTGGGCCGCACCCCGGTAACCGTAAACCTGCGCCAAAGCCTCGCGTACCTCAGGGGCAAGCGGGTGCTGGTTACCGGCGCGGGCGGTTCTATCGGCTCAGAACTGTGCAGGCAGCTCCTTTCCGGCGGAGCCGCCCGGCTCTACCTTTTCGGCCACGGGGAAAATTCCATCTATCAGATTGATAAGGAACTGAAGTTTTTGCAGGAGGAGGGTGTGGGCGAGAAGGCGGAGATGGTTCCGGTTATCGGGGATTTGCGCGACCGGGACTACATGGACTGGATACTCGCCAACCTGAGGGCCGATGTAATCTTCCACGCGGCGGCCTACAAGCACGTCCCCATGATGGAAGAAAACCCCGTGGCGGCTATAGAAAACAACCTTTTCGGCACGGACAACCTTGTCCACGCGGCGAAAAAGCATGGGGTAAAGCGGTTTGTCCATATTACTACGGACAAGGCGGTGGAGCCTGTCTCCGTATACGGGGTTTCCAAGTTTCTTTGCGAAGGCATGGTTCTTCAGGCGGCGGGGGAAGCCTCGCAACGGGCGGCGGCGTTCATGGTGGTGCGCTTCGGCAATGTCCTTGGCTCCAGGGGCTCCATTATGCCCCTTTTTCAAAAGCAGATTGAAAAAGGCGGCCCGGTAACGGTTACCCATCCCGATATGCGCCGATGGTTTATGACGATTCCCGAAGCCTGCTCCCTGGTTCTCAAAGCCGGGGGCGTGGGCGAAAACGGCGGCCTGTACCTTCTGGACATGGGAGAGCCGGTGCGTATCCGTGACCTTGCCGAGCAGATGATCCGCTTTTACGGGCTTGAGCCGGAGCGGGACATCGGCATTGAATATGTGGGGCTGCGCCGGGGGGAGCGGCTGGACGAAAAACTCAACTGGGACTCTGAAACACTTAAGCCTACGGAATTTGACCGCATCCTTAAGCTGGGCCGGGACACGCCGGCTCATGTGGATATAAAAGCCATTATGGAAGAACTGCGCCCGATCTGCCGCTTTGATCCGGCCCAGCCGGAGAAATACCGGGATAGCGGGCTGTTACGGAAGGCGCTTGAGGCTCATATTCCGAGCTATGCTGGCGCCCCCCGCGGCGCGTGAGCCAGCGGCCTAATGCCCGGCGGTGTACCCTGCCCCTACCTGACCCTGAGCCTTTGCTCGGTGTAGTCTATCTGGGTTCTAATTTCCCCAATGGGAACCCACTGGACAAGGAAGGAAATCTCGTTGTTAAACCGGTACTCTCTGGCGGCCGGATCGAGGCGGGGGGTTGACTGAACGGTGAGCCGGGCGTTCCAGTCGCCAAGGTGATGGATAAGGGACACGTTTATCGATCTTAGGTTAAAGCCCGACAGCCTGCGCAGTTCCGGATCGTCAAAGCGGAACGAGTTAATAAGGTCGGTGAAAAAATTGGTTTCATACCCGGCCCAAAGGGGAGCGGGCGGAGCGTCGAAAAACGGCATATGCTGGAAATACCGGAACAGCACGGCGTTTTCGGATACCGTGGCAAAGCTTATGTCAAGAAAATTGGTTATCCGGGCCGTAAAGTTCATGGAAAAATCCATGCGGGAATCGGTGTAGCGCTGAAGGTTAAAAGCCATGCGGGAATTGAAGTTTACGGAAAAGCCGAGCCGCCTGCCCCAAAGGTTATCCCGTGAAAACGTCATGGTGTGGCCCATGCTGAACTCCCGGGGTTCAAGGCGCTCGCCTTCCTGCTGCTCCCATAGCGGCAAGCCCGAACCACGATACCAGTACGGGTTAAACCTCCACGGGGTGGCGTACAGCACCGAATAGGAAGCGTTAAAAGACCAAAGATTAAGCCTTGAAGTAAGGGTGGTGTACTGGTTTCGTTCCGGGTCAACCACCACAACCTGCTGAAAATTGATCCGGGGAGTGAATGTCAGGGTTTCGGTAATGTGGATGGGGTTAAATACCCGGTCGTCGTCCCACGGGTCTTGAACGCTGGCCCGTATGCTGGTCGTGGATATCCATTTGTTGAAGGTGGCGTTCGCCGACGCCGAGGCGTCCAGCGGGGGCAGTACCGCGGAAATGGAAATCGTCTGGTTGTGATCCATGATGTTGGCGGCGATGTTGGCGCCAACCGTATGGGCTGTTATGCCGGTAGTGCGATCATCGTCCCATGACTGGAATTCCCAGTTTCTGGTTCCCGCTTCCATGTCAAAGGTGTTTCTCGCCAAAAGCCCCCGGGCGTTGTACACAAGGCTGGTATTGCCCCAGACAGCGCTCTGAAAAAAGGGCCGCAGCGTCGTGGAAAAATCCCAGTTCGACCTGAACTGAGTCTGGCCTTCGGCCCTGTCCCGCGTAGCCTGAATCCTGTCGTGATCCGGCTGCCTGTCGTCATAGGGCCCCGTGGCGAACTCCTCGGCATCCTCGTTAAGATACATAAAACCCTGCCACTCGCCGGTTCCCGTAAAGCGCAAGGTCGCGTTGCCCCCGGGGTGATCCAGAACAAAGCCCATGTTCCCGTCCGTCCTAAAGCGGGACAGAATGGTAGATATTTGCCCCCAGTCAACGTCCTCCTGTTCCCTCCAGTGCGGAGCGTTGGGGATACCGGGGGACGAGTCAAACTGCATTTCCATCGACGTGGTGGGAGTCAGGCGGTAATCAACGGAAAACCGGGTTCTCCCGCCCGGACGCAGATGAAAGGTTTGGGCCAAGGCGGGGGGCGAAAAGGCATGTACGCCGGTATACACCGTATCTTCCTCTACTTCTACCGTTGGCCAGGGGGAAATGGGGACATCCGGCAACAGGGCAATCCCCGGCGGCTCCTGCCCCGGCGCGGGCAGCGCGGGCCCCGGCGGGGCGGCCCCAAGGCTGAGCGGGTTTCCGGCAATGACGGCGTTAATCGAATAGACGGTAAAGCGGCTGGGAAAGAAGAACGCCGCCTCGGGGTTGGGCGGCGATGCCGGGTTCGCCGGGGGGGGCGAGTTGCGCACGTTAAAAGTCAGCGAGCTAAAGATGTTGGAAATCGAAAGCGTGTTGACAAAGGGGCGAAGGCTCGCCGCCGGAAAGGTAAAATTGCCGCTTAGCCTCCAGTCGTACGAACTCATAATGGTATTGGCGGCGTGTTCGTCGTCAAGCCCTTCCCCTTCGGCGAATTCCCTAAGCATACTGAACCAGTCTCTGGGCTGCGGGCGGCGCATAAAATCCCGGTCAACAAACGGGTCGGAATAGAAGGGAATGTCCCAAGAAAGGGAGCCGAAGGGTATCTGGTAGGAACCGGTCATTCTAAAACGGTATCTGACAGGCAAATCCAGAAAAAAGAACGAACTCCGGTTCCAGTCGCTTACCCCGTCGTGATTCAGGAAGGGAGTATTGCTGTGGCCAATCTGGTAAATATTGCGGGTAAAGCCAAGTCCCGCTGAAATGGCGATTTCCCCCAAGGGGCCCCGCCGGGGAAGGTTAAGCTCCATCCCCATGTAAGCGCCAAGGTTTACATAGGCGTCGAACAGCACCGAAAGGCGGATGTCGCTGGGGTCTTGCCTTCTTTCCCCGGTGGTTCTAAGGAATATCCCTTCGCGCCGTGTTTCCATACCCTCGTCAGCGCCGCCGAAAATCATGGAGATAGAGCTTTCGGTAATTACATCGGCGCGGGGGCGGCCCAAAAGGTAGGTGGTTGTCTGCAAAAACGTTCCCTCTCTGGTGCGGAACCCCAGCACCGGGCGAAAGACCACCTGATCCGCGGGAAAGTAGAAAAAGGGAATGTAAAACAGGGGGATATTGCCCACCCGCAGAACGGCGTTAAGGATGGCGAAATCGTTGCCCGGCAAAAGCCACAGCCTTGAAGCGGTGATAGACCAAAACGCCTCCTCGTTTGCCGGGTTGGTAATTTCCGCCCCGGTAAGAACCGTGGCTCCCTCGGCGCTGCGGGAGATAATTGTTCCGGCAAAGCGGTAGGCGGTGGGGTTGCCCGCAATGGATCGCTCCGACACGCCGTCGATAAATATGCCCGACCAGTTATCAAGGTTTACGGTGATCGAGTCCCCCCGGAATGTTTCTACGGTGCTGCCTTCCTCCCTGACATACTCGACCCCGCCGGACGCTGTTAGCACGTTCCGGGTGCGGTTGTAGAGTATTTCCTGAGCCCTAATCCGGTGAACGGCGTTTCCGTCCATAAGGCTTATTACCACGTTCCCCCGAAAGCGCGCGTAATCCTCGTTTACCACGTCAAGGGTAAAGTATTCGGTGGTAACGGCTGATTCAATGGTGATAACCCGCTGCTCCACAAAGGCCGCCCCGAAGGGAGATGGTAGCCGATAGTGGGCGCGGAGCCTAGAGGCAAGGTCTTCCCGCGTGCCGCCGTCGCTTAGGCCCAGTTCTCTGGCCCACGAAGCCAGTTCCATGAGCGAGGAGGTTCTGATTTCCATTTCAAGGCGGGCGGCGTCAGGGTGAAGTTCCTCGACAACCTGAACGGCGGCGGCGGTTTCGGTCTCGGCGGCATCGCCCACGGCATCGGTGTCAGCGTCCCCGTAGGCATTGCCGTCAGCGTCGCCGTAGGCATTGCCGGTTATTTCAGCGGCGGCGGCATAGTCCGGATCGGCTTCCTGCGCCCCGGCGGGAAACGCCAGAGCAAGCAGCGCGCACGGCAAAAGGACAGCCGCCGCGCCATGACGGGTCAGGAAGCGGCGCATTGCCGTGCCGCCCTTGGCTTTGCTTTCTTTTTTACCCGCTCGGCCAGAAGCTCTTTTATGTAATTGCCCGTGTAGGAAGGCTCCCATTCGGCTACTTCCTCCGGCGTGCCGGTAACGATGACCCGCCCGCCCCGGTCTCCCCCTTCGGGCCCCAAATCAACAAGGTGATCGGCCTGAAGCAGCACGTCCAGATTATGCTCTATCATAACCACGGTGTTCCCCTGATCCACAAGGCGCTGGATCACCTCCATAAGCTGCTTTACATCGGCAAAATGAAGGCCCGTGGTCGGCTCGTCAAGAATGTAAAAGGTCTTGCCCGTGGATCGCTTTGAAAGCTCTAGCGCCAGCTTTACCCGCTGCGCCTCCCCGCCGGAAAGCGTAAGGGCGGACTGGCCCAGCTTGACATATCCCAGCCCCACCGAAAGAAGCGTGTCCATCTTTCTGGCGATCTGCGGGATGGGGGCGAAAAACCCGGCGGCCTCTTCTATGGTCATGTCCAGCACTTCGGAAATGTTCTTGCCCTTGTAGCGCACGTCCAGAGTTTCCCGGTTAAAGCGCTTGCCGCCGCAATTATCGCAGGTAATGTACACGTCAGGAAGGAAATTCATTTCGATCTTGATGGTTCCGTCCCCCTCGCAATGCTCGCACCTGCCCCCCTTGACGTTGAACGAAAACCGCCCCGGTTTATAGCCCCTCATTCTGGAGTCGGGAAGGCCCGCGAAAATTTCCCGGATGGCGGTAAAGCCCCCCACGTAGGTTATGGGGTTAGACCGGGGCGTGCGCCCGATGGGGCTTTGGTCAATGTCGATTACCTTGTCGATATGCTCGGCCCCCTTAAGCTCGCGGTAGTGGCCTTCGCTGTAGTTCGAGCCGTTTATCCGGTTGTACAGCGCCGGGTACAGCACATCGGAAAGCAGGGTGGATTTTCCCGACCCGGAAACGCCGGTGATGCAGGTAAACTTGCCCAAGGGAAGTTCCACGTCGATATTTTTCAGGTTGTGCTCGGCTACCCCGGCAAGGCGCAGGCTATGGCCGTTGCCCTCCCGCCGCTTTGGGGGTACTTCCATTCTGAGGCTGCCCGAAAGGTAGCGCCCGGTAAGGCTTTCCTGAGATTTCATTATCTGGGCGGGAGTCCCTTGGGCGACAACCTGCCCGCCATGCACGCCCGCGCCGGGCCCAAGGTCAACAATGTGATCGGCTGTACGCAGGGTCTGCTCGTCATGCTCGACCACGATAAGCGTGTTGCCGATGTCCCGCAGGTGAAGCAGGGTTTCGATAAGGCGCTGGTTGTCCCGCTGGTGAAGCCCGATGGAAGGCTCGTCCAGAATGTAAAGGACACCGACAAGGCTTGAACCTATTTGGGTGGCAAGCCGTATGCGCTGGGCTTCCCCGCCGGAAAGCGTTGAGGCCTTGCGTTCCAGAGTAAGGTAATCGAGCCCCACATTCTGCATAAAGCCCAGCCGGGCTCTAATTTCCTTCAGAATCTGGTAGGCGATGGCGCTTTCGGTCTTGTTGAATTTCACGTTCTGGAAAAATTTAAGCGAATCGGCGACCGAAAGGCCGGTAAGTTCCCAAATATTGCGGCCCCCAACGGTTACCCCAAGAACTTCGGGTTTAAGCCGCTTGCCCCCGCATTCCTCGCAAAATTTCTGGCTCATAAACTTTTCAAGCCAGTCCTTAATCCCCGGCGACTGGGTTTCGTTGTAGCGCCGTTTAAGGTCTTCCACGATTCCGGGGAATTTGGTGTTGTAATCGAAGTGGTGCGTGCCTTCCTTGTTGATGTAGTTAATTTCAAGGTTCGCGTCGCTCCCGTAGAACATGGCGTCCATTGCCTTTTTGGGGATGTTTTTCAGCGGCGTGTCCAGGCTAAACTTATAGTGCTTGGCGAGGCTTTCAAAGCGGCTGCGATACCACGGCGATTCGGGATTGTAGGGCAATAGCCCCCCTTCGTTGTACGAAAGGGAACGGTCGGGCATGATAAGTGCGGGATCGAACTCCATTTTAAGCCCCAGCCCCGTACAGGCGGGACAGGCCCCAAAGGGGTTGTTAAACGAAAAAAGCCGGGGCTGGAGTTCCGGAATGGAAACGCCGCAGTCCGGGCAGGCGTTCTTCTGGCTGAAAAACCGCTCGCTCGTCCCGGCGGGCTCTGAGTCCCCTCCCCCGCTCTGGCAAAGGACAAGCATGACCCCGTCCGCCGCCTGAAGCGCCGCCTCGGCGGACTCGGCAAGGCGCTGCCTGATGCCGCTTCCCATGACAAGGCGGTCTACCACGATTTCTATCGTGTGCTTTTTCTGCTTGTCAAGGCGTATTTTTTCGTCAAGGCTTACCGGAACGCCGTCTATTCTGGCCCGGACAAAGCCTGCCTTTTTCGCGTCCTCGATAATTTTCTGGTGTTCCCCTTTCTTCCCCCGGATTACCGGGGCCAGCAACTGAATACGGCTGCCTTCTTTCATCTGCATGATGGTGTCAATAATCTGGTCGATGGGCTGCTCGTGGATTTCCTTGCCGCAGTCCGGGCAATGGGGAATGCCGATGCGCGCGAACAAGAGGCGGTAGTAGTCGTATATTTCCGTTACGGTTCCCACGATGGATCGGGGGTTGCGGTGGGTGGTTTTTTGCTCTATGGAGATGGCGGGGGAAAGGCCCTCAATGTAGTCCAAATCCGGCTTGTCCATGCGGCCCAAAAACTGGCGGGCGTAGGCCGAAAGGCTTTCGACATAGCGGCGCTGGCCTTCGGCGAATATGGTATCGAAGGCGAGGGAACTTTTCCCGGAGCCGGAAAGTCCGGATATGACGATGAGCTTGTCTCTGGGCAGTTCCAGGTCGATGTTTTTTAAGTTATGCTCGCGCGCGCCCTTAATAATGAGTTTGTTCAAGTCAACCCCGCAAAAGCTCCCCGAACATCATGTAGACGGGGGGAATAAAAATCGCCGGTATAAAATTGGCGACCTTAATCTCTTTTATGCTCAAAAAGTTAAATCCGATAGCCGCCACAACAAGGCTTCCGGCGGCGGACATTTCCCTGATGATGTCCTGCGTAAGAACATCCCTTACGGCAATGGACAACAGGACAATTCCCCCCTGATAAAGAAACACCGGAATAGCGGAAAAAGCTACGCCGATTCCCATAGACGCCCCAAAAACGATGGAGATGGCCCCGTCAAGAACGGACTTGGCGAACAGTATCTCGTGGTTGCCGGTAAGGCCGCTCTGTATGGAGCCGACGATTGCCATTGATCCGGCGCAGAACAGCACGCTGGTGGTAACAAAGCCCCTTGAAAACGAGCGCCCGCCGCTTGATCCGCCGGAACCAAGCCTGCGTTCCGCCCACTGGCCCAAGCGGTTCATGCGTCCGTCGATGTCCACCAGTTCCCCGATAACGGCTCCTATGAACATGCTCATGATAAGGAGCGTCAGGCGCTCGTTTACCAGCGCGCCCCTAATGCCGACAAACACGACGGAAAGGCCGGCGGCTTTTCGTATTATCTCTTCAAATCTTGGAGGGATGCTGCGGACAAGGAAGCATCCGGCAAGGCCGCAAATGACGATAACGGCGGCGTTTACTATTGGCCCTAACATCCCGGCCTCACGCCAAGCGGGTCTTGGCTATAATGTCGTCCACCATTTTTTCGACGGTATAGCCGGAACTCCAGCCGATTTCTCTTTCCGCGCGGGCGCAGTCTATTGTCCATTCCTTGTATCCGGACACAACGGCCATAATGCCTTCGTTGGTCTTGTAACTGAACGACGCGTGGGGAAGTATGCTTTTAACGTAGGCTGTCATTTTATCGACGACGACATTCCCCGAAGCGATATTGTACACCCGGCTTTTCGCCTGCGGGGCGTCCATGAGTTTCAGCAGGGCGCTGACGGCATCCGTGATGTACACCACAGGATAGGAGGTGTCGGCGGTTACTTCAATGTCGTAATGTTCCCCCTTCGCGGCTTTTTCGGCGATGAGTGAGGTAAACAGGCTGGCGGAGCCCACGGCGACCCGGCCCGGCCCGGCAACGGCGGCGAAGCGGATTGCCCGGAAATCGAGGCCGTGGCGGCGGGCGTACAAAAGGCCCATCTGCTCGGCGAACTGCTTGGTAAGGCCGTACCAGCCGTCCGGCTCCAGGGGTACGTCCTCGACAATGGGCTGAGGAAGTCCCCGCCCGTACACGCTGATTGTGCTGGCGAACACGACCCGGCGCTTGCCGTTTTCCAGCGCGACTTTAAGGACGTTGCCGGTTCCCCCGGCATTGACCTCCATCGCCAGATTGGGGTCTTGGTCGCAGCGGGCGGTCAAGATGCCCGCCAGATGAATGACGGGGTCGCTTGTCCCGCTGCGGGCGGTAAGGCTAGAGATGAGCTTTGAGTCCCGGATGTCCCCCTGACAGAACTCCGCCTTGCCCTTCCACCGGGACAGGGTCTCCTCGCTGGGCGGGTTAAAATCGAAGGCGAGTACTTCCCTGCCCCGCTCGATAAGGGCGCCAACCAGCGCCTGGCCAAGAAAGCCCCCGGCCCCGGTAACAAAAACGGCCATATATTCTCCATGTGGTTTGAGTCTGACTACTTTACTGTAGCAAATTTTCACCATTCTCGCCAGCCCCCCGCCGCGCGTGAGCATTTCCGCCAAAAGCCCCGGCAGGGGAGGATATACGGTTTAAGAAGCCGCCCAGAGAACCCGCTACGGAGCCACGGTCTCCTACGCTAAAGAGCCTGGGCAAATGGCTTCTTAAACCGTATATCCTCCCCTGCCGGGCATTGTCCTAGAGGCTCACGCGCGGCGGGGGCATTGCTGGGGGCCTTCCCGGCGGGGCCGGGAAGGCTGCGCGAAGCAGGCGGAGCTTACGGCATTCCCCCCGCATTTGTTATTCCCCACTGGGCGGCTTATACTTGTACTATGGCAAAGACCACGCCACCTGAAAAACCAGCCGCGCCCCAAACCAAAGAGCGTATCGCGTGGCATCCGGCCTTCTACGAGGCGATCCAGATGGAACTCGGCGAGTACCGCCACGTATTGGAGTTTGCGCCGGAACAGCAGCTCACGACTGAGCCCCTCCGCATTGACGTTGTTATCATAAAAAAGACCGCAGACGTGGAAATTAAGAAAAACATCGCTTCGATTTTCCGCGCTGTGAACATACTGGAGTACAAAAGCCCCGGCGACTACGTGTCTGTCCAGGAGTTTTACAAGACCTACGCCTACGCCTGCCTGTACGTGTCGTCCCGCAAAGCGAATGTAAGCGGCCTAAGCCTGACTTTCGTGGGAAGCCACAAGCCCCGCAAGCTTATTGACCACCTGACCGGAGATCGAAAATTCACGGTTGAAGAAAAATGGCCGGGGATATATATTGTAAGCGGGGATGTTTTGCCCATTCAGATAATTGACAGCGGCAAAATTTCCGAGGAAGAAAACGTCTGGCTGAAAGGCTTGGACGACCAACTTGACGCGCGGCGGGTACGGCTGATTGCGGACAAGATAGCGGCTCTGGGCAAGGATGCCCAGATATGGGCGTATCTTGACGCGGTAGCGCGGGCGAACAAGAAAGCGTTACAGGAGGCATACAAGATGAGCAATACGGCGATAGCGTCATTGAAACGAACACTTGAAGAAATCGGTATTTCGGCGGAATGGGAAGTCAGGGGCATAGAGAAAGGCCGTAAGGAGGGCATTGGGCTGGGCATGGAGCAGACAGCCCGCAACGCCCTCGCAAAAGGACTGTCCCCGGAGCTGATCCACGACATCACCGGCCTCGACATGGAAACCATACAAAGGCTCGCCCAGTAACCCGCCCCCCTGCCGCGCGTGAGCCAAGCATTTCCGCAAAAAGCTCCGGCAGGGGAGGATATACGGTTTAAGAAGCCGCCCAGGGAACCCGCTCCGGAGCCACGGTCTCCTACGCTAAAGAGCCTGAGCAAATGGCTTCTTAAACCGTATATCCTCCCCTG
>WQUW01000002.1 GCA_009781915.1 Treponema sp. | reverse complement strand
TCTTCTTGGAGCTCGGCCTTGGACTGGGCATAATGGATGTATGGAGGAGGGAGGAGCGGTCGGTACCTACTGCTTGGGGCTCGACGTCGATGTGGTATTGGGAACGACACGAAAACGTGGGGGTGATGATAGTCCCCGCCATTGGGTACAGACTTGGCGGCAGAAGGCCGTGGGGCGGCTGGGCATGGAGCTGGCACTGGAACATAACTGTGGCCGCTCCCGTACTAATTGGTACCGAGGGCATTTCTCCCCGCTTCCACCCCGGCGTTGCGCTGGGCGTTGCATGGTAGGCGGCTTTTCCCAACCTACCGGGACTCGTTCCGGCGGGTTGGGGGCCGTGAATGATGCTCTGCGGAGCCCCCCAGTAATGCCCCGCCGCGCGTGAGCCAGCGTGACAATGCCCGGCAGGGGAGGATATACGGTTTAAGAAGCCATTTTGCAATGGACTCTCCGCGAAGGAGACCGTGGCTCCGTAGCGGGTTCCCCATGCGGGATTCTTAAACCGTATATCCTCCCCTGCCGGGCATTGTACCGCTGGCTCACGCGCGGCGGGGGGCTGGATCTGGCTTTCAGAAAAGATTTTTTGCGCGAAAGCCGGGCCATGAAAGGGCAAGGAGTTCTTTGTCGGCCGTCAGGAGTACTGCGTTCAAAACGGTAACTGTCGCAGCAATGATACAATCAGGAAGTTTTAGCCTAGCGCTGCGGCGAAGGGCGATAGTTTCTTTTTTAACCGCTTCCGTAAGTTCCATAATCGGGATCCTACTGGAGAGAAATGAGCGAAGATTTTCCTCCTCATTTGGCGGCAACGCAGGCTTGGAAAACAATTCAATCTCGGATATGACACTGATAAACAAATCCGCTTCATTCAATTCTTCCTCCAGACTGGAAGGAATTACGCTGCCCTTGGTAGCAAGAAAAATTACCGCATTGGTGTCCAGTACAAAGCGGCTTTCAGTCATCCCACTCGTCCCTGAGTTGCCGCTGATACGCAACACCATCGCCGTATGTTTGTGGGGAAAGGATGCCAAAGTACCCCGAAATGGGTTTGCGGCTGTGGCTGGCGACCCGCAGGGAGTCATGGGCTGGAGTAAAAGTAAGAATGGTCTTTCCCGCTGGCACTTCACTGGGTACGGTGATGATCAGCCTACGGTCAGGCGGGATTTCGACAGTCTGTTTAACGATCATACGGTAAATATAGCATAAGTTCCGTGCGGAAACAACTCTGGCGGTACGCTTGTTGGCACATACACGTGGGACGGCACTCGCTGGACACACCAGATGTAAGCCCCCCGCATCCTTCCCGCATCCTTCCCACAGCCCTCCCCGGAATCCGGGGAGGCTACCGGGGGTAAATGCCGTGGATGATGTTCTTCCCCCAGCAATGCCCCGCCGCGCGTGAGCCATCAGTACAATGCCCGGCAGGGGAGGATATACGGTTTAAGAAGCCATTTGCGTGGACTTTCCGCGTAGGAGACCGTGGCTCCGTAGCGGGTTCCCCATGCGGGATTCTTAAACCGTATATCCTCCCCTGCCGGGGCTTTGGCAGAAATGCATGGCTCACGCGCGGCGGGGGGCCTACCCGCCAAGACTTGCCGAAAACCTGATTTCGGGGATTCCTGAATCGGACTTTCCCCCCTGACTGCGGTATTTTCCCGGATTTGCTCCCGTGTAAAGCTTAAAAATCTTTGAAAACCAGCTCTGGTCTTCAAACCCGCAGGCGCGGGCTATCTTGCTCAGGGAGAAATTCGTGCTGGTAAGCATATATCCGGCCTTCTCTACCCTAAGGCGGTTAAGGTAACTCGAAAGGTTCTCGCCCATTTCCTCCCTGAAAATCGTGCTGAAATAAGGCGCTGAAAATCCCGATACTCGCGCGATTTCCTCCAGGCTAATCCTCCGGGTAAAGTTGTCCAAAATAAACCGTTCGGCTTTTTTCAGCGCCGATGCGTGGAGCATCCCCTGAAAGCTGAATATCTGCCCGGCTATGCCGTCAAAAATCTGATGCATGGCATCGGTAAGTTCTTCAATAGTGTCGGCTTCCCGGATAGAGTTTATGTACTGGCTGTTTGTTTCAAGAACAGTCTGCGCCGAGAACCCGCAGCCGGTATCCGTGCGGGAAATAAGCACCGCCAGTTCCATAGCTCTATACTGGATATGCTTGAACTGATCCGGGTTCGCCAAAAAAACAGCCGCCAGAATTTCGTTCAATATATACCTTGCCGCCCCCGTATCCGCCCGCCTGAGCGCGTCAAGCAGTTCCCGTTCCTTGTCCAGCGGGTATTCGGGCCGGTGGCTTGCGAGCGGGTACTGGTTCTTCAAGACCTCGATTCTTGCCGAAAGCTCCGCCTGCTGTTCCGTCCGGCGTTCCGCTGCGGCATGGCAGCCATCGCTTCCGGCGGAAAGGGATTTGGCGCACACAAGCATGAGTTCGGCAAGGGCCTTAACCTTCTGGCCTTCTCCACAGGGAAAATGGCTCAGCGTTTGTTTTAGTTCCCCCTCGCTTACGGCCTCGCCGTATATGGTATGGATACGGGCGCAGGCTTCCTCGCTGTCTACCCCAAGAAACCCGCCGCCACAAAGAGCGCCCGCAAACTGCCCGTTAAAATACAGCGGGCTCGTCCAGAACATAAACCCAAGGGGACACTCGTACGTGTAGGAACCGCCCAAGCGGTGCGATTCCTTAATCGCGCTCGTATGTATTTTTCCGCAAGGGCTTGCGTAAGCGCCCGGGCGATTATTCACGTTCACGTTCTTTTTGCCCTTGGTGCAAAAGGAATTAGCGCACAAAGAACAGGCGTTTTTTTCGCCGCCTGTTTCCAAAGAAATTCCGGGCATAGGCGTATAGTTATGGTCGTACACGCAGGCGAAGGCTCCCGTCGCCCTCGTGTACACCGCCATAAGAGCCTGAGCGTCCCGCAGTATTACCCCGGTTTTGTCCTGAGTTGAAGCTGTAGTTGTTGTATAGTTCCTGTTCATAGTTACTCCTTGTGGTTAAACAGCGCCGGGCTTGTTTGCGTGTCCTGACGGTTCCCGGCCAAATATCCGCCGCCGCTCTCCCGGAATTTTCCCGGACTTATCCCGGTAAAACTTTTGAATGTTTTGGAAAACCAGCTTTGATCTTCAAACCCGCAGAGCTTTGCGATTTCGCTTAAAGGTTTCCCGGTTTCCGTAAGCAGAGCTACCGTCTTTTCTACCCTAAGGCGGTTAAGGTAAAACGAAAGGTTTTCGCCCATTTCTTCCTTGAAAATCGTGCTGAAGTAGGGCGCTGAAAGGCCGGAAGCCTGAGCGATTTCCTGAAGGCTGATCTTGCGGGTGTAGTTTTCCCAGATATAGCGTTCAGCCTTGCGGATAGCCGCAGCGTGGCGCATTCCCTGAAAGGAAAAAATCTTGCCGGCGATGCGTTCAGCGCCTTGATACAGGTTTTCGATCAGGTCTTCGGTGGTTTTTGATTCCAGTATCCGGTTTAAATTCCGGTTATTGGCTTCCAATAGGGTATCGCCGTGGCACGTTTCGGTATCCCCGGCTCTGGAAAGAAGTACCACCAGCTCGATTGCCCGAAAGCGGACAAGTTCCATGTTTTCCGGCCCTGCCACAGCTATGGCGCAGTCCATGAGTTCTTTCAAAATCCGGCATCCTGCCTTGTTGTCCCCCCGCCGGAACGCCGCGACAAGCGTCCGCTCCTTTTCCAGCACCCCTAGCCGGGAGCCGTCCGCGCCGGAATCCTGCGGGGCATCTTTTGATGCCTGATCCGGTGTCCCGCCAGCGTTTTGGGGAGGTACATTCTGCCAGATTTTGCGGCGAATCAATTCACACGGCCCTTCCCTTCCTTTTGAGATTTCCCCGGCGCAGAGCCCCAGCATTTCGGCCATAGCTTTGACTTCCTCGTGGCTCTTTTCCGGCATATCCTTGATCATTGCCGAAAACATCTGCACGGCGTCCTTGTTATTGCAGAGGCCGCGGAATCTTTCCAGCGCCATGCCGCGCCCGCCTAAAATAACCTGCCCCGCAGTCATGGCCCCGGCGTACCGCCCGTTCCGGTAAAGGGGGCTTGTCCAAAACACAAAGCCCGCGGCGCAGGAATACACATACACGCCCCCAGTTCGTCTGGATTCGTCAAGAGCCTCTTGATGTACGTCATGGCATGGGCACTCGCTTTCTTGGCAAACCCGCAATGGCTCATGCGTGTTTTTTACGCAAAACTCGCAAACCGGCGTTTGCTTATGTATGGCCCTGCCGGAGCTGTCGATTATCGCCGCAAGACAGCCCATCGCGCTATCGTAGTGCTTTAGCGCCTGCCCTGCCTTAGCCAGCAAGGGCATTATTTCCCTGCGGCCGATAATGCTGGTTTCACCTTCTGCGGCAGGCGGCAAATCGCCGTTTCCGGCGGATGTTTGTTTCATTTTTTCTCTCCAATGTACAATCTATAAAGTTATTGAGAACGAACTACACCCAAACGGATATTTATTTGCGGCCGCGCATGGAATTTTGGAGAATGTTGTCATAACACCGCCTTTGTGCCGCCGGAGAAATGCCTCCGGCGGCTTCGTTTACTTCAGCAGTCCCAGAGCGGTGGCAATCCGTATGGCATCAGCGCGGTTAATGGCCCCCAGTTTGCCATAAACGGCCTTGATGATGTTTTTAACGCTACTTACCGAAAGGGATGATTCGGCGGCGATTTTTTCTCTGGTAAGCCCTCTGGAAATGCCCTTTAATACCGCCAGTTCTCTGGATGTAAAAAAGGGGGCTTCTTCCTCTTCGCCCCCGCCCCGGTATTGATCCGCCGCCGCGCTTAGTTTTTTCGCGTAAACCGAAGCCTTGCCCCGTATCGCCTCCAGCCAAGTTACGGGAACGGCGGATGTTCCTACAGTAGCGGCGGCGTTAAGCGCCATGTTTGCCACATTCCGCATATCTTCGCCAAGTTCAATAAAGGGCATATCAAAAACTACCGGGCAGTCCGCTTCGCCGCCGCCGGAATTGTACTGCGCCATTCCGTAGGCCGCCTCCAAAATCTTCAACGCGCCCTGTTCATCGCCCATGCGGCTATGGGCGGCCATTCGCAAAACTGTTAGTTCCAGCATCCCCAAGTAGTAAGAGCCCAGCCCCTCGCGCGCTTCTTTCCGCTCCGTAAAACTCAGCATTTGCGCATAACGCTTCTCGGCGAGCAGACTTTTTGCCTTTGTCATTGTTTCATAATTTTGATACTGTAAGTTTAGGTCGCTTTCCTCGTAATCATTTTTTAGCCAAGGCGCGATTCGTTCTGTCATGCCGGTGTGGGCATATATCCAGCCTAATGTAATGTCGTATATCAGATAGCGGTTAATGTAATCCGGCAGGTCAAGCAGCGCTTCCATCTGCGCGTATGTTTCCCTGCCTGCGTCAACATCACCGGAGCAAAGGTATATTCGCAAAAGGTAAAAAAGGCTCTTGTTTTCAATCTCGTACTGCTTTTTTTCACGGGCCTTAAAAACAGCTTCCCTCGCGTGTTGCTCGGCGGCATTCAGTTCCCCTTTAAAGTACTCAAGCTCCGCCCGGCACAGGCTGTCAGCGCCGCCAAGATACCCGCCAATGGAATGTGAAGCGTGGGGAATGCAGCGGGCAATAATGTCAATGTACTGTTCAAATTCCCCATCTCTGGGCGAGTGTCCCAATATATTCGCGTAGGAACCAACACTTGTCTTTGCCATGGGGCCGGAAACAACATATGGATTGCACATGCGGTAATAGTTTCCACGCTGAAAGTATTCAACCGCCGGGCTTATGTCCCGTGTTATGCGATACGTGAAAAGGCTGAGAGTTCCAAGGGTGTTGTAACAGGCGGACAGTATCCAAAAACGCAAAAGGCCCGGCGGCATATCCTCGAATTTACGGATGCTCTTTTCAAGATCGGCCTTTGACTCGTTGTAACGCCCCAAGTTAAAAAGGAGTCCGGCTCTTGTTACATGGCGAAGAAACAAAAAGTTTTCATCATCTTCATCGCGCCCGTCATCGGAAAAAACCCGTTCAAGAATTTCCATGAACGATGCGGCTGCCGGCCTTGACATGATGCGGGGAGAGGAATAAATCGCGTTCATAAGGCCCTTGTAATCCCCGGTCATTCCGTAACTGATCGCGGCGCCCGCCAGCAAACGGTTTTCCATGCACCACTGAGCGTAAATGGAGCAGGCGTTTTTTATTTCCTGCCGGGAAACTTCCCCCTGCTTTTCCCGCAGATATTCCAGAAAAAGCGGATGTATTCTAAAACAGTGCAAGTACACATCGTAATGGTAAAGAGCGCTCAGGTGATTCAGGTAAATAATTTGTTCTTCCGGCGGGGGAAGAATTTTCGACAAAACCTCCGCCGGCCATTGATCAAAAAAAGAAACGGTAACAAGAAAACGCTGATACGAAACCGGGACAGAAGCGAATAGCGTGTCTATCATGCTCCTGACGCTCCCGCCAGCCAGAAGGCAGCGGCTGTATGGTTTCCCGTTTTTAATTTCTTCCGCGATAAGGCGTATCGCCAGCGCCCAGCCTTCGGTATCGGCGAAGATGTTTTTCACGTCATCCGGCGTAAGGCTTATATTCCTAAGCCGGAAATAGGCGGCGATTTCTTCTTCGTTAAAACGCAAATCATCTACGGTAACACGGGACAAAATCCCCTTTGAAAAAAGGCTCATAACATTAATGTCCGGCTCCATGCGGGAAATCAGGATCATTGTTTCTTTGGGATAGGGAGATGTCAAAAGTCCGTTGACAAAATCGAGGATGGGTTTCCCGTTTATCAGGTGAAAATTATCCGCCACGATTGCGAATCGCTTTCCGCGCGCGACAGTGTCCGCCAGAACCGAAAGGCAGCGGAATATCTGGCTGGGCGATTCGGGAAACCCTATTTCTTCCAAACCTTTTCCGGCGCGGCAGTCATGAAGGGTTACGGTTTTGGTAACGCTTTCCCAGAAATACAGGGGATCGTTATCCCGCTCTGTAAGGGATAACCAAACAGCCGTTTTATGTTTCCAGCGCAAAAAGGAATCTACGGCGCGGGTCTTGCCATAACCTGCTCCCGCGGTAACAAGCACCACGGAATTTCCGGCGGCCTTTTCCAGCAGGCAATGGATACGCTTTCTTTCCAGTACAAACGGTTCATCTGAAAGGGAAAGGCCGCCTGTCAATAAAAATCTAGCCATGCAATGCCCCGCTACAAAATGCCTTTTTCCGCCGCCGCCCGTATCGCGTCTGCTTTGTTAAGCGCGCCGAGCTTACTGTAAACGCTTTTAACGGCGCTTTTAACAGTGTTAGGCGAAATGGAGGCTGCCCCGGCAATTTCTTCCATGGTAAGGCCCTGAGAAAGACCTGAAAGGACGTTCATTTCCCGCGGAGAAAGGGGCGAACCTTTGCGGCGTCCGCTTCGCTGGCAGGCGCGCTCGCTTTGGCGGTACAGCTTTTTCGCGTAAACGGCGGCCTTCCGGCGGATTTCCTCAAGCCACTGCGGACAAAGCCCCGCCGCAGTGCCGCCGGAAGAAATGTCCTTTATGGCTGTTTCCGCAAGCGCCCTCATGTCCTTGCCCAGTTCGGCAAAGGGTATGAAAAGCCCTGAGGGAGCCGCAAGCTGGTGCGCCTGATAAAGAGCTTTAAAAGCGCCCTCCCTGTCCTGTAAGCCGTAGCGGCAGACTGCTTCAAGAGCTTTCATTTCGATGTCGCCCATAACAATGGGTTCCACATCTCCCCGGTTTTCCATGACAGCAAGAGCGGCAGGGTACTGTTTCTTGGACAAATAATATTTCGCCTTAACCAGCCTTTCCAGCCCCTGAACCATTGAATTAAGTTCGCTTTTTTCGTAGCCGCTTTTCAGCCAAGGGGCAATTTTTTCTTTTTGGCCTGTCTGAATATAATACCAGCCGGTAACAATGTCATGGTAAAAATGCCGGTTCAGAAAAAGCGGTTCTTCCAGTTCGGCACGGAGCTGTTCGAAGATATGTTCAAATTCTTTGGCGTCTGCCCGGAATACATTGATGCGCAGAAGGTAAAACAGCGCCCTGTTCGCAATTTCGTACTGCTGTGCTTTGCGTGACTTGGCAAGGCTCTGCGCAAGCTGTGTTTCCGCTTTTTGAATGTCCCCACGGTAAAATTCAAATTCCCCCCGGCAAAGCTCGTACATTCCCGCCTGACATCCCCCCATAGCCAGAGTGGAATAGGGGACGATTCTGCCTATCATTTCAATGTATGTTTCCATATCTTCCACTGTTGCGGGGGCGGCAACTCTGCATGCGTATGAACTCATAATTATTCCATTGACTGGAGCTTTGACGATGTGCCCCGCGTGTTCTGATTCAAGGGCCGCGTTCATAAAGTATCCGGTAAAATCGTATTGCTTGGTATGAATGGATTGTATTAAGCCAATAAAGCCAAGATTTATGTAACAGGCCCTTAGTATGCCATGCTTTCGGGGACTGTCTGGCATCGCTTGAAGCATGGGAATAATTTCAATCGTCTCGGTGCGGTTTTGCTCGAAGCGCCCAAGGCTGTTGAGGATGCGGTTGCGTATAACGATAATTTCAGGGTAGTCCCGGTAAACCTCCGGCGGCGCTCTTTCAAGAATATCAAAGATAAACCGGGCCATCGCGGTGGGCAGCATTAGGGGAAGCGTGTTAAAGATACTAACAATGCCGCCGTAATCCCCTGCTTTGTCGTAGCTGATAATGGCGTCCATTTTCCTGTTGTTCGCGGCGCACCAGAGCGCGGTCTTTGTCCACACATCTTTTTTTTCCTCTTCGGTTAGTTCATCCTGTTTTTCCCGCAAGTAGTCCAGAAAAAAATGATGGATGCGGTAAGAGTTCAAGAAACTGTCAAAGCGGATAAAAGAATCTATGCCTTCCATCTGTTTAATCAAAAGCGGGTCTTTGCCTATTTCCCGCACAAGATCAGGATCGAAATTTTCGACAAGGGACAGCTTGATCAAAAGCCGCCTTAACTCAGGCGAAACGGATGCCATGACTTCGCTTTCGATCAGTCTGGAAGCGCCGGCCCTTAGAAGCTGCGGGACATGGGGCATCCAGCTTTGAAGGTTCCCGGCGGACGCATTCCTGAGCGGCGCGTTCCTGAGCGACAGGGCGGCAAGATGTATGGCAAAGGCCCAGCCTTCGGTGTCGTGGTAAATGGCGGATGCCAGCCTAGGGCCGGGGCTGACATTCCGGAGCCTGAAGTAAGAAATCATCTCATCCCGGCTGAAGCGCAAATCCTCTCCGGTGATCCGGGCGATGAGTTTTTTAGCCTCAAGTTTTTCCATCCTAAGGGACGGCTCTGTTCTGGAGATAAGCACTGAAGTGATGTTAGGGAATAGCGCGCTCAAACACCGCTCCAGAAAGCCTAGCACGGTTGTACTGGTAATGAGGTGTATGTCGTCATACACAAAAAGGTATTTTTCGTTGGGAATGGCATCCTGGCGGGAAATCTCAAAAAGCCGCTGAAACTGCTGTTCCGTAGCGGGAAATTCAATTTGCCGCAGTTTTTCGGCAGCCTCCCTGCTGACGATTGATATGGCGGATGTGAAGTTTTCCCAAAAGCGGCCTTCCAGATTGTCCCGCTGCGAAATCTGTATCCACGCGGTGCGGACATTAATTTTTTTGGCGAAGGCGTACACTCCCTGAGTCTTGCCGTACCCCGCGCCAGCCACAACACTGACGATGGGTTTTCGCACGGCCCTTTCCAATAGGCGGTTAATCCGCGGGCGTTCCAGGCAAACCTGACTTACGGATGCGGCCGGAGTATACCCGTGAAAAAAGCTTTCCTGCAATAATGTTTCCTTCTCTGTTCCGCAATAACCGCACCGGCAGTACGCACGCCACGCTCTACTTTAATTGTAGTAGATTATCGCCGTTTTTTCGCAATATTATCGTATTACAAGGGCGTGTCTTCCATGTTTCGGGTGTTTTTTGGGGAAAGATTGCAGTATTTTACGATGTAGTTCGCGTTACGGCGGTTTTCACGGCATAGAAGCGCCGCCTGCCGACATTGAAACTTTCACGTTTACAGGCTATTCTACATTACGAATATGCCTGTAAAGCTAAACCCCGAAACAGCAAACCGTGTAAACGGATTTCTTGAACGGATGTTCCCCCTGCTTGTTTCTCTGGGGGTTGTTCTGGGCGTCGCGCTGCCTTGGGTTTTTATCAACCTGCGGCCCCTTGTCCCTTGGTTTTTTGGAACTGTAACCTTGGTTGGGGCGCTGAAACTCCGTGTCAGGGAGCTGGGCAGAACCGTATCCTCGCCCGTCCCCATTCTTCTTTTCTTTTTCATGGCCCGCCTTTTTATGCCCTTTGTGGTATTCACTTTAAGCAGGCTGATTTTCAGAGATGATCCTGATGTTGTTACCGGCTACGTGCTTCTTTATTCAGTGCCTGCGGCAGTAACAGCTTTCATTTGGGTTTCGATTTTCAAAGGCGATCCCGCGCTGGCGCTTACCCTGATACTGCTGGACACGATCCTTTCCCCGCTGGTTGTGCCGGGCACGATACGGTTTTTTGTGGGAACCGGCATGGATTTGGACATGGTATCCATGACTATTTCTCTGGTTTTAATGATAGTAATTCCCACAATCGCGGGCGTGAGCCTTAACGAGTCAAGCCGGGGGAAAATTCCGGCGTTGATTTCTCCCTATCTTACTCCGCTTTCCAAGATATTCGTGATTTTCGTACTCGCCGCCAATACCGCGGCTGTAGCGCCGCAGATACGGCTGGACAATCCCCGGCTGTGGATTGTTATCGCCGTCTGCATTGGCTTTATTGCGTTAAGCTTTACCTGCGCCCGGCTTGTTGCGTTTGCGGGCAAATTCAACAGGGAAAAACAAGTTTCCTTTTTGTTCGCATCGGGCCTGAGAAACAGCGTCGCCGCCATGACGCTGGCGATACAATACTTTCCCCAAGCGGCGGCGCTGCCCGCGGTAATGGGCATTATACTTCAGCAGAACACCGCCGCCATCATGGGGCGCATCTTTTTCGGTAAAACAGGCGGCGGCGAACAGGCAAAGCCGGAAACGCCGCGAGGCTAATCTTTCAGGGGAATTTTCAATCTATCCCCGCCGCTTTCCTAAAACGCTTAATCGTGGCGGCCGCTATGTGCCGGGCCTTTTCCGCGCCCCGCTCAAGAATTCTGTCCAGCGCCGGAATGTCGGCCATTATGGCATCGTACTGTTCCCGCACGGGGGTAAGTTCCCGGTTTATCACCCTAAAAAGCTCTTCCTTGGCCTCGCCCCAGCCCATGCCCCCGGCACGGTAACGCCCGGCCAGCGCCGCCTGTTCATCATGGGAAGCGAAAAGTTTGTACAACAGAAAGATTTGGCTTGAATCCGGGTCTTTGGGTTCTTCCACAGCTTGGGAATTGGTTACTATCCGCATGATGGTTTTACGCAGGTCTTTTTCCGGAGCGAAAAGCGGGATAACGTTGTTGTAACTCTTGCTCATTTTGCGTCCGTCAAGGCCGGGAACCACCGCCACTGTCTCCCGCACCGCCGCCTGCGGCGCTTTAAGCAGCTCCTTGCCGTAGTTGGCGTTTACCGACTGGGCTATGTCCTGAGCCATCTCGATATGCTGTACTTGGTCTTTGCCCACGGGCACTACATCCGAATCAAAAAGGATAATGTCGGCGGCCATAAGCACCGGGTACGTAAAAAGCCCCATGTTGACTCCGGCATCGGGGTCGTCCCCTTTTTCGTTGTTTTCCTGCACGGCGGCTTTGTAGGCGTGGGCCCGGTTCATAAGGCCCTTGGACGTAAAGGCCATAAGCATTGTGGTAAGTTCAAACACTTCAGGGATGGAACTCTGGCGGTAAAAAATTACGCTCTGTGGGTCAAGGCCCGAAGCAAGCCACCCTGCCGCCACCTTTCTTATGCTGGTGTTGAGCTCTACAGGGTTCTTCATTACATTAAGGCCGTGGTAGTCGGCGATAAAATACCGGGCGTCGTACTCTTTGGCAAGTTCCAGCGCAGGCTTTATCGCGCCAAAATAGTTGCCGATGTGAAGGTCTCCGGTGGGTTTAATTCCGGTTAAAGAAACTTTCTTCATGGTGCTACCAATGTACCGGGGATACGGAAAACTGTAAAGCCGGGGATGAACCTCTAGCGGAATGCACAGCGGCGGCTACACGTCGCCGGGCTCAATCTGCGGGATCGAAAAAGTCCGCTCCTTCGCCGAAGCCGGATCGGTAAACGAAAGAGAGAAAGCCCTAAGGCCAAGAAACCCGCCGCCAAAGGGCCTGCCGCCGTACAGGCTGTCGTTAAGGATGGGCATACGCAGCCATGCAAGGTGGCTGCGTATCTGGTGGCGGAATCCCCGGACTATCCCAAGGCGAAATGCCGTTAGGCCGCTGGCGAGGGAATGGGTTTCAAGAATTTCCGTACGGTACTGTTCGCCAGTTGTGGGGCGAACCGCTTTTCGTCCCGGGCCGTAGGGCCTGAAAGCGCTTTGGATGATGTTCTGGCCGGGGTGCGGGGCCATTGGGGGAAAGCCCCCAAGCGCTGTTTCGCTTTTTGCGGCAAGAGCGCTGTATTCTTTCCGGAACGTGCCTTCTTTCTGCTGTTCCAGAAAAGATTGCATCGCTGTCTTTGTCCGGGCAATCAGCAACAGCCCTTGCGTTTCGTAGTCGAGCCTGTGGAGCAGCCCGCCTTCCCCCGCGCTTCTGCCGGGCACGTCCGCTATTTCCGGAAATTGCAAAGCGCAAACGTCAAAAAGGGTCTGCGCTTGGGCAGAGCGGGGCTGGGGGGCCGAATGCATTCTGGGGGGTTTGTAAACGACCAGAAAATGCTTTTCTTCCACAAGGATATGGGGAAGGGAAAAATCGCTTACCGGAATAAAACCAGCGGCTGCCACAGCATTAAAACGTGGAAAGCATAACGGAAATAGACCCCGCTACTTTGCCAATAGCCGGTTTAGCCGTTTGACAAAATCCGCCGGGTCTTTAATCTTTACGCCCTCCACCAATAGCGCCTGATCCAAAAGCACGCCGGAAATGTCCGCAATGCGCTGTTCGTCCTCGGTTTCTTTAAGGGCCGCAAGGATTGGATGTTCGCCGTTTACCTCCAGAATCGGTTTGGCGTCCGGCATTTCGATCTGGCCCATTGCTTTGAGCATCTGGGCCATCTGAATTGTGGGATCGTTTTCGTCCGCCACAATGCAGGAAGGGGAATCGTGAAGGCGGCGGGAAAGCTTTACGTCCTTTACACGGTCGCCAAGGGCCTTTTTAATCTTTTCGATTACGGGCTTTAGTTCCTTTTCCGCCTCTTTGTCCTTCTTTTCGCCCAGCTCCTCGTCCGCGCCGGAGCGGTTTACGGCCTTCAAGTCCCATGACTGGCTTTCGGTTTTGCCGTCTTCGCCGGGCTTTTCCTGCCGGTAACTGTGCAGGGAAGGAATTACAATGTCATCGATCTCCTCGTCCATGACAAGGACTTCGATTTCCTTGGCCCGGTACGCCTCCAAAAGCGGCGACGATTTAAGCGTTTTCTCATCCCCCCCGGTTATATAGTAAATGTGTTTCTGATCGCTTTTCATCCGGGAAACATATCCGGCAAAGCTCGTCCAGCCCTCCACAGTAGAACTCTTAAACCTGACCAGTTCCTGAATGGCCTCCCGGTTGGCAAAATCCTGATAAAGCCCTTCTTTCAGGGGGCGGTTATACTGGCTTACAAAGGTCTCCCACTTCGCTTTGGCCTCCTCGTCTCCCACGGCGGCCTTATCTGCCAGCGCCTTGAACTCCGAAAGGAGCTTTTTGACCGAGGCGCTTTTGATATTGGCGAGTATTTTGTTCTGCTGAAGGATTTCCCGGCTTACGTTAAGCGGAAGGTCTTCGGAGTCGATAACGCCCCGGACAAAACGCAGCCACGTTGGCATAAGTTCCTTTTCGTCATCGGTTATGAACACCCGCTTTACGTAAAGCTTTACGCCAGGCTTGTAATTGACCTGAAACATATCGAAAGGGGCCTTTTGCGGCACGTAAAACAGGGTCGAATATTCCAGCGTCCCCTCGGCCCTGGTGTGGACGTAGAAAAGGGGGTCGTCCGAATCGTGGCCGATTTGCTTGTAGAACTCTTTGTAGTCCTCGTCTTTCAGTTCCGCCTTGGCCCTGCGCCACAAGGCCGTGCCGGAATTGATCCGGTCGGTCTTGGTTTTACTGCCTTTTTCCTTGCCCTTGTCGTCCCATTCTTTTTCGTCGTAGGTAAGGTAGATGGGGAAAGCCACATGGTTGGAATACCGCTTAATGATGTCTTCGACCGACCAGCGGTTGGCGTATTCAAGCCCTTCTTCGCTTAAATGAAGGATTACCGTAGTGCCTTGGCTGTCCCGGCTGGCGCTTTCGATGTCATAGCCGTCCCTGCCATCGCTGTGCCATTTCCACGCGGCTTCCCCGGCGGCCTTGCGGGTTACAACCTCGATTTTTTCCGCAACCATAAATGCCGAATAAAAGCCCACCCCGAACTGGCCTATAAGGTTAGAATCCTTTTTCGCGTCCGCCGAAAGCTGCTCCAGAAACGCCTTTGTTCCCGACCGGGCAATGGTTCCCAGGGACTCCTCCAAATCCCGCTCGTTCATGCCAATCCCGTTGTCGGATATGGTAAAAGTCTTGGCTTCCTTGTCGAAGGAAATATCAATTCTGGGATCAAAACTAATAGATTTGTAGGCCTCGTCCGCCACGGTAAGGTATTTAAGCTTATCCAGGGCATCGGAAGCGTTTGAAACCAGCTCACGCAGAAATATCTCCCGGTTAGAGTAAAGGGAATGGATAATGAGGTGAAGAAGTTGGCTTACCTCTGTTTGAAACTGACGTTGCGCCATCACGGTCTCCTTGTTACGGAATAAAGATGATTGTTAGTGTAATCTAATAGTACAGGAACAGGGGTTGGAATGTCAAATAGCGCGCGACGGGGGCGCCCCTACTGAAGCTCCCTGACCGCCTGCTTTATAATTTCCAGGTGTTCCTGAACCTTGGGCAAGTGGTGGGAGATAGTCCGTATGGGCTTTCTGTTGTTCTGAACTGCGCCAATGGCGAGGTATTCGACAGACGTATCCAGCGAGGCCGCTATGCGTATCGCCTCGTTGACCCGTGGGTATATGCCCTTTGAAATCCACCCCTGAAACGTGTTAAAGCTAATGCCCGAATTTTTGGCCACCCATTCATGAGTGGTATTCTGCGCCTTTATCTCCCTTTTTACGTTTTCCCAAAAAATTGAAGCATCATCATTCATACCAAGGCACATTCTAGATTGAAAAGGGCAAAAATATATCCAAACAGACACAAAATTGCTTGACTTATATGTCTAAATGGATTATTATTCGATTAAATGTGTCTATTTGGACACAAAAGTATTTTTGTGGAGGTAAGCGAATGAAAAAGGTTTTGTTCAGGAAAGGCGTTTTCGCGGCGGTTGTGGCGGCCGCGCTGGTTTTTGCCGCCTGCGGTAACGGCAATGGCGGCGGGGGCGTTGCAGGGTTGCCTGAAGCGTTTACGCCGGGTGTCTTTACAGGGACTGCCCGCGGGTATTTGCGCTCGTTTGTGGCTGACGGCGAAGGGTACTTCCCCCGAAGGGAGTACACGGTTTCGGTTCAGGTAGATCACTTCAGAATCGTGAACATCTGGCACAACAGTACCGAGGGTGCTGCAGGGTCTGATACTGCGCATCACACCAACAACATGGGGCTTCACGCGGTCACGGCAATGCGGGACAGGATTATCCGCCACCAGACCGCTAACGTGGATGCTGTTACCGGAAACACCGTATCCAGCGAAGGCTTTCTGGAAGGAGTCAGGGAAGCCCTGCAGTCAGCGGGAGCGCCCCAGAGGTTTTTCCAGCCAACAACCGCATCAAGACGAACAACCCCGATTGACGTTGACATTCTGGTAGTGGGCAGCGGGCTGGCCGGCTCGTCCGCCGCGTTAGCGGCAGCGCTGGCAAACCCGGACGCGAACATCATGCTTATTGAAAAGCAGGAAGTGCCCGGCGGCGTATCCGCTTTTTCGGGGAATGTGTTTACGTTCTCGGCGCATGACACCCCTGAGGACAGGGCGCTTTGGGTTGAATACCTTGACAACATAGCCCAAGGCTGGGCCGACCGGGATATGCTGAACGCATGGGCGAATAACGCCTGGACTGCCATTAGGCATCTTAACTTTGGCAATGTACCCGCCGCCACAGCGTGGACTGGCTCCCAACCCGTACAGCGGATGAGAACCATTGCGGGCGTTACCAATCCCAGAGGCGCTAACGGCTTTCTTCCAAGGGCTCAAAATGCGGGCGTCGTGGTGTGGCTGGGCGTTAGAGCCACTGACCTTATCACAGACAGCGCCGGAGCCGTCATTGGGGCGAATGCAAGATGCGCCGACACCGGGCATCTGTGGACGTTTAACACAAGGGCCGGGGTAATTCTTGCGACAGGCGGCTTTGACAATAACCCCGAGCTAATGGCCTTGCACAACCGGGATACCCGCTTTGACCCGAACCACGGAATTCCGTCCACGGGCGATGGGATCATCATGGGGCAGGCAATAGGCGCTGACACCGTGTTCAAAGGCGGCGTTGGCGGGTTCAGCGTCCCCGAACCGGGCTGGCCGGGGCTGCTGAATACGTTCCTTTCAAGCTCGTGGGGACTGGTAAGCCAGACCGGACGTTCTTTCTTTGAGGACTTCGGTTCACCAACAGCCGTTACCGAGTCATTTACGCAAGTGCGCTCCTATGGCCCCGGCGAATTAAACTATGCCGGACACATGACCCCTGCGAATTTCAGGAACTACATTTTCCACGCGCGGGATCGGGGCGATTACGCCTTCCTACACCGCTGGATGGTCGATGTGCGCTGGCAGGACGCTCGTGCCAATAACATAGTTATAGGTGGACAGCCGAGTTACGATCCGGGTTTCAGCTTCTGGATTCTTTCAAGGGCGGCTACTAATACTGGCGCAGCTATAAACCAGATAAGCAGGGGCCATATGCGCTATGCCACAACTCTTGAAGCGCTGGCAGCCATGATAGATATGGACGATCTGGTAACCGTGTACCTTGACGGCGACGGGAACATCGTAGAAGCAGGCGGGACTGAGACGGAAATGACCTTGCTGGAAGCGGCATGGAGAAGAACGAACATCAGTCTTGCCCCGGATGCGGGCCTGTTCCGGGCTCTGCGAAACCAGCCGGCATCGCTTATCTCCTTTGGCGGCCTTAAACTCGACACAAACGCACGGGTTCTCGCCGCCGACAACAACCTGTCGCCGGTAGCGGCAGGCCAGCCGATACCGGGCCTGTGGGCCGCTGGCGACACCGCCACCGGACAGGTATTGTACCTGATGTATCCCGGCTCTGGAACAGCGCTCTCCTTCGGAGCTACCTTTGGGTATCTTGCCGCAAGGAACGCTTTGGCAAGGCTCGCCGCTGTCAATCAGTAATTAGCGTTTAGAAACAGGGCTGTCCGCAAGCAATCTTCGGGCAGCCCCATTTTTAAGGAGAACATTCATGAAAAAGAAAATGTCCATATTTGTTGTCGCGGCAGTTACCGCGGCATTGGCCCTTGTGATCGCGGCCTGTCCCCTTGAATTCACCGGAAGCGAAGAACGAAACGAGATACCTTGGGGCCACGCCGCCTTTTCCGACACTCTGGCGGGAAGGTCATGGGGCTATATTACGTGGGTAGATGTAGAAGTTACGTTTGTAAACGGCATTATTGACGACGTGAACATCCGGCATAACGAAAGCCGCGACCACGGGGCAGTCCTAATAAACCGCGCGATCCCGCTGATTGTTCAGGCAAACTACTTCGAGATAGACATAATAACCAGGTCGTCCATGGTTCGCACTGCCGATGCGCTTATTGACTCATGGAGAGACATACTCGCTCAGTTGCCATCCGAGTAAAAGGGAGACCACCATACATGAAAAAGGCACTACTTGTTTTTCTGTTGTTCAGCGTTTTATCCGCCAGCGTCTTTGCTCAGGTGTCATTCAGCGGAAGCGTGTACGCCGGAATCAGGCTTCAAATGCCGCATGACGGCGATGAAGCATTCGGCGTGTACCACCGGGAAGACAATTTTTCCAGAGTTCCCCGCTTCGATTTTACGGCCTCTGTTGTAAGGGAAAACTACGGAGCCAGACTGGACACCACCTTTCAGATGCCAAGCGATCCTATGGGGCAGCAATTCATCCTGAACGGGATTTACGGATGGGTCGATTTTTTGGATAACCAGTTCCGCCTTACCATGGGTGAAATTTCAAGCCCTGCATGGGTTACCCGTCTGGACGCCAGCCTTGACGAGCAATATTTCGACAAGATACGGGGCTTCCGTATCGAGTACAACACGCCTGTGCCGGGCCTGAGTGTCGGAGCGGCGTTCAGAACCGACGGACATGATTTCCAGACGCTTGGCAGGCGGATGATCTTCGGCGCTAATTTTATCCATCCCCTGTTTAACACGGTTTTCGCCTATGACCTGTCAACAAACGTCCGCACCCTTTTCGGCTTTAATTTTACGGGCATCCCCGACCTTACCGCCGGAATCCAGCTTTCCGGCGAATTTCTTGCCTCGTGGGATGACGCTTTTCACCCCGGAAGGCTCCAGATACACTACAAAGCCGGGTACAGAATTATGCGCCCGCTTTTCGCTTACGTGATATTTGGCCAGACCTTGCATGGCGAAGCGGGGGTACGCCCGTACTGGGAAATAACCCCCGGCGTTACATACCAGTTTTTCCCCGGCCTTACCGGAAGGTTTAGCGTAACGCTGGATAATTTTGATCGAAGCCCGAACAACAACCTGACGCTGAACACGGCGCTTGAACACACGCTTGCCGGCCCCGCGCTTTTCTACGCTGAACACAAACTACGGCTGGACAACATGGACAGGGCCGCCCACACAGTCGGCTTTGGCATAACAATCAGGGCATTTTAGGCGGGGCCTGCCCGCACTGCTTTTGTCTACGGCGCGCCTGTTATGAACGGAACTGGCTTTAAGGCAAACCTGCGAGCGGCGCTTACTTCCCGGCGGCTGACGGTCGGGAAGTTAAGCGCCATAACAGGCGTTGCCAAGGGTACGCTGGACTGCTACCTTGGCGCGCGGGCCTCCATGCCCCCGGCAGATGTCGCCGCCAAGATAGCCGCCGCGTTAGGCGTAACGGTCGAATACCTTGTAAGCGGACATGAAGCCAAGGCGCGGGAAAAAAACATCGGCGCGATAATCCGGCTACTGGTTGAGCTTAACGAGCGGGACGTGGAAACGGTGCTTGCCGTTACGAAGGTGCTGGAAGCGCAAGGATAGCCAAGGCACTATCCTGTACGCTGTTGACACTCCCGCATATTTCCCGTAGAATACCCTTACCTGCGGCTGTCATATAACGGCTATTATCTCAGCCTTCCAAGCTGATGACGTCGGTTCGACTCCGATCAGCCGCTTCTTCCCCAAGCCCCGCGCGGGCGCTTTGGGGTGTTCGCTACATCTCCCGCAAGAACGCCACGTATCCCCTGAACGCCATGTAAAGGTCTATCTTACTTATTACCTCGAACGGGGAGTGCATGGACAGTACGGGAACACCGCAGTCCAGCACATCCATGCCGTACTTTGCGGCGTAAAGGGCGATGGTTCCGCCGCCGCCCTTGTCTACCTTGCCCAACGCGCCAGTCTGCCAAGGGATGCTGTTCCGGTTCAGCATGGCCTGTACCTTGGCGCAGAACTCGGCGTTGGCGTCCGACGCGCCGGATTTGCCTTTTGAGCCGGTGTACTTGGTAAGCACAAGCCCCTTGCCCAAGTAGGACGAATTTCTTTTGTCAAAGACGCTCGCGTACGAAGGATCAAAGGCGGCGTTTACGTCCGTGGAAAGCATGGAGGAACGCTCAAAGCACCGGCGCAGCTTGTCCTCCCCGGCAAGGGCGGCGACAAAGTTCTCGAAGCCCCACGACTGCGCTCCGGTGTTGCCGTACGAGCCAGTTTCTTCCTTGTCGGAAAAATAGCAAACCGCTGTCTTTTCCGGCGGCTCTTTGGCGGCGGCAATTTCCACAAGCGCCCTAAGCGCAGGATACGCGCAGCACCTGTCATCGTGCCCGTACGCCCCTATCATGCTCCGGTCAAGGCCGAGGTCACGGGCTTTGAAAGCCGGGACGAACTCAATTTCCGCCGCCGCAAAGCCCCGCTCGTCAATGCCGTATTTTTCGTTAAGGATAGACAAAACCAGCAGCTTCACCTTTTCCTTTACTTTTTCGTCATTGTAGGGACGGGAGCCCGCAAGCACATCCAGTTCCTCTCCTTCCACCACTTCAGACGCTTTTTTCTGCAATTGCTCTTGGGCAAGATGGGGCAATAGGTCGGTTATGGTAAACACCGGGTCGTCTTCGTCCTCCCCAATCGTTACGCAGATTTCCTTTCCCGCCGAATCAATAAAAACCCCGTGCATAGCCAGGGGGATTGTTGTCCACTGGTACTTTTTAATGCCGCCGTAGTAGTGAGTATCCAGAAAGGCGAACTCGCTTTCTTCGTAAAGGGGGCTCTGCTTAAGATCGAGCCGCGGGGAATCTACGTGCGCCCCCAGAATATTGACCCCTTCGGCAAGGGGCCTTTTGCCCACCACGGCGGCGACAAGGGCCTTGCCCCGTATGTGCTGAACCACCTTCGCGCCCGGCTTTATTTCTTTGATTTTTTCCAGATCGATAAAGCCTTCCTTCCTAAGCAGCTCCACCGAGGCGGCGGAAAACTCACGCTCGGTTTTTCCCCGGTCAAGCATTTTCCTGTAGGACCGGGCAAACGCCTCCACCTCTTTTTCGGTTTTTTCGTCTATGGCTTCCCAGCAGTTTTTGGCGGCGAAAAAAAGTTTGTCGGCCAAGCGCTGCCCGGCGCTTTTTTGCTCTTTGCTCTTGGGCTCTTTGGACATGGTACGCTCCTTGCAAGTATACAGCGGTAGAAAAACCGCCTTCGACATGATACAGTAAATCCTATGGAAATTCGAGACCGCTACGCGCCTTCTCCTACCGGCCTTCAGCACGTCGGGGGGGTAAGGACAGCGCTTTTTAACTACCTCTTTGCCCGCTCAGGGGGGGGGAAGTTCATTCTCCGGCTGGAAGACACCGACCGCTTACGGTCAGAAGATGTCTTTGTGCAGAACCTCTACGACACCTTTGCGTGGCTGGGTTTTGCGTGGGACGAAGGCCCGGACGTAGGCGGCCCCTGCGCGCCCTATATTCAATCGCAGCGATTTGAGGTTTACAAGAAATATGCCCACGAACTTGTGGGCCGGGGCCGGGGCTACTACTGTTTTTGCTCCGCCGAGCGTATTGATAAAATCAGGCAGGAGCGGGAAGCGGCCCATTCCAGCGAAAGCGGCTACGACCGCCATTGCCGCCACGTTCCGCCGGAAGAAGCCTCCCGCCGGGCCAGCGCTGGCGAGCCCTGTACCGTCAGGCTCAAAATCCCTTTGGGGGAAAAGCCCGGCGACGAGCCAAGCACGAAATTTTACGACCTGCTCCTTGGCGACATTGAATGGAAGAACAAGGACATTAACCCTGACCCCGTGCTTCTAAAATCGGACGGCTTTCCCACCTACCACCTTGCGAATGTGGTGGACGACCACCTTATGGAAATAACCCATATCATGCGGGCACAGGAATGGCTGCCCTCCGTTCCCCTCCATGTGATTTTGTACGATTCTTTCGGCTGGGTTCCCCCCGCCTTCTGCCACCTGCCGATGGTGATGGGGCAGGACGGAAAAAAACTTTCCAAACGGCACGGAGCGACCAGCATTGACGAGTTCCGCCGTCAGGGTTACCTTCCCGACGCGCTGATTAACTACATAGCTCTTCTGGGCGCTTCCTACGAGGAAGGAAAAGACATTTACACCCTTGACGAACTGGTTCAGCGGTTCAGCACGGAAAAACTCAACACTGCCCCGGCGGTATTCGACTACAAAAAACTGGAATGGTACAACGGTCAGTACATCAGGATGAAAAGCGACACCGAGCTTTCCGGCCTTACCCTTAACATAGCGGTTGGCGCGGGGCTGTTCGGCGCGCCGGGGCAACGGCCCGATTCCGCCCAGCAAGCCCTTTACACCGCTGCCATGCCGCTCGTGAAAGAGCGGGCCGTGTTCCTTACCGAGATACCGGAGAAACTCCGCTACCTTTTCGCCGATCCCGCTATGCCCGCAAAGGAAGAGTTCTTTCCCAAAAAGGCGGACTTGGGCGTTACGGTGGAACTGCTGAGTAAAGCGCGGGCCGTCATACGCAGCCTTGCGGAAGCCTGCAGCGACGACGAAGCGGAAGCCCTGATCAAAGCCTTTGCCGAAAAAGAGGGCCTAAAGCTAGGCGATCTTATGATGCCCCTGCGGGTAGCGGTAACCGGCGCGCGGGTAAGCCCCCCCCTGTTCGGGTCTTTGCGGCTCTTGGGGGCCGAAAAGTCGCTGGCACGGGTTGACCGGGTGCTAGAGGGCTTGAAGTAAGGGTTGGACGGGGAGTAACTGCGGCGCTTTACCCGCTGGTTTTCTCCGCCATAAGCGCCCCGCTTTTCCCGTCCTTTCGCCCATCCTGCAGCCGCAGTTCCTCCAGCGCGCCGGAAGGGGAGCCTTCAAGGCTTTTTCTCGTGCCGCTTACCAGAACCAGCCCCCGCTCGCTGCATCCGTAGCGGCCCCAGCCTTCCCCGGCTGGAAACAAGTCGGAAACAACACGGGCTTTCACGAAAGCCTGCGGCCTGTCATGCTGTGCTGTGTTCGCCCGCCCCAAAGGCTCACGGCGGGATGCCGGGCCGGCAAGGATAAAACTCAAAACCGCCCGTTCCTTGGGAATCCCCGCGGCGCCGGAGAGCTTGTGCAGGGCGTCCGGGGCGTCTTCTGTGTCAAAGGCGAAATGACACCACTTGGCCTTGCGGAAAGGGGCGCTCCCCGGCCCGGAAACCGCCGACAGGGGACATAGCCCCGAATGAACGCAGGGCGAAAGCGGACAGCGGCCCTCCTTCATAAAGCCCAAACGGAGAAGCGAAATAAACTCCCCACAGCGGGGAATGCCGGGCTCCATCACCAGGATTGAACCGGAGGGATTGGTAAGCGACGAGAGCAGGCGGGCCGCCCGGTTCGTGAACGCCGCAAGCCCTTCGGTGTCCAGCGGGGAAAAATTCCAGAAAAGCTCGTTGTAAACATTTACCGCTGCGGTTAGGGCGGCGGGTTTGCCCTTGATTTCGATGGAAAGGCCGCCATGCCTTTTCAGTTCGCCCCGGATAGTCTTGATCACCCAAGGGCAGTCTGAGCCGCCGGGCCGCCCGCCATCGCTCTCGATGGTGTCAGAGGCAAGGGCGGCGAAAAATTTCCTGCCCGCTTCCAGCACGGCGGGGGTTCTGTCCACACAGCGGAACTCCAGGGGAAGCCTGCGGAGATCGGGGCGGCTTATCCAGAGAGCCGCCGCCAGCGTAAGGGGCCCCGCACCCACATCGTTTACCGTGTCATGGCTTTTCAAGTCCAAGGGCAGACCGGGCAAAAGGCGGCAGAGCCGGTAGATGTTCCAAGGCATGAAGTAACGCAGGTACGCCGAAAGCAGGGCGGGCTTTCCAAGGTAGGAAGCGCCGCGGTCTTCCCTGTTGGCGGTAAGCAGGCCGGAAAGTTCCGCCACGTCACGGGGCAGCCCAGAGCGAAACCGTCCGGGCATGGGGAAAACCTTGTCGATAAGGCGGGGCAGGCGGTTAAGGACGCGCCGCCCCTCGTTTGAAAGGGGAGAAAAAAGAGAGGCCACTATGGTTCCTTGTTTTCCTTGTCTTTGACAAAGAAAAACAGGTCTAGAAGCTGCGAGCGAAGGGCCGAAATATAGCCCCGCAAATCCTGATAGTCTCCGGCAAGTTCCCGGTAAAGCTGGGCCTTTGCGCCCTCCAAGGTAAAACGGCGCTCGTACAGCAGGTATTTTAGCCTGAACAGAATTTGCAAATCCCTGTCCCCGTACATACGCCTTCCGTACACATCCTTTACCGGCTGAATTAACGGTATCTCTTTTTCCCAATAGCGTATAACGTGAACTTTTACCCGCAATAGCCGCTGGGCGTCGCCCATGCTGTAAGAGGCCATGTTACCGCCGCTTGCCCTTTTCGATAGGTTTCGCAGAAGGGCGAATCTCTATGGACAGGGGAACAAGCGAAAAGCCGAGGTCTCGGCGTATGCGGTTGCGAAGATAAGCGATGTACGTTTCGCCTACCGCTTTGGGGCGGGAAACAAAAAAAACAAAGCGCACCGGATTGGCAAGTATCTGTACGGCGTAGCGTATCTTAAACCAGCTCTTTCCCGCCGGAGGCGGATACTCGGTAAGCCATTTTTCCAGCGCTTCGTTCAGGGTGGATGTTTCAATCCGCCGGATGAGCTGGCTGTGCATACGCAGGGCCGTATTCAAAAGAACATCGATTCCGCTGCCGTCCATAGCGCTTAACGGAATGATGGGGGCGTACTCCATTTGCCCAAAAAGAAAATGAATCCTGTCCCGGACAGCCTCGAAGGTATTTTTGACAGCGGGCATGGTGTCCCATTTGTTCAGAACCAGAATAATTCCCCGGCCCTTGTCATGCGCTATGGAGGCGATTTTCTTGTCCTGATCCGTAAGGCCCTCCTGCGCGTCAATGACAAGAAACACAATGTCCGATTCGTCTACGGTTTTTATGGCACGGTTTACCGAATAATACTCAATGTTTTCGTTTACCTTGGACTTGCGCCTAATTCCCGCGGTGTCCAAAATCCGCAAGTCCCTGTTCTTCCAGACAAAGCTCCCCTCCACCACATCCCTTGTTGTGCCGGGAATGTCGCTTACAATGGATGCTGACGAAGAGGTAAGCCGGTTGGAAAGGGTGGATTTTCCCGTGTTCGGTTTGCCCAATATGGCGATGCGTATCGGGACTGCTTCGGGGGCCGGGGCCGGGATTTCAGGCGATACGCCACTGCGCGGAACGTCAGTGCCGGCAGGCTCCAGCGCGCCAAGGCGCTCAACAATGGCTTCTTCCAGCTCCCGGATATTGTCCCCGTGCTCGGCGGAAATCATGTAGACTTTTTCAAAGCCGTAGGACAAAAGATTCCACGCCTCGGCTTCCCGGCGGCCGCCTTCGGTTTTATTGACCGTGGCAAGGAGCTTATTCGAGTACGGCCGCAGCAGGGCGATAAATTCCTCGTCCTCTAGCGTCAGTTCCCCGGCTTCAAAAAGCAGGACAATGATGTCAGCCTTCTTTAGAATTTCCAGCGACTTTTCCACCACAAGCCCTTCCAGTTCGCCTTCGGGAGTATCCGGCCTGCGATCCAGCTTAAAGCCGCCTGTGTCGACAAGCCGCAGGGGTTTTCCCAGGATTGTCGTGTCAACGCCCACCGGGTCTCGCGTTACGCCGGGAGTGGGGTCAGTGATGGAGCGCCGTTTTCGCAGGAGGCGGTTAAAGAGGGTGGACTTTCCCACGTTGGGGCGGCCAGCCAGAGCGACCATTGGCAGGCGGCGGGGAATATGCGCGTCATTTTCGCTGTTAATCATTAAAATCCACCTATCGAAACAATATCAAACAATATCAGTTTTCCGGAAACATTTCAGCCGTCCAGTCTTTCAAAAGAGCGTTATTAGCCGTGGCGGAAACGCCCTTCAAAATTTCCCCCGCAAGTTCCCGGCAGGCGCTTATGCTGGCATTTCTGACGATCCGTTTTACAAGGGGAATTGACGAAGCGGCCATGCTGAACTCGTCCAGCCCAAGGCCCAAGAGCAGGGCTGTCATGCCGGGGTCGCCAGCCATTTCCCCGCACATGGCGGCTGTAATGCCACGGTTGTGGGCGGCGTCAATCGTGGTTTTTATAAAACGAAGCAGGGCTGGATGGGCCGGGTGGGCCAAGTAGCCGACTTTCTCGTTTCCCCTGTCCACTGCCAGCGAATACTGAATAAGGTCATTTGTCCCTATG
The DNA here is from genome assembly GCA_009781915.1 of Treponema sp. Lineage (GTDB taxonomy): Bacteria > Spirochaetota > Spirochaetia > Treponematales > Breznakiellaceae > WRKT01. The sequence goes on along the minus strand of WQUW01000002.1, from coordinate 29,095 downwards.
GAAAAAAAATCCGCCTTTTGCGCCAGAATGTCGGCGGTCATGGCGGCGGAAGGGACTTCAACCATTATTCCCGTTTCGATGTTACTGGCGAAGGGCTGTTTTTTCTTGCGGCACTCGGCCTTTGCTTCTTCCAGAAGTTCCAGAGCGGCGTTAAGCTCCTCGATCCCCGAAATCAGGGGGAACATGATCCGCACATTGCCTTTAACGCTCGCGCGGAGTATGGCCCGAAGCTGGGTCTTAAAGAAATCCGGCATGGAAAGGGAAAACCGTATGCCCCGCCAGCCCAGAAGGGGGTTGGTTTCCGAGGCGGCCTGAAACTCTGGCAGAATTTTATCGCCGCCTATGTCCACGGTGCGTATGGTTACGGGCAGGTTTTTCATGGCCTTGATAACCTGACTGTACGCCCTAAACTGCTCTTCCTCCCCGGTGGCTTGTCCGGGATTAAGAAAAAGAAATTCAGAACGGTAAAGGCCTATGCCTTCGCCGCCGAAACGGAGAACCGCCTCAGCTTCTTCGGGAAGTTCAATATTCGCCTTAAGCGAAACCCTGTGTCCGTCCGTGGTCTGAGCGGGGAGGTTTCTGGTTTGCAGGCTTTCTTTCAGGGTTTTGTTGTAGTTCACCTGCGCCCGTTCCAGCCTGTCCAGTTCTTTTTTGCCCGGATTTACGATGACCTCCCCCGGCTTGGTGTTGAGAATCAGGGTGTCGCCGCCCGCAATTTCCGCCGTGGCTGACGCCAGCCCCAGCACTGCGGGAATATTGAAGGCCCTTGCGAGAATTGCGGTGTGGGAAGTAAGCCCCCCCATATCCAGAACGATACCCTTTATGTGCGCGCGGTTCATCGTCAGCATTTGCGAAGGGAGAAGGTCGTGAGTTACAAGTATTACGTCAGTGTCAAGTTCAGCTAAAGACGCTTTGTTGATGGAAAGGAGCCGCCCCAGAACCCGGCTGGAAATATCGTTTATGTCCGCCGCCCGCTCCCTGAACGCCGGGTCAGGCGACGAGAGCATTTTGTCGGCCATGTGCCGGGCGGTGTCGTAGACTACCCACTCAATGTTTTCGCGGGTTTCCTTTAACGTGCCGGAAATCTGATCCTGAATGTCAGCGTCTTCAAGCATCATAAGATGGGCGGCGAAAATATCAGCCTGCTCTTTGCCCATTTCCGCCGCCGCCCGCTCGTGCAGGGCCCGCATATCAGCCGCCGCTTCTTCGCAGGCAAGCTTAAACCGCTTCAGTTCCCCCTCTACCTGATCTGTGCGGATACTGTACCGTGGGATTTCGGGAAGCGCCTTTTCCAGATACAGGAAGGCCTTTCCCATAACAATTCCGGGGGAGCCGGGAATACCAACAAGCTTTTTCATTACTTTCTTCAAGGGTTACACGCCTATGGGGTAATTATAAGCGGCAGGGGCGGCGCTGGCAAGAGCTTCGCGGGGGCGTAGCACGCTTGATTTCTCCCTGAATTTGCACTACCGTTAACAAGGGAGAAAAATAATGGAATTACAGTATACTTATTGGCAAAATGGGGACTTTTTCGTGGGGTTTCTTGACGATTATCCTGATGATTCCACACAAGGCGTTTCTTTGGCCGAACTTGAGGAAGCTCTTGTTGAGGTCTACGAGATACGGCAGGAAGAAAAGAAACATCTTGCCCAGATTCGCAAAACCGGCAAGATTAGGATACCGGCGTGAAAAGGGAAAAGCTGCTTGAAAGGGTAAGGGAAACTGGCGCCATCTTTGTCCGGCATGGAAGAAAGCATGATATTTACGAAAATCCCCGTACCCATGAATATGCTCAAATACCGCGGCATCCCGACATTAACGAATACACGGCTAAAGACATACTGAAAAAATTATCAAAATAGCGCTGAGGACACTACAGCGGTGTACAGGAGCCTCATGCTAATTGCCCCCCGCATCACCCGTAAAACAAAAAAAACCCGGCGCACATTGCACCGGGCTTTTTCTTACACGTAGCCTAAACTAGAAAGACACCCGCACCAGTGCGTATGCGCCGATGTTCAGACCATGAACGCCACTGCGGCCCCAAGAACCATCATTAGGCTCACGGTAAGTATACACAACTTCGGTGAGCACGGCATCACTCAAGTCAATGTTGAAAATACCACCAAGTTCCACAAAGGTAGCGGCGGTAATTCTGAACTGTACTGCAGGCCGAATCTGGATGAACATATCATCGCTATCGAAGGTAGCTCCGTCCCGAGGTGACCAATGGTGCATCCGCTGCCAGCCATTCCATTGTCCGCCCATGACATAGTGAACGTCCAAACGGGGAACGACTACATCAGAGAGCGCATAGGCGGCGGAAAGCCACACCCAAACATGGGGGGAGGGATCATTGTTGATAAGCTCGCGTTCGCCGGGAGCAATTCCGGCAGCAGCAACTGTCCCAAAATTACGAACGTAAATGTTGTCTTCCATGGTCAACCCAAGGCTAAAGCCGAGCCGAAGATCCAGGTTTTCAACAAGACCGGTGTGTCCGGCGGTAAGGTACAAGCGTATATCGCCCATATCACCGAATTGATGAATATTCATGAACCGTGCGGTAAAAGCGGCGTGCAGATCCGGCATTCCAAGGAATGCGGCGCTGATGTAAGCAGCAGAGGGAGCCGCGAAACGAGTAGGAGACAGAGTAAGACCAGTTATGCCCGTGGCCATACGGCTGTCGCCAAAGCCGGAAGTACCAACATTGCTTTCTGTCCGCGCACCAGCGGTTACCCTAAGAAGATCTGGCATGGTGTACGACACTTGGATGGTACCGAGCATTTGGTTATTGCCATCCATCAGCATCATTCTGTCTGCGTCATTCCAGATACCATTATTTGTTGGGAGATCAGCTCCCCCAAATCCAGCGCTGAAGGCGCCAAGTCCAAGGACAAGGCCGTCCATGGGGCGCACAATCGTCTGTACGCCAATGCCGCCGCCAACTTCCTGGTGGAACATTCTGTCCAGCGGGGCAAAGAACCCGTATTCAACACGTCCGCCCTGCACGGTAACCATGTTGTCCATAAAGGACATCCAGCCGAAGCCCCAGTCAAACCATGCGGGAAGATCGGTAGCGCCAGTAGCAGCGCCCTGAGCCCTAACCCGGAAGGTCAAACCGGCGGTATTGTCGGCGTTGGCAAACCGCGCGTCCAACTGCGTCCTAAAAGGCGTGTTGGCAGCATCCCAGTTTATCGGAGCGACAAGCCCATATCTGCTCAGTCTGTCGCCTGGTCCAGCTTCTGGCCCATCATCTTGTCTTTCAAAGAAAAAAGCGCCAAAGCCTCCGCTTGCAAGGCCGTTGAACGTCCAGCCCTGAGCGAATGCCCCCCCGCCCGCAAGGGCGAGAGCCACGAAAACAAGCAAAATCTTCTTCATTTAGGAAAGCGCTTGCGTTTTAACCTGTTGTGCCGTAAAGACTTACATGGCGCGCAGACAAATTAACACACGCAAAAACACACAGCTTCCCCGCCGCCCGCTTTCCCGCTACCGGAATAATGTCGCGTCAATTATTTCGATGGCTTTTCTGGCCTCCGCAAGAAGGGCTTTTTCGCCGCGCTTGTCTTTGTGGTTGTACCGCTCGCTTACCTTTCTGTTCACTTTGTGTCCCATGAACAGTTCTTCAATATCGCCCAGATTGTGAAAGTTCAGCATGGTTTTGTAAAAATGCCTTCCGGAGTAAAACGTGATGTTGCTTTTTTCCAGTTCGCTGGCATCCTTGCCCAACCTGGAAGCCATAAAAATATGGGCGTTTTTCGCGTCCTTGTATATTCGCCCCCCGGCGCTTTTTGCGAAAAGAATATCCCCGCCGGAAAGCCCGTTTTCCAAAACCCATTCGTTCAGGGCTTCCCTAAGTTTGGGATGAATGGGAATAATCCGCACCCCGCTGTCCGTTTTACTTTTGGATATGTTAAGGAAATGAACGCCATCTTTTGTGATAATGTCGTTTGCCGCAAGGTTTTGAATTTCGCTGTTTCTAAGCCCGGCGGAATAAATAAGAGCGCAGAGCAGAAACGATCCTCTGTCCTCCCAAGGGGCCTTGAATATCCCCGGCAGGTCTTCCAAAGAAAAACAGCCCCGTATTCTGGTTTTTGTGGGCCTAAGCGGAGTGATGTCTTTCATGATATTCCGCTGGATAACCCCCGTCATAAACATATGGCTGAATATGGCCTTAATTCCGCCGATTTGCCGGTTAATGGATTGCGGAAGCAGCTTTTTTTCCATAAGCAGGTAGTTCTGGAAACGGCACACTAGCGGCGGGGTTATTTCGTCAAATTCCTTTACGCCGCGGCTTTGCAAAAACGGAACAAACGTGTTGACAACAAACCCATGCAAAATCTGCCTTGAAGATTCGCTTAGTTTTCTGCCCCTTGCCGCGTCCACCATAAGGAAGGAACTATTTTTTGAATAGTAATGTTTCAAAACCCTGTACAGGGTTTTGCCTTCTTTGCGGTGAAAATACCTGGCAAGAAGCCGATCCTTGTTTGTTTTGGCAAACACTTCCGCCTCCCGGAAATCCTGAGTCCTTGCGCTCCATTGGGAAGGTATCATTTTGCTATCACGAAAAAACCTGACGTAATACACGTTTCCCTTTTTGCCCCGGCGCGCCACTATACTGTATTCTTGTCTCATAATGAATGAAAAATTAACACACAAATCTAACACACGCCGCATGGTCGGAGGCATTTTTATGGGGTCTATGCCGGGGACGCTACCATTCCCGTGGGGTAAAGCCTTTGGGGGTTTCTATCTTCATGGTGTCCCCGGTCTGGATTATGACGTAAAACCCGGCATTGATGGCGGCGGCCTTTTCCGCCTCGCCGAACACCGCCCCGGCAAGAGTGCCGTAGAGCTTGCGGTGGTCGCCGCGCTGGTCGTACCACTCTCGCAGACGTTCAAGCCGGTTCTCGTGTACTTCAATGTCATTTATGTGCGGTTTGGACTTTACCTCTACTGCCATAAGAATTTCCCTGTTTCCAAGCAGCAGGTCTATCTCCGCTATCGTCTTTTTGTTTTCCATCATCCGTACGTTGGGAGACAGGTTGTCAAAATGCAGGCCCATGTCGGCAAAGCGCTCCTGTATTCCCGGTGCGACCAGATGCTCGACAATTTCGCCAAAGCTATTGCCAAGCTCTCCTACGATTTTATTGTTCCTGTCGATCTGCTTTCTGGTTTCTTTTAATAGCCGGTCTGTTTCTTTCTGCTGCGCGGCGTTTTCCTGTAGTATCGCCCATAACTCCTGCGGGGTTGCCTGAGGGCGAGCCAAAGCCTCGGCCAGTGTCTCTGCCATGTTTGCGCTCCTGTGTGTTGAATATAGCCGCCAGCCGCCCCTGCGTCAAGTTTACTCGACGGCAAGCTGCCACAGGCTATATACTGCGCAAAGATGCGTTTTGCTTCGAGGTTAGGTGTACAGTTAGGGCAGGGCTTTTCCAGTGGAAGCAGCTATAAAACTACAAGTTCACTACTATGGAACCTGCGGTTTATATCCAACTCTTTTTTTGAAAAAATTACGTCATTTTTCAATATTTTGTCGATGGGGACGATAAAAAAAACTTGACAGAGGTATACGCAACATGGTATACTGGCGGCTAGACCCAAGAGGGGGGTTACAGGTGGCTGTGGGCCATTTCTCCCGGGGGTTATGTAAATTGTGTAGGGGGTTCTTAAATGAAGAAAATGTTGCTTGTTTTCGTGGCTCTCGCCCTTGCGGGCGGGGGGGCATTCGCTCAGGGCTGGACATTCAACGGCCTTGCAAGCGGAGGCTTTGGTATGTTCTTCCTTGAAGGCGATGATGACGTACGTGTGGCGCCGATTAACTGGGATGCTGCCAACACGCCTTTTAGGACGCAGTTGGACGCGCGGTTTGCCAACGCCGACAATACCGCTGGCTTAACATTCCGTATCAGGGCCCAGGGCCACACTGCTGGCTTGGGAAATCTCCCCGCCGCATTTGACTGGGGCTTCGGCTGGATGTCCTTTATGGACAACATGATCACCGTACAGGGCGGACGTGTTGAGTACGGGTTCTTTGCCCCGCTGGACAGAATGCACCACCAAGAAGTCGGCGGCGGCATTGGCGTTCAGACGATTGTGCGGCCCATGGACGGACTTGTTCTTGGCTTTGGCGCTTTCAGCGCCGGCACTGGCGCAATGACGCTGGATGGCACAGGCAATACTACCCAAATGCTGGGAACCTTTCAGCTTTCGTACATTATGCCCGACCTTCTTAGGGTAACCGCTGGTTTGCGGACAGCCAGCAATGTGGGTACTTCCGGCTTTGGCAACAAACAACTGTGGGTAGTCACCGATCCGACTGACCCTACCGATGTAAACCCGTTCCATGCGACCCCTTCTGCGGGCTACCTTAGCTTTTCTTACCTTGGGATGCCCGGCTTGCACGCCGCTTTTACCGCATTGTTTATGAACCTTGATGAGTTTAGCGATTGGGGTGATATGCGCTTCTATGCCACAGTTGGTCATACCGGGCTGGTTGAGAACTTGGATCTGCGCTTGGGCTTTAGTTTCGGTATGCTGGGGAATAGCGACTTTAGGGACGCAGACGGTTATTCCAACCATATCTGGGTATGGCTTTCTGGCGCATACGCTCTTAGCGACATTGTAGTTCCCCGCCTTGACGTACACTATGTAATGGGTGGTCTGTGGACTGGTTTCCAGCAGATGCACCACTGGAGCGTCAGGAATGGGGCCACTTTCGAAGATGAAGACAGCTTTATCCAGATTCGGCCTGCTGTCCAGTTCAGAGTTACCGCCGCTTCCTTTGTGGAGCTTGGCGCTATTCTCAACTTTGACCTTGGCAATGAAAATTATGCACTTGCTTCTTGGGGCCCCACTAGATTTACTGGGCATGGCACAAACATCGGTGTATACGCACTGGTGCGGGTGTCTTTCTAGTTTAGGCTACGTGTAAAAAAAGCCCGGTGCGATTGCGCCGGGCTTTTTTGTTTTACGGGGGGGTGCAGTGGAGCATTGTGGGGGGGCGATGGCTGGCTTGCTATTAATTCAGGCATACCGCTATACTTGACGTATGACGATAGAACAAACTGTCCAGATACCGCCCGGGCGCAGGTTTTTTGTTGATGTGCCCCCTGAAGTACCGGTAGGGAAAGCCATACTTACCATCACTGCTGTTTTGGAAAATAAAGACCTTGAATACACTCTGGCGAATTGTGCCAACAAACTGGACGCAGGGGAAGTAAGGGCAAAACTTCAAAGCTTACAGGGTAGTCTTGGTAAAAATGCCTTCGGCAACCTTGACGGTGTTGCGTATCAGCGCAAGGTCAGGGAAGAATGGGGCAATTAGCATGAGGCTCCTGCTTGATACCAATGTGATTATTGATTTTCTCAAACAGGGAAGCTCTGTAGTTGATTTGCCTTTATTGTTTTCGCAGCACGAATGCTTTGTCAGTGTCATAGTTAAACTTGAATTATTGAAACATCCTGATATTACGCCAGATGAGGAACATACGATCAATGAGTTTCTCCGGCTTGTTCCTGTAGCGCCAATTAACGCCGCAATAGAAAATGAAACCATAGCATTAAGCCGGCTTTCAAAGCTTAAGTTGCCTGATGCAATTATTGGGGCAACAGCAATAGTATACGATGCGGAAATAGTTACCCATGACCCTCATTTCCTAAAATGCAGTTACGAAAGGGTGAGGATTTGGAATCGTCCGTAAGAATGTTGTTTTTTGACCCGCCCCGCAGACGAGGCGGGGGTGAGCAGGTGCAGTGGAGCGATGGCTAGCAGGGTTAAACGCCGGAGGCTTAACGCCAAGCTCTTTTCAAGAAATGCGTTTCAAAAACCCATTTCCATACTCGTTGCCATGACCCCCATTGGCCCCCTTCGTCATTGCCTTTATCGTCTTGATCATCTCTAGGTACTTTGTCGCGCTTATCGGGTGGTTCGAGTGGATTTCGTACAGCTCGCCGTCATTGGTGGAGAACAATAGGGCCATTTTCAGGACAACGGAGACGTCCGCTATTGTATCAAGGGGGAACTCTATTATTTCGGAGTTGGCTTTGACAAAGGAGAGCCTGTCGTTGTACAAGTACAGCGAGCCTTTCGCCATGAATGAGTTATAGCGCGCCCTTTTTACACGGTACAGTTTCTGGCCCGGATCGGTAAAAATCGGCACGTTGCTGTCAAGGGAAAGCGTTTTTTCCGCAAGGGCGGTTATTTTGCCTTTCTGCCATTTCGACCAGTCCAGAATTGTCGTAAACGGGGGCTGTTCGTCTTTGCCCGGCATTTCAAAAAAGCCGGATTCGTTGTAACGCACACGGAAGCCGCACTTGCAAAACAGCTTGTCGCCCTTGCTTTTCAGGGTCGAAAACTGCCTGCACTTGGGGCAGCAGTACAGGGCCGTTTCAAGGTACTCGGCGGGGTTTTTTCCCCGGAAAATAACCGGGTTTTTTTTCTGCTCTTCGTATGCGTTAACGTATATGTCTTTTTTTATCGCCTCGTAAATTTCGTCCTCGGTCATGGCGGCGATTTTTTCGGGGCTGTAGATTTGCACAAGCCGCCCTTCCGATTTGCCCCGGTGCATAAAACGCGACCACCGGGGAAAGGAAAAGTACGTTCCGGTAAAGCGGTAGGTTACCATCGCCACCCCGGACTTCTTTATTAGTTTGCCGATAGAAGGCGGTATTTCCCCCGTCTCGCCGTCAAACGGGTTATTGCCCTCCGCGAAAATGCAGATATTGCACTTTTCCCTAAGGTGCTTGAATATGGTAATAACCGCTGACGTTTCTACCGTTGTCCGCGCCCGCGCAATCGGCGAAAAAAGAAACCTAAGCAGCTTGCTTTTTAGGCCCACCCGGTATACGTAATCGCTGGCCAGAAAATACATATTCTTCTTAAAGCTCATCGCGATAAGAAGCGGATCCCAGTTGGTAAGGTGGTTTGATATAACAATGTACGGCGAGTGTCCGACATCAATCGTATCACATTCAAAATTAAACTTGCGGCACAGCCATCTTCGCAAAACCGCCGCCGAAAACCGGTACGTTACGGCGTGGCGTTCTTTTCCTTCTATCATGCTTGTACAATTATACGTATTTTACGTCCGATAATCTATAAACTCATCCAGTTCTTTTTCAAGGATGTCCAACTCCCCTTCCATTTCCTGAATACGCCGGATTGAATACTGAATATGCGTCTCCCACAGCCGCCGGCACGCCGTATCCAGCACAGAATCAAAAGAGGGGCCAGAAGTGTCATGGTCGTATTTCAGGATCACAGCTTTCTCACAGGTCATGGTCTTGTTTTAGGGGGACATTCCGGAAACCCCGGACGCTTCAATTCCGGGGGAATAATCAATAGCTCTTATAAACGTTACAACCGCGATAAACGCGATGAGAATTACCACAAGCTTTCTCATACAACCTAACCTTCCCGCTAAAGGGCACGAACAACAAGATATTCCGCTATTCTAACTTCTGGGATTTATAAAGTCAAGAGGGTTTACCGCCCTATTGTTTCTGTACACTGCGAAATGAAGGTGGGGCCCCGTACTGCGCCCGGTATTGCCTACCGTCCCTATTACCGCGCCCTGCCGCACCTGCTCTCCCCGCCGCGCCGTAACGGTATGCAGATGGGCGTACAGGGTTTGAAAGCCGTTAGCGTGGGTAAGGATGATAAAATTCCCGAATACCCGGTCAACGCCCACGGTCGAAACCCTCCCGTCCTTGGCGGCTACTATCGGCGTTCCCTGAGGGGCGGCTAAATCTACGGCAGCGTGATGCCGCCGCACACCCGTGAAGGGATCGTTTCGCCAGCCAAAGGGCGATGTCAGCCTTGCTCCCCTGACAGGGTGAATAAGGAGCCGGTCTCCAAGGGCCATTCTTAGCTCGTCCCTGTTCATTCTGGCTCCGGGGATGAACAAGGTCGTGCCGGCGTAGATAACATCGCTTTGAATGTCATTGGCGTCCAGAATCGCTTCCAGAGGAACCCCGAAGGAAGCGGAAATTCCCGAAAGACTGTCGCCGGCCCGGACTACGTGGGGAATCCCGTCCATGTTCGGAATCCGCAGGGTTTCCCCTTCCCGCAAAGCTCTGGCGTTGGTAATTCCGTTGGAGGCGATAATGGCGTCCATCGAAACAGAAAAGGCGGCGGCTATTGTAGAAACAGAATCGCCCCTTCTAACCCGGTAGGTCTGCCACGCGAATGTCTCCATTAAGTCCAGCGGTATCGCCCCCACAGCGGCGGCGGCGGCCTGTACGGTCTGCACAGCAGGTTCGGCGGGATCGGCAGGATCGGCAGACTCGAAGGCGAGCTGCTCCCTCGCGCTTACCCCGGCGTAACGGGCCAGGCTGTGGTGAACGGACGAGTCCCCCGAAAGGCTTATGACATTCCGGCCCGTCCAGTCCAGGCTTCCGTTCTGGCTGTAGATGATAAAAAACACGCCAAGAACCAGCGAAAAAATCACCGTGATGGAAGTAGCCGAAAGCGCGAAGGAAGTCCAGCTTCTTTCCCGCCGGGGAGAAGGCGATCTGGCCTGAAACCGCTCCCGCTCGACTGGCGCGGCTTCCCTGGCGGGAACCTCCGTCTGCCTTTGCCGGACAACCGGATTCCTGCGGTGAATTTTCGCCGGCTCCTGCTGTATCTTTTCGATAATTTTCGAGTTTTGCTGGAAAAGGGCGCTTATCCCCTTGGGCCTGAATGCCGGCCTTGAAGAAGATGGTTTGCCTGCGATTTGGGGCCTGAAGAATGTCTGCCCGCCGGGTTTTTTTCGCTTTTTAACACGCTGGTCGTTTAAAAGACCGTTCACAAAATCATTCATGGTTACTGGTTTATCGACAGAATCAAAATAAATGATTATACTGTCAAAGAGGGGAATGAGCATTGGGAAAAACCGCCGCTACAGGCAAAAAAAAATTGTCCGTGGAAAGGGCCATTCTTATGGCCTTTATTACCGCTCTGTTTGTCAAACTGTTCGCCTTTGACTTCATGGTTGCCGAGGGGTACTCCATGAGGCCCGCGATAGAACCGGGAACCATCCTTATTGTGTGCAGGGTGTTCTACGGGATTAGACTGCCCCGCTCCGGAAACTACCTTGCGCAGTGGCGGGTTCCCAGTCCCGGCGATGTCGTGGTGTTTTATACTCCGGCGGGGGAGGTTGCCGTTAAGCGCCTTGCCCAGACCCTGCCGGGGGGGATGTTCTACGCTCTTGGGGATAACGCCCACCAGTCCTACGACTCACGTAACTACGGGGCTGTGCCGAAAAGTAATATAATTGGCAGGGTTTTAGGAGTTAGATGATGAATGGCCCTTATTCCGGTGAGGCTGGACAGACACGGATTGCCGGAAAACAACGGTTTATCATTTTCGCGGCGTGTTTTTCTCTGGTAACGCTGGCGGTGCTGGGCCGCTACGGTTACCTTATGCTTTTCCCCCAAGAGCATACAAGGCCCGCCCTGTCCGGGCATTCCGGCGGAAGGGGCCCCATCTTTGACCGCAACGGGCGTATTCTGGCTTTGGAGTCCCGGATGGGGGACATTACCCTTTGGCGTCCGCTTATGGAGGATGCCGGGGAACTGAGCCGGGAACTGGCCCCGTTCCTTGAACAGAGCCCTGAGGAAATCCTGAATAGAATTACCAATTCCCAAAGCGATTTTATGTATCTGCGAAGGAATGTGAATGCGTCCACGGTAAACCTTGTTGAAGCGGCTATAACGGAGGGCCGCTTGCGGGGCGTAAGCGTAGAACCTGTGCCGGGCCGGATTTACCCGGAACGGTATCTGGCGGCGCAGATTGTCGGCTTTGTCGGCAACGATAACGCAGGTCTTGCCGGGGTGGAGTTTGCCTTTAACCGGGAGCTTGCCCCACAGCCGCGCATGACGCTAGGGTCGCGGGACAGGCGCGCGGGAAGTCAGCTTTTTCTTACGCTGGATATAAATGTCCAGCACATTCTGGAAGGCATTGCCGGGCGGGTGCTGGCTCAGACCAACGCCGAAGCGGTGATGTTCATGGCGATGGACCCCCGCAACGGGGATATACTGGGTTCTGTTTCCCTGCCGGGCTTTGATCCAAACGACATTAGGCGTTCCAGCGAGATTTCCCGCATGGACAGGCCCGCTATTTGGGCCTTTGAGCCGGGGTCGGTGTTCAAAATATTCTCCCTTGCCGCCCTGATGGAAGCTGGGGCCATTGCCGAAGACACGCTTTTTTTCTGCCCCGGCTACTACGAGCGGATTACCCCAAGGGGCGAAAGGATTGTCATTAACTGCATGGCCGCTCATGGCTGGGTGCGGGCCAGAGAAATAACGATTGTTTCCTGCAATGCCGGGGCCGCCCACGCCGCAGACCAGCTAAGCGCCCAGCTTTTCCATGACCACCTGCGGGATTTCGGCTTTGGGGCGCGGACGGGGGCCGGAAACCCCGGAGAAACCGCCGGGATACTTCAGCCTGCCGGGCGCTGGTCGGAAAGGTCGCGGCCCACGATTTCGATGGGTCAGGAAATTGCCGTTTCCGCCCTCCAAATGCTTAAAGCCGCCACCGCGATTGCCAATGACGGCGTTCTTGTCCCGCCGAGGATCGTTTCCCATGTTGTTACAGCCGATGGTCAGGCACAGGTGTTTGTCCCCGGCCCGCCCCGGCGTGTTCTTTCGCCGGATACCAGCCGGGCCATGCGAAGGTACATGATGGATACCACTTCCAGTCTGGGCACTGGCTGGCGGGCATACGTGGAAGACCTTTCTTTGGGGGTAAAAACCGGGACGGCCCAGATGATAGACCCCAGAACGGGAGCCTATTCCCCAACGGATTTTATTTCCAGCGTTATCGCGGTACTGCCCGCGGAAAACCCGTCCCTTGTCCTGTATCTGGTGATAGTCAGGCCCCAAGGCGAGTTTCTTGCGGGCCGGATTGCCGCGCCCCCAATCCGGGAGGCGGCGGATGCCCTTATCAATTACCTTGGGATTCCCCGCGGCAGAAACCCTCAAATAGCCCATTCTGGGGCGATTTCCATTCCCGCCCTTTCCCACCTGACGGTGAACGAGGTTGTCCCTGACTTTTCCGGCGCCGCCAAGCGGCAGCTTGTTCCCCTTCTTGCGAGGAGCGACTTGCGTATGCAAATCCACGGGGACGGCTGGGTGGCACGGCAGAGTCCGGCTCCGGGAACCCCCCTTACAAGCGACACGGTGATAGTGCTGGAACTGGAATAGGGCGGGGAAACAGTATTGTTTTTCGGCCCCAAATACGTGATACTGGTATTATGGACTCAGGTCAGGTAATTTATATCCTAAGCCGCCTTGGGTTAGGCGCTGTGGCGGCTTTTTTTGCCATCATGCTCTGGGCAAGAACCAGAGATGTGGCGTGGATGCTTATGGTACTAGGTATTATCGCGGCTTACGTGGAAACCGTGTATGGCATTGTAAGCGTTTTGGGCATCATCGGCGGGGATATTCTTGTCATTGGATACGTGCCGCTTTTACCTATTGTGCTACCCAACCTGCCTATGGTGTTTTTCATCGCCGCCTTTGCGGTGATGGTTGTTCGCAAATACCGCACCAGCGTTTGAAGTGCGGCAGTAATAAAGAGGATGTATGAAGGCTTTAATTCTTGGGTTTGTGGTGATTATTACAGCGGTTCTGGCTGCTCTGCCGTCCGGACTAGGCTGGAAGGATGATGTTTTGGCGTTTCTCCGGGGTTCTTTGCCGGTAGCCGCAGTCTTTATCAGTCTTATCCTGATTTTTGTCGGCATTGCGGACATTAAGGACCGGGCGGCGGCGAAAAAAGAGAAGATGCAAAAGGACGATTCGTAATATTGACTAAAGACTTTTCCTGCTGATTCTTCGTTTTGTAATACCAATGGCCTTTTCCGGGCATATCTCGTGGCAGCAAAAACAGCGTATGCAGCGGCGGTAATCAATGGCAACCCGGCGTTCCGTTCCTTCCGCAATGCTCATGGCCCCGGAAGCGCAAATGCGGATACAGTTGCCGCAACGGACGCAGGGGCCGTGGTGTATTTCCGGCTTGGGGGCAAAGGAGTCCCTGAAAGCCCTAAGAGGCCGGGGCAGGATAAAATCAAGAAGCTGATTTCCCGATTTTTTAAGCGGTATCTTGACATAATCCGGGATGCGCACATCCTGCGGCGAAAGGCCGGGGTATTCAACTTCATCAAAGGACGAAAGCCATATCTTGCGGTCAAGGGCATCTTTGTTTACCGGTATTTCGCCCGGAGGATAGCCGATAATGGCGGAGGCGGCGGCATCCATCGCCAGAAGATTGGACGAAGCGAGGACAAGGCCGATATGCCGAGGGTCTCCCCCCGAAGGGCCCGGCCCTTCCATTCCTGTAACCGCGTCCATAAAGGCGTAGGCGGGCTGTACCGCGAGATTAAGGTCTACAATCATGGAGGCGAATGTGTGGCGGTCGGGGAAACGGACATGAAAGGCGCTTTTTGCCACCGAGGGGACAAGCCCAAAGATATTCTTCATGGCTCCGGTAAAGTACATGAGCTGGTGGGTTTTAAGCTTGGGAAGGCTTATGATGACATCCGCTTCCTTCGCCGCATGGCTTAACGTGAAACTCTTTACTACCTTTCCCTGCGGGCAGGCAAAATCGATTTTTTCACGGGAAAAATCCAGCCATTCGCCGTTGTTTTTCCTTGTCGCTTCCCCAAGGCCGCAAGCTTTGCCGGAAAACCCCGGCGGCGGCAGTCCCGGGCTGTCCCCCACAAGGACGCGGCGAGCGCCCATCTCCCGAACCAGCCGGATCGCCGCCTCAAGAAAAGCCGGGTGGGTACATATCGCCTTTTCCGGCGGCGCGTCAAAGACGATGTTGGGTTTCAGGAGTACGGCTTTTCCCGCAAGGCTGGGAGCGCCCGCACGTTCCGCCGCGCGCTTCAGGGCCTTGTACAGCAAATCCGGGTCGTAGGAGGGGCAGCGCTCTATCGCTACTTTTTTATTCATGCGGGTTAGCGGTGTCCGTTATTTTCCGGCAAGAATTCCCGCCCGGTGCGGAGTTCCGCCCGGAACACGGCCTGCCCGGAATCGGGTCTTCTTCCTTCGTACGCAAATCCGGGGCCTGTTGAGCGGGGATAGTCCGCTGTGGTTTCCCCCGGTTCCTGAAGGGGAGCGGCCCAAAGCTCCACGGTTTCGCCGGGCAAGACTTCGCTTAAATAGTTAATGTCCAGCCGTATCTGATCTGCGCTGGTAAGAACATCCATGTCCGTAGCGTCCTGTATCCACTGTATGTAGCGGGCGTTGTTCGCGTGGCCGTAATAATCTATGTCCGAATACAGGGCGGCGCGCTCCTTTTGCTTTGCCAGATGTTCCCGGGTGCTAAGCCCCGCGGGGCCTGCGGGAAAGGCGTCAATTCCATCGTTAGCGGGCATGGCGTCCATGATGGCTTGCACCCTAAGCGGCCTGCGCTTTTCAATGTCCAGCACGAGCCATCCGCCCCTGCCCCGGATAACGGGCTTGTCCGCCGCGTCCCGGATTTCGTAGTCTCTAAGGGCAAAGAGTTTTTCCCAGCGCCGGGGCCATGTGTTTACCTGAATGGTCTCCCCGTACGCGGGGCGGCGTTCGATAAAAAGCGAAAGTCTTGAAAGTATCCAGCCCTGCCCCGCGCTGGCCATCGCGTCCCGCCCCACGCCAAGGCTCGCGGCGTGGCTTATCGCCGCCTCCTGAAAAAAACTGAAGACGCTGTCAAGGGTCAGCCGGTCGCTGCGATCTACGCTTCCATAACGGACAGAAACTGTTTCACGCCAAATGTCTATCATAAGAGCGCCTCCAAAAACGTTTATTCGCCGTGTGTATCGTGTGTATAATGTACAAAGGATGTAAGGTGTTTATCAAGGGGCCTTTGGCGGAAACCTTGGCTCATGCGTGGCGGGGAGCTGTTTGTTAATTTCTTGTCTTAAATAACCTTTGCAATTAACTGGATTGTATTAAAATACTTCCCACCTTCTGCCGCCATCATATCCAAATCCCATTTTTCGTCTTCGATACAAGGGTTACGGGCTGCAAGGTATTCTTTCCAAGCTATATCGTGGCAAACCATTTCGCTGATGTTCACAATTTCTATGCCCTCTGTCTTGCTCCACAATTCCCTCCACCATTCAATGCCGCGGATACATCTTGCAACATCAGGAACAGCCCAGAACGGCTGCATTTCCGGCGGAACATTGCTGCCAAATTCATACTTTAACCCGGGAAACGCAACTGCAATATAGCCGCCTTTTTTCACATAAGGAATAAGCTTTGGCAGCATTTCCTTGTTATCGCCAAAAAAATTGTATGCGCCTACCGAAAAAATTACATCGAAATAACGCTTTGCAAACGGCAACGGCTGTGTTGCGTCTATCAGCATTGGAACTATTTTTTCCGCAATGCCAAGCGACTTGAATCTCTTATGATTATCGGTTGGGTCAGCATATAAGTCGGTGGCAAAAACATCTGCGCCATGCGCTTGCACTAGGTACAATGCCGACAAGCCCATTCCGCAGCCCAAATCAAGGATTTTCATATCCTTTGTGATTGTAAAATGCGAAGCCAATTCCTCGGCTTGCCGTATTCCATTGGGTCCCCACATTGTGTCTTTCAATAGCGCAAGATTCTTTTCATTAGCAACAAACTTGTTTGAGAATGTATTACTCATTATTTTTCCTCCTGAAATTTAGTTTGATAACCTATCACTAGACTTACCATTCTCCATTTAAGTATTTTTCTACATCTGTTACTGGTATTCCACAACGTTTAGCGGCTTCTTCAACTGACATACCGCCAGACATGAAACGCTGTATAACATGCAGCATTTTTTCTCCAATTTCGATAATATGCCCATTCAAATCATAAATATGAAGAACTCTTTGCCCCCAAGGCTGCTCAACAACTCCACCTTTAACAAACTCGACATTTGGATAATTATCAACTTTTGTAATGAACGCATCAAAATCCTCCGTTTCAAAAACTAATTCCATATTGTGAGGGCGAAAAACAATACTTTCTTTTGCAACGTCAATTATTTCATCAAAACCTTGATGCAATGCAATCCCGCCCTTAAAGGCAACATTGACACCCCAATCAGAATCAATCTCTAATCCTATTAAATCTTGATAGAATTTTTTTGACTCTTTTACATCTTTTACAGCCAAACACAAAGCTTCATATTTCATTCCTTTCACCTCCTATATTTTCATTGCAAGTTTCATAACCAAAATTATTGGAATTGACGGGTTAGATAATTGATTAACATCCCCTACAAAATATAAATCCTTTTCAGGGTAATAAAACGCAAATGATCCAGTAGCGCCAGAATGTCCAAGTAATTCGCCTTTTCCCATATATAATGTTGTTATTGTATTCAACGGTATTCGCATATAACCACCGCCGTACTGGATTACACTCATTGTTATTTGCAGTTGTCCGTATTTAGATAATTTACTGAACATTTCTTTTGGAAATAACTTTCCGTTAAAAAAAGCTTTGATAAAAGTCATTAATTCGCGGGCAGTAGTAACGGCATCACCGCTTTCAGCAGCAGACTGCATAAATTTAGGTAAATTCATTGATCTGTTTTTGTAATATGCATTCGGCACTTTATCATTTTCTGTTGGCAGAAATGTGTTCGATAGCCCCAATGGTAAAAATATCCATTCATTACAAACTTTTGTCATTGGCATACCAGTAATTTTTTCAATTATCTTTACAAGAAGTACAAAATTCGTATCTGAATAACGTGTTCTAGTACCAGGCTTAAAAAACGGCTTTTTCTTTTTTACGCCATTTATTTTTTCTTTCCATGATATAAATTGATCTCCCTCCAGCATTTTTTTTCTACCATCACATTCTTCAAACCAGTCTGGTATTCCACTTGTCTGAAAAATGAGATTGGAAATTGTCAATTTTCTGGAATAATCAATTGCGTTAAAAATATGTAATCCATTTAGAATTTCATTATCAAAATATTTATCAATGGTATCATCAAATGATAATTTATTTTCATTTTCTAAAATCAAGATACAGGTAGTTGTGAACAATTTTCCAATACTTGCGGTAAAAAGCGGCGAATCTGCATTTTTTCCTCCAAACCCTAAATCCATTGAAAACTCACCTTTACTGTTTTCAACAAATAAAATCGCTTCGTGAATCAACTTTGAGCGCGTTACTTTTTCAAAGATTTTTGTTATTATTTCCTTATTTGACACAGTTCCATCACCCAATTAATTATGGTTTTACTTAAGTAAGTAGTACCAGTATTTCTTCATTGTGTCAATATCAGATATTATCGACTTGGGCTGATATACCGGGCCGCCGGAAAAGCGCATACGGGCATAACAACGCCTTACGCACCCACCCCCTCTCTATTTTCCTCGAAGATGCGCTCGAAATCGCCGTTGACCGAAAGGAATGTTTCCAGCAGAAAGGGATCAAAGTGGCCTTCTTTGTCCTCCCTCATTTTCTGTACCGCCATACCGTGGCACAAGGCCGGTTTGTAGCTCCTTTCCATTCTAAGAGCGTCATACACATCGGCGATTGCGACGATTCTTGCCGTAAGGGGAATCATTTCCCCGGAAAGCTGATAAGGGTAGCCGGAGCCGTCCCATCGTTCATGATGGGAAAGGGCGATTTCTTTCGCCATTGGGTTTGGATAACTGGAAAGAATAAAGGCTCCGTTTTTTGTGTGTTCCCGCATTAAAGCCCATTCCCATTCCACAAGCGGCCCTTCTTTGTTAAGGATGTCATCGGGAGTGCCGATTTTTCCTACATCGTGCATGGAAGCAAAAAAGCCGATGTTGTCGATAAAATCAGCGTCAATGCGGTTGTATCTGGAATTCTTGCTGCGGAAAAGTTCTTCAGAAAGTTTCACCGCGTAATGATTTACCCGGACAATATGATTGCCGGTGTCTTTGTCCTTTAACTTTGATGCTTCAAGAAGACTCACAAAGATGCGTCTGGTTTGCTCCCGGTTTTCCACCGTAATGTCATCGAACATGACCACAAACCCGGAAGGCACGATTGAATTCGGTTCCGCCGGAAAAATAAAGACCTTCATAAAGGCCGAAACAATGTTGCGGGATTTAATACGAACTTCGCCCTTCCATGAATACCCGTTTTCGCCTTCGGCAATTGCGCTGTGAATTTTGTGCGATTCTTCAATGCCAAGCGACTTGCCGAAAACGTCCATAAAGTACGTGTCCTTAATATCAAAAAATTTGGCAAAAAGATTTCTGGCTGCCATGTTGGCAAAGAGGATTTCCATTTTACTGTTGATTAACACAACAGGGAAAAAACTGTTTATGTAGGGGGTTGTGGCATAATTGGAAAAGAGTTTTCTGTGCGCGCATTCTTCTTCAAAAGAAGGCGTAAACTCCTCGTTTGCGTCCAGAGCCTCCAATTCGCCAAGGTCGTCCGGATTTAACATGTTGTTTGAATTTGACATCTTTTGTATTCTCCCTCTACCCCGCATTTAATTCAGCGTCGCTTTTTCGTAAATAAAGCGGGCCGGAATTAACACTGTTGTTTAGTGTACCATTTTTTGCGATACTAAGCAATTCCCTTGCCCCCCCGCTTCTTGATTCGGGGTTGACTGTGATATGCGCCAAAGAAAAATCCGCCGTTAGGCGGGAATAAAGCGCCTGCGCTCCGCACCCTGTAAGAATAACTTGCTCCTGCGGGGAAAGCCTGGAATGTACGATCTCTTTGAAGATGGTTTCGGGGGAAGCGTCCATAAAATCCGTAAGGCGCTGCCCTTCCCGGTACAGGGCGGCAAAAAAACAGCCCTTTTTGGCATCTATCGCGGGAAGCGCTATCCCCGGCCATATCGACAGCGGGTAGGCAAGACAGTCCAGCGTGGGAACGGCAACAAGCGGTATGTTCAGGGCAAGGGATATGCCTTTTGCGGCGGAAAAGCCGATCCTAAGGCCGGTAAAAGAGCCGGGGCCTTTCATGCACACGACAAGCCCCACATCCGATGGTTTTATCCCGGCGTTTTTACAGAGCCAAGCGGCACATTCCATAAGAAGTTCTGAATGGCGGGTTCCTGAGTCTATTGCTGTGCACGAAACCCCGGCTTCGGTTGCCAGCGCGACAGATAAAACCTGATCCGAGGTATCCAGAGCCAGAATATTCAATTGCCGCCCTCCTTCACAGAGACGCGAATAAGCCGCTTGCCGCCTTCGCTTATTTCAATGTCCACGATTAAGGCCCCCTGTGGAATACAGCCTTCAATACGGTCGCTCCATTCTATCAGGGAAATGCCGCCTGAAAAGATTATGTCTTCGCCCCCAATGGCGCTAAAATCACCGGTTCCTTTCAGGCGGTATGCGTCTATGTGATAAACCGGCATGGGGGAACCTGCTTGGGTACAAGCCTCGTATTCGCACACTATAGTGTACGTGGGGCTGGTTACCTCGTCTCTGATGCCGAGTCCACAGGCAATTCCCTTTACAAAGCAGGTTTTTCCGGCTCCCAAAGGGCCTTTTAGCGCAACAATGCTGCCCGCGCCAAGCAAGGGGGCAAGGCTTTTCCCTGCGGCAAATGTTTCCTCGCCGGAAGAGCTGGCAAAAAAGGCGGGGAGGCTAATTTGGGAGTTTTCCGTCTGAATCAAGGGCTCCAATGAACTTTTTTAGTTCCTTTTTAAGAGGTATTAAGGGATAATCCACTTGGGCAACCGAGGAAGTTATGGAGATTTCGGTAAGTCCCGTGGGTTTATGCTCAATGTAGAAATCGAGAGGAATATCTATGGTTTTGCTGAGCAACTCCAAGACGACAACACCCGAATAAAGCCGTCTGTAATAGATGGGAACATCTTTCCTTGACAAGTTCTTTATCTCAATGACTTTCATACGCTCACATATACATTATCGCTTGATTTGCATGAAAGCATTACCCGCTTGCATGATACACCTGTATAATATGATCGTAGATTTTTGCGGTTGGGTCAATAGGCAATGGAAAATAGGCCCTGCGGGGGCAAGCTGTGTCCGCTTGCCGCTCGCAGGGCAGTCGCAGGGCGCAAGCCCTACTTAACTTCCCCCGGAACCGAGATCGAATTCAACAGCTTGTTCAGGGCTTTTAGAGGATCCTCGTACCTTTCAACCCTGAGGAAAAGCTCATAGTTCTTATCGGAAATTACCCGTATGGTTTTGCCTATGCAGTCGGGCACGGATTGGGAACCTATGTCCGGAAAGTACTGCGGCTTTCGGGGGATGAACGTACAGTTCCTGTTGCCAACCTGAATGTCGGCGATATTGGACGGAATGGGAACCAGAAAAACAAGGAAGTCCGATTTGCCGCCGCCAATGGAAAAGCTTTGGCCCGCCTTGGCAGTGTGGATATTCCTTCTGCCAATGGCGGTATTCTGATCTTCCACAAAAAGGTTAAGCATCATCGGCCCTGTGTCTTCTTCCGGGGGCGTGTATATCTTGTCCTTGGGGCCAACCCTCCGCGCCGGGGGCGGCGAGTGTAGCGGCGAACCTGTCGTCCGGGCGCTTCGGGCTTCGGCGAACCTGTCCACGGAGCTTGCGTCCCTTCCCTGCGCTGGCGACGGCCTTATCGCCCGGGCAACCGTCCGGTTCGGGGAACTGTGCAAATTCCTTAACGCAAGGAAAGCAATGAGCCCCAAGATACCCAACAGCAGAATACCAAGGGCAATTATGAGGGGCAGGGGAATACCGCCGATAAACAAGCCATCACCCGCCGCCGCCGGAGGCTGAGTAACAGGCGGCTGGATGCCCGGTGGCTGGACACCGACTGGCGGCTGAACACCGGGAGGCGGTGCGGTAACAGGGGGCTGAACACCCGGCGGCTGGGCAACGACTGGCGGTTGAACACCGGGAGGCGGCGCGACAGCAGGCGGCTGAACGTCCGGCGGCTGGATACCGGGGGGCGGCGCGGTAACAGGAGGCTGAACACCCGGCGGCTGGGCAGCGACTGGCGGTTGAACACCGGGGGGCGGTGCGGTAACAGGCGGCACGGCAACAGGCGGCTGGGCAACAACCGGGGGCGGCACGGCAACAGGCGGCGCGACACCCGGCGGCTGAACGCCAACGAGGGGGCGGCCTGACGGGGGCCCGGCTCCAATAACCGGCACTCTGATAAACTGCAGGTCTGTGCCCACATTGCTTAAACGCCCGGAAGCGGCGGCGACCAGACTATCCGTGCCGGGAGCGCTTCCATCGGAAATAAGGATGATCCTGCGGGGCCGGTTTCCGGGCAAAGCGGCGACATACATTTCCGCAAAATTCAGCGCAGGGCCGATATTCGCTTGGCCGCCCAAGGGACTCATTAACAACAGGCGCGCAATGATTATCTCCAAATCCCCTGCGCTTGCTACATGGCGGGAAATCTCCATCCTTGGGGTTTCCGCAAAGGAAATAAGGTGAAACGTATCGCCGATACGCAAAAATTCCCTTAGGAATGGCCCAATAAGGTAGTCGCTGGTTTCCCAGTGGTGTCCGCTCATGTTGACAGAAGTGTCCATGACCACCACCAAGTCCATGGAACCAGCCGCCTGACCAAAAGCGCCAAAAGCCGCTCCCAGCACGAGTATCAGGATCAATATCGTTCTTCTCATGTTCTCCTCCTTCCGTAATTCCTATTTACTGTCTCTGAAACGCAGAAGAAATCGCCTCCACAGTATACAACACTTTTTCTTCCGTATCTTCCTTAACGGAATACTCCACCTCATCGCCCACTTTCTTGTTCAGAATGGCCCGTCCAAGCCGGGCACGGTACGAAATGACCCCATTGTCCGGGTCCGACTCCCAAGGCCCCAAGATAGTATATTCTTTCCTTTCTTTGCTGGTTTTGTCCAGCAGGGTAACCCGTGTGCCAAAAGAAACCTTTGATGTCGTTACCAGAGAGGGGTCAAAAAGCTGCGCCCGCTCAATGTCCTCGCTTAGTTTAGTCGCCGTGATATTAAGCTCAGTCTGCTTTTCCTTCGCCGCCTTGTATTCGGCGTTTTCGCTTAAGTCGCCATGCAGCCGGGCGGCCTCGATTTCTTTGGAGTTGGCGGGAATATCGACACTGGTAATATGGGCAAGCTCTTTCTTTTTTTCTTCAAGCTTGGCTAGGGTAACGATAAGGCCCATCGTGGTAACCTTTTTTTCCTCGACGCCGAAAAACTTGAAATCGGGGTACTTTTTCAAGACCTTGTTTTTAAGGTTCATTTTGTCCGCCGGATCCAAATCTTTAATGCCGTTGATAAACGTACAAATCCGCTTAATGGTTTCCTCGTCCGCAGTGTCAACATAATTGCTAATAGCGCCCTCTTTGAACAAAATGGTATACGCCTGCTTGTTGAGCTTCCTGTTTTCGGCAATGTCCCGGCGGTTATCCAATTCCCGGTAGCTAATATCAAGAACGTGGATAAGGGTCAAAAGCTGCTTTTCGTAGGGAATAGCCGCTTTCTTAAACCAAGGCTCGTCACTGCAATTCCTGAAAAGCCAGACCGCCGCCTCCCGGTAATCCCGGTAGTGTTCAAAACAGTTCGCCGCCAAAAGGCTTAACTTGCCCTCGTGGCCCTCTTTCAACAGGCTTTGAACAATGGAGTTAAGGGGAAAACGGAGAAAAAGCTTGATGTAAATATCGGGCCAGCCGGGTACAAACAACTGGATATGTTTAAGGAACTCTTCTTTCAGTTTCGTGTCTTTAAGATGGAGGAAGAGATCGGTTACATCATCAATTCCATCGAAAATCTCCATAAAGTTAATCTTGATCCCGCCGCCCAAATGCGGATACTGGGCAACAAGGTCTTTTACCAGAAGGTACGAGGCCACTATCTGTTCGTTTACCTGATGGTAGGATTTAAGATAGCCGGAAATATAGGCGAACATCTCGTTAAAGTACTCAGAATCCAGCTCCGCGTTCTTCTGTGCCGCATAGTTCCGCAGCGTTTGAGCCCTGTCAAAGAAATGCTTTGCCGCCTTAAACTCGTTGTAAAGCTTTTCTTCAATACTAATGGGCCGCTCCCGAACCGTAAAAATGTCGGCGTTTTCCGGGCTAAGCCCAAAAGAAGGGTCGGTTTTAAGGATTTCCCGTGCCTTGGAACTCCACGTTGTCCATTCAGAAGGGCTTAAGGCTCCGGGAACCAGCTCGGTCTTAATGCGCTTTATGTCGCAGGAGTTCCCGAAGCTTTTAATGACTGTTTTAAGGGCCCACGAAGGCTCTTTTTTGACCTTATCGTGCAGTTTTTCCCTTTTCCATGTGGCCTTTAATACCCAAATATGGTCTTTTGTCAATGTCTGAAGGGCGTTGACTGCCATTTTGATAAGCATTGAATGGGCCCGTTGTTTGGTAAAGTCGATAACAATGTTGTCCCCCTGAACCTTCGCTATGCGGCCCACGCCCCATGTCCTGTGGTACACAAAATTGCCCTTGTCAAAGGAGATATGCTTTTCGAAGTCCTGAACCGCCTCTTTGACGTTTCTGGGGCCTTGCGCAAGGCTGGAAACCCGGATATACGATTCAAGCTGGCTGTGTTCGGCGTATTTTTTCCGGTAACAGTCGGTAATGTCCTTTCTGGCCTGACGGTCATCGTTGTCGTATTCAAGAATGATCTTTAGAACAGAGATGGCGGTGTTGACGTCCTCCCGTTTCATGCAGGCGGAGTACACTTCTTTCAGAAGGGTTCCCGCTTTTAACTCGTCAAAGTTTTTCGCAACCCGCTTTTGGACATGAAGGAAAAAGTCGATGTCCTCCGGGCAAAAGGCAAGCAGCTTGTCCCATATTTCCCTGACATTGCTGAAAAGTTGCTTGGCGATATAGCGGTGAAGGGCTTTTTTGTAGTAATCCACGGCTGTTTCCAGGTCATTGAGCTTCTCGAAACGCTCCGCCAGGGCCTTGGCGAGATCCGCCTCTTCGTAGTCTACCTTGACCAGCCGCTCCCAGATACCGTAAATGGCTTCTTCGTTGTTCTCGTTTTTGTAACAATCCGCCAGCGTCCGCAGAGCGAATTTTGACTCCCCGTAATTCAGCATTCTTTCGCACAGATATTTTACGATACCCCACTTGTGGTTATCCATAAAAATCGTTACAAGGTTGATCATTGCCGCATCGTCAATAATTTGCTGGGAAAGGGCTGTCATGCCTCCCATGTAGAGGGCGATAATGCTGTTTTTGGTATGAAGCAGGTGTTCATCGCAAAGCTTTTTAAGATCATTGTCAAAACGGCCTTCACGGGCCTGTTTAAGAATGGTGTCCAAGTCTTTGAACTGGTTGATTGAATAATTGCTCAAAGTGGCCCGCGTCCACTTTTCCTCGTTAAGCATTTCCTGGACATTTTTCAGAAGCGCTTCAGACATTGCGTAACTCCCTAAGATCTATAATGTTCGTATACCACCGGATCAATGACCTTAATCTTCAACATGGTTTCATCCGCCAATCCCGAAGCATCCCGGTTATGCCCGCAATGGTCGATGAGCCAAAAATACCGGTTCAGCAGCCGGGGCTTTACAAGCAGGTGGCCTGCGCTGCGGAATGGGGCCTCGCCCTCAGCGCCCGGCGGCAGGTTCCGGAACTCGCTTTCCAGCGTAAAGATAGACTGTTTCAGCCTGCCTAGTTCCACTGGTTTCAGCTCCCTCTTGACCGAAAATATCCCCCAAATGCAGCCCCAGACCGGAACCCACTCCGCTAGCTCCGGCCCGCTGTACCCCCGCTCCCTGACTTTGCCCAGAAGCCCCAGAATCATTTCCGATTCCAGTCCCTGAAGGTTTATTTCCTGAGCATCCAGAAAAAAAGCCTCCCTAAAAAGTACCTTGGCGGCTCTGTCGTCCCCCAAAAGGGCGTTGACATCCGCCAGCTCGGAAAGTATGGCGCTGGCGTCCCGCTTAAAACGGCCTGCCAGTTCCAGATAGTTACGGGCCTCGTCCCAGTTGCCGGCCCCCTTGCAGCAACGGCCAACCTGAAGCAGCAAGGCAGGGTCTTGCTGGTTTGCCCCGTCCCCCAGAAGGCTCAGGAAACAGTCCAGAGCCCGCGAAAAAACAAAACACTTCAAGGCGTACTGGCAGGAATCAGCCGCCTCCCCAACAATGGCAGACCCGCTTTCCCCTATTCGATCCAGAAAGACGTAATAGGGCTTCCACAAGGACAGGATATACTCGCCCTGTCCGTAGGGGTCAGGAAAATCATCCAGCCGCTTTAGTTTTTCAAGCCACCAGTTCAGGCACTTTAGGGCGTACAGCACCTCTTGATGCTCAAAATCAATCTCCAGCGCCCTTTTCAAGAGCCCAAGGGCCGCGGCGGCTTCCCCTGCTTTCAGAGTTTCGTAGGTTCTGCGAATAAGCTCTTCCGCCCCGGCTTTGTCATTCATGGCTTGAATAAATTTGTACAATCTGGTACAAAGTTCGTTTCTGACTATACCACGATTGCGTACCTTTTGCCTAGTACCCTGCGGTGGGAAAAGGTCTTAGGCACGGCGGTCAAGATGTACGCGCGAGGGGGCCGCCGCCAACGGGAATTATGCCAGCGGGCATGGTGATTGACAGGCACGGAGCCTTGTGCTTTAATTCAGGCTGTATGACTGTAGAGCTTAGGAAAAACTACCCCGAGACTAAAGTTATGTCCGGGTTTATGGAACTGTTGCCCGAAGAGCAGATAGAGTTCGACAAGATCAAGGCTACCATTCTGGAGACCTACGAGTCTTTCGGGTATACCGCGCTGGATACTCCGGCTATGGAGCGGCTGGAGGTATTGCGGGCGAAAGATGTGGGCGAAACCGCTGCGCAGATTTACGAGATAGAACCCCGCGGGGAACAGGTGGAAAGCAAAAGCGGCCTGCGCTTTGATCTTACCGTGCCGCTTGCCCGGTATGTGGCTGATCACTTCGATGCCCTGTCGTTTCCGTTCCGCCGCTGCCACATAGCCAAGGTGTACCGTGGGGAGCGCGCGCAAAAAGGCCGCTTCCGCGAGTTCTACCAGTGCGATGTAGATGTCATAGGCCACAACACGCTGTCTATCCGCTACGATGCCGAAATTCCCAGCATAATTTATCAGTTGTTCAAAAAGCTGGACTTTGGAAGGTTCACGATCCGCATAAATAACCGCAAACTGCTTAACGGCCTTGTCGATTCGCTGGGAAGCTCCGTGTCTGCGGAAAAAGTGTTAGCCGTGATAGACAGGATCGAAAAGATTTCGCCGGACAAATTTGCCGGACAGTTAAAAGAACTCGGCCTTACCGAAGCGATGATAGGTGTCTTGGTCAGGTTTTTTGACATAAAGGGAAGCAATGCCGAAATTTTACAGGGCTTAAAGGATTTCGGCGTGGACAACGAAGACTATGTTTCAGGCCTAACCGAACTTTCGACAGCCGTGGAATTTATGATAGCTTTGGGTGTCGATGACGCATACTACAAGATAGACCCGGTTATTGTGCGGGGCCTGAGTTATTACACGGGAACGGTGTATGAGACCGTTCTTGACGACTATCCGGAAATCGGGTCGGTGTGTTCCGGCGGGCGTTACGACAACCTTGCGGAGCATTACACAAAGGAAAAACTGCCGGGCGTTGGGATTTCGATCGGGCTGACACGGCTGTTTTACCAGTTGCGGGAGATAGGCGTAATAGACTGCGCGAAAAAAACCGCCGCGAATGTTATTGTTGTCCCGAAAGACGACAGCAATATTCCCTATGCGCTAAGCGTTAGCCAGCTTTTGCGATCCGGGGGCTTTAAGGTTGATGTTCTGCTTGAAGAACTGAACATGAAAAAGAAGTTCGCGTATGTCAGCCGCAAAGATACGCAGTTTACCGTTGTGGTTGGGGAAGAAGAAGAAAAAACCGGCTCTGTTACGCTTCAGCATAAAGCCGCTGACGGGACAATCGTAAAGCAGGTGGCCGCGCAAACAGAACTGCTGAAATTATGCCGCAATGTCTGTCAGGGAAACAGCTAGGCAGGAACATATACCGTTAGCATACCCCGTTGTTTTTGTACACGGGGTCGGAGCGCACGACAGGGCAGGCGGAAGAAAAGCGTGGGGAAGAATTCCTGAAACCCTTGCCCGCATGGGGGTGCGGGTGTTTTTGGGCAATACTGACTCGTGGGGCGATTTTGAATCGAATGCGGCAGTGTTAAAAAAAACCGTAGAAAAAGCGCTTGCGGAAACGGGAAAAGAAAAAGTAAACATTATCGGGCACTCCAAGGGTGGGCTGGATTCCCGCTATCTTATCTGGAAGTACGGCTTTGGCGGCAAGGTAGCAAGCCTTACAACAGTATGCACGCCCCACCACGGCTCGGAGATTGCCGATATGCTGTACAATCAAAAAATCACCCACACGAAGTTCGCCAAAAGCGTTTTAGCGGCATATGGCGCATTGTACGGAGACGCAAACCCGGATTTGTACACTGTTAACCACCTGCTGACAACGGCAAAAATGAAAGCGTTTAACGGGAGCGTCATACCGGACGGCAGGGTTTTTTACCAAAGCCTGTATGTAACAATGGATCACGCCCTTGACGACATACGTTTTTTTTTCTGGTACTTATTCCTAAAAAGGGCAAGAGGAAAAAGCGATGGGGTGGTAAGCGAATACTCGGCACGGTGGGGGGACAACATTGCCCAAATAGAGGGTGGAATATCGCACTCGGAAATACTCGACGTTAAACGGAAAAAAATATCCGGCGTGGATATACCCGACGTTTACGTGAAGATAGTAAAGGGTTTAAGCGAAAGAGGCTTCTAAGCCTCCCCCGCCGCGCATGAGCATTTCTGCATAAAGCTCCGGCAGGGGAGGATATGCGGTTTAAGAAGCCGCCCAGGGAACCCGCTGCGGAGCCACGGTCTCCTACGCTAAAGAGCCTGGGCAAATGGCTTCTTAAACCGTATATCCTCCCCTGCCGGGCATTGTCCCAGAGGCTCACGCGCGGCGGGGGCATTGCGGGGGGCCTTCCCGGTGGAACCGGGAAGGCTGTGTGAGGTGCTTTTCCAGTAATGCCGGGGGCATAAAAATTTTTTGAAAAAAAATTCGCAAAAATGTTGACGTTTCGCTGATAGCTGGATATACTCTCTTTTGATGGTATCTGTTGCCGATAACAGCGTAATTTCCCCACCCGTAAAACTGCCGCCTTTGGCGGCTGTTGTTTGGAGCGTTTCCCCCCCCCCCCCCCCCCCCCCCCCCCCCCCCCCTTCTTCCCTC
>WQUW01000001.1 GCA_009781915.1 Treponema sp. | reverse complement strand
CTGATTACACCGGAATTCCCTGTTTTTCCGCGTTTTAATTAGCGACGCTAATTCCTTATGGAATAAGCATTTGCATAATTCAAACGGAATGCCCTTGGGTATTTTGGGTAAAAGTACCAATGTTGGGGATGGTTACGCTTGAGAGTTGGTTTCGCGCAAATGCCGCAGTCCCGATACTCGTAACGCCATTGGGAATGGTTATACTAGTCAGGCGATTATCAGAAAATGACTCTCTCCCGATGGAAAAAACATTGTTGGGAAAGATTACACTGGTCAAGTGATTATCCGAAAATACTCCCGGCCCAAGTAAAACTACACTGTCGGGGATGGTTATGCTGGTCAGGTGATTTCTAAAAAACGCCGCTTCCCCGATGTATACAACACTATCGGGAATGATAACACTTGCCAGCCGGTTGCCTGCGAATGCCTGTTGCCCGATAGAAATAACGCTGTTGCCAATGATTACATTAGTCAGTTGGTTCCCTGCAAATGCTGAATTTCCGATATTCGTAACGCTGTCAGGAATGGTTACGCTTGTAAGTTGGCTACCTTCAAACGCCCAATCTCCGATGGAAGTTACGCTGTTGGAAATCGTCAGGCTGGTAAGCCGATTACGCATAAATGCATAACTACCGATGGACGTAACGTTGTTGGGAATGATTACGCTGGCAAGCTGGTTATCCTGAAATGCCCCTGTCCCAATACTCGTAACACTGTCGGGAATGGTTACGCTTGTAAGTTGGTTGAGGGTGAATGTTCCTTCCCCAATGGAAATAACGCTGTTGGGAATCGTTACGCTGGTCAAGCGATTATCCGCAAACGCCCCCGGCCCAAGCGAAGTCACACTATCAGGGATGGTTACGCTTGAAAGTTGGTTCCGTGCAAATGCCGCAGTTCCGATACTCGTAACGCCATCAGGAATAGTTATGCTGGTCAGGCGATTGTCTAAAAATGCCCAGTCTCCGATATGGGTAACAGGCAAACTGTTTATTAGAGACGGAATTCTGACCGTCCTACTGCCCCCCAGATATTCAACAATTCGCATCGAGGCACCGCCGTCGACTGGTTCCACTCTAAAATGCCTTTCAGGGCTGGCTTGCTGTTCTGTTGCGCAGGCGGAAAACGCAATCACCAGAATAGCCAGCAAGGTGATGCCAAAAACCAATTTTTTCATATTTGTCTCCTTTGTTTGCCCTGATATAATTGCCGAAGTGTCAAAATTCTGCCCAAGCATGGCGGTTTCTTTGTCATTGGGTATATATTAACCGCGAGGTGGGCATTGTGTCTACATACTGTATAATAATACATTGTGGATACGGTTTTTACCGGATATTTATTCTGCGGCGTTTTTTGACCTCTCAATATTCTTGAATTGGTGAAACATATACACGGATACAATAATCATCACGAATACAACACTGAAAATAACAGCCCAAGGCGAAGCAGAAAACCGGTGAAAAAGCATTCCTTGAAGCGGATACCCTATTGATTGTCCGATAAAAGGAACTATCATAGCAATAGACAAAACTTTTCCAATAAGTTCTATTGGCGTTTCTTTCTGGACAAAAGTTATCATCGCGATGGTTAATATTTTTGCGGAAAAGACAAATATAGTTCCGGCAACTGTTAAAACAATATATGCCGTAAAAATTGGAAGATCAAATAAAAACACAAATCCCATTGGTATTGAAAACAAACCTGCAATGGCGAGAAACAAGAAACCTCTGCTTATATTTAGCCGTTTCCCCAATATACCAGCAACAAAACCTCCCAGTACACCTCCAAACATAATAATTGATAAGGCTATCCCCACCTGTGTCATGCCAAAACCCAGGTAGATAGTAATTAAAACGGGCAAGCCTATCGTAATCATTGAGCCAAACAAAAATTCAATAAAGAATATAGGAACTACACATTTTGCGATAGTGCGGTTTTCCTTTAACATAAACCGGAAAGATGCTGACAAGTCGCCTCTAATAATTTGCGCGATATTCCCGGATGTTTTTTGCTTTTTATAAGGAATACGAATGAATAAATCTACAATCGCGGTAATTACAAAACAAACAGCGCATCCAATAAGAATGGGGTACAACCCAAACCTATCATAAAGAACACCCGCGATAGCCGCGCCGCCCGTTATTGAAAGTGAATTCACCACCATGATAACGGCATTACCGGAAGTTAGCTTGTCGGATGGGACAATTAATGAAATACTTGCGGCAGTCGTTGCCATGTATATGGCTTGAATAGCATTGAAAGCCAGTAGTTTTACAATTACAAAATACACTACTTCGGCAAATAAGCCGCTTGTCAGTATGTATCCTACAATAACAACCGTTATAGAAACATCAAGCCAAAACATGAGCCTGTGTTTTTTGAAACGATCTGCCAAAATGCCGCCAATGGGCGTCATTATAATAAGCGAAATGACAGGTAATCCCATTGCCAATCCGTACAAAAAAGCGGATTCGCTTATATTCAGTATGTGAAACGGCAGAACGGCAGTAACTACCATGTTGCCGAATAAAGACATACTCTGTCCAATAACTAACAGAGTAAAATTTTTGTTCCAAAGTTTCTTTTTCATAGTCTCCATAATTAATCCGATCTCCTTAGAGTGATATATTGATATTTTTTATGATAATGTCTACACTAAGTGTAGAGTCAAGAGGAATTTTTTTAAAATTAGGAAAATATTTTATGGGCAGAAAAGATGAACTGTTGTCAATCGGAGAAATGGCCAAACTCTCCGGCGCCGGAATAAGGGCATTACACTATTATGAGCGTAAAAATATCCTTAAACCGGCTTACGTTGACCCGATTACAGGGTATCGCTATTATTCTCTTAGTCAATTGAATTTCATATTTTTGATAATGAATTGCGTGGAATTTAACATCCCGTTAAAAAATATAACAAGTGTAATTGATACAGATGATGTGTCTGTTTTAAAAAAATTTCTTGAAAACAGTAATGATGTTCTGGAAAAGAAAGCAAATCTTTTAAAAATGGCTTCCAGAGCCATTAAAAAGGCGCTGTCAAAAATGGAACTTGGAAACCAGTATGAAACAGGGAAGATATACGCAAGAGAATTTGAAGAAAAAAATTACTACGCAAAATCTTATGGACAGACATTAAAAGGCAAAAACCTGATAACTGTGCTTTATGAAATAACCGATGAGCTGTATGGCAGAAAAATCAGGAAAACCAGTGAAATTACAAACATGGACGATCTTATCCCGTTACCGGATGTCGGGTTTTTAAGCGAACACCAGTTTAATGAAAAACCATGTTATTATGGTTTTGTCGAAATGCCAAAACACTTTGCCCGTAAAAATATCATAACTATTCCTGCCGGTACTTATTATTTCAGACAAAGTGAAAGAAGTGAAATAGAAAACTCAAGTGAAATTTTTAAAAAACAGCTTAAGGGAAAAAATACTTTTATGATAGTTGAAACGGAAGAGTCATTTCTCAGTAAAACGAAAGTAAGCCAAACCTTGTATGAACTTAGGCTTATTGTTTTATGAATTTTGGAGTGGAATAGTGTGAATTAAGAAAATATTGTAGGGAAAGTAATTGTAAAAACGCTCCAATTCCGCCTAACGCCGTAGACGACGGCAATTCCCTACAGCCCCCGCCCTTGCGAAATTACACTAGAAAGCGCTCATTACTTCTTCGCTATCTTCGCCCACGTATCCCGCAGGCCCACCGTCTTGTTGAACACCGGGACTGAACCGCCCTCGCCGGAATCCCTGACAAAGTAGCCCAGCCGCTCAAACTGAAAGCGCTCTTCCGCCACCGCTTGCCCCAGGCATGGTTCGGCCCAAGCGTGGCGGATTACCTCCAGCGATCCTGAGTTAAGGTTATCGGTGAACGCCTTTCCCGGCTCAACGTCCATAGGCTTTTCCACGGCGAAAAGATAGTCGTACATCCTCGCCTCGATTTGGACGGCGTGAGGGGCGGACACCCAGTGAATCGTGCTTTTTACCTTTTTGTTGTCCTGAGCGTTCCCGCCCTTCGTTTCAGGATCGTAGGTACAGCGCACGGCGGTTACGCTTCCGTCCGGGGCCTTGTCGAAGCCGGTGCAGGTAACGATGTAGCCGTAGCGCAGACGCACGCTGTTACCCGGATACAAGCGGAAATACTTAGGCGGCGGAACTTCCTCAAAATCATCCCGCTCAATCCACAGTTCGCCAGAGAAGGGAATCATCCGTTTTCCGGCAGACTCGTCTTCCGGGTTGTTCACCGCCTGTACTTCCTCGACCGTGCCGGCGGGCCAGTTGTCGATGATAAGTTTCAGCGGGCGCAGCACCGCCATTACCCGGCGGCTTGTTTTGTTCAGGTCTTCCCTTAGGCAGTATTCAAGGAAGGCGATGTCTACCATCGAATCAGTCTTGGAGATTCCCACCTGCGAAACAAAGTTTCTGATTGCCCGCGGCGTATAACCCCGGCGGCGAAGCCCGGCGATAGTGGGCATCCGGGGGTCGTCCCAGCCTGAGACGTGGTTATCTTCAACAAGTTTAAGCAGCCAGCGCTTACTCATAACCGTGCGGGTCATGTTAAGGCGGGCGAACTCAATCTGGCGGGAGGGGAACTCTTCGGCCTCCCGGATAAACCAGTCGTACAGGGGCCGGTGAATCTCGAACTCAAGCGAGCACAGCGAATGGGTGATGCGCTCCTTGGCGTCCGACAGAGGGTGCTGGAAGTCGTACATGGGGTAGATACACCACGAGTCGCTAGTGCGGTAATGGGTTTCACGGCGGATGCGGTACATCACCGGGTCGCGCATAACAAGATTGGGATGCGCCATGTCGATCTTCGCGCGCAGGGTTTTCGCCCCATCGGCGAACTCGCCCGCCCGCATTCGGGCGAAAAGGTCAAGGTTTTCTTCCACGCCGCGCTCCCGCCACGGGCTGTTCCTGCCGGGCGGCGTGTCGGTAATCGCGGCCCTGCCAGCGGTCTTGTCCACAGCCGCCGTACCCCGGTATTCCCGCATTTCCGTCTCGGTCAGGTCGTCAACGTAGGCTTTTCCCTTCTTGATGATTTTGACGGCGATGCCGTACAGGTATTCAAAGTAATCGGAGGCGAAGTACTCCCGGTCTTCCCAGTCGTAGCCCATCCACCGCACATCACGCTTAATCGCCTCGACATACGAGTAGTTTTCCTTTTCGGGGTTGGTGTCGTCAAGGCGGAGGTTGCACTTGCCGCCGAAGCGCTCGGCCATCGTAAAGGAGATATAGAAGGCTTTGCAGTGGCCGATGTGGAGCCAGCCGTTGGGCTCCGGGGGAAAGCGGGTATGCACACGGGTAAAGCGCCCGCTTTTCAGGTCTTCCCTGATAAATTCACTGATAAAATCGGAGGCTTCGCCCCCATCCGTCTGATCGGCGGAGGGCTGCGGCACAAAGGTGTTTTCCATACTACATACTCCTTGCAATTTAAGCGCGCGACGCTAAAAATTCGTCAGATAACAGATTCCCAGAAGCAGTACTGCCCGAAGTACGCCCTTTTCGGCGTTTTTCACCCACAAGGCGCTACGGGCGGCGTTGATCTGCCCGCCGTACCACCAGAAAAGCCCCATTTCGACATCGACCCGTAGGGCATATTCGGCAAAATCGTCCTTCTGGCTCTGGGGGCCGAAAAAGAGGTAGGCCAGCTCTTCCAGAATGGGGCCAAACTCTTCCAGCGCGCGGGAATAGTCCCCCTTCTCGATAACGGCGATAAAGGGCGGAACGGTATCCAAAAGCCGCTCTTTGCGGGCTTCTTCCGCCTTTTCTACCCACGTCTTTTGAATGAGGAGGTCAAGATTGTTCTGAAAGCGTTCCAGAAAATCCCCGGCAGGCTGGCCCTGAGTGTGAACGCCCAAAAGCCGCTTATAATCTTCGCCTATGCCCAAGATACCCGCGAACGCTTCGGCGGCTTCTACCGAGGGGCCCTTTCCTTTGGAAAACCCGCCGGAGGGAAACAGCTTTTCCGGGATAGCCCTGTACTCTTTTGGGAGAAGTTTACTGACACAAAGTGGACTATTAAACATAACTAAGCATCGCAAATAAAGCGGCAAATAGTCAATTGCCCCCCGCCGCCGCGCGTGAGCAGTTCCGCCAAAAGCCCCGGCAGGGGGACGGCGGGGCCACCCTGTTCCTATCCCCCCGTTTTGCGGTATACTTCCCGTATGAGGATACTGAGCTGGAACGTCAACGGAATACGGTCGGCGGAAAGAAAGAATTTTGTCCCGTGGATGGAAGGGGAGGGGGCCGACATAGTGTGTCTTCAGGAAACCAAGGCCCGGCCCCAGCAGCTTTCGCCCGCGCTCCTTTCCATAAACGGCAACGACGGGAACCCCTACCACGTGTACTGGGCAAGCGCCAAAAAACCCGGCTATTCCGGGGTGGCTATCTACACAAAAATAGAGCCCCTGGAGGTACGGACGCTGGGCATACGCGAGTTTGACGACGAAGGCAGGGCGCTTCAGGCCGAGTTTAAGGATTTTACCCTTATCTGCGCCTATTTCCCCAATTCTCAGGACGAAGGGAAGCGGCTGGGCTACAAACTGGAGTTCTGCGACGCCATCATGCAACTCTGCCGGCAGTACCGCGGCGGCGGGCGGCGCTTTGTCCTTTCCGGTGACTACAACATCGCCCACACGCCCATAGACCTTGCCCGGCCCAAGGAGAACACGAAAAGCGCCGGTTTTTTGCCCGAAGAGCGGGCATGGATGGACAGCTTTACCGGGGAGGGCTTTGTGGACACGTTCCGGCATTTCCGCCCCGGCGAGGAAGGGCATTACACGTGGTGGTCTCCCCGCGCCCTCTCCCGCGAGCGGAACGTGGGCTGGAGAATCGACTACCACTGCGTACCCCCGGAGTTTCTTCCGGCGGTTGTCTCCTCGTCCATACGGCCGGAAGTTCCGGGCTCCGATCACTGCCCGGTGGAAATCATCCTCAACCTATAACACAAGGAACGCATATGAAGATTAAGTACAACGCCCCCACAGTTCTGACATTCGCCTTTGCAAGCGCCATTGTCCTCGTCCTTTCCCAGACGGTTGCGCCCTCGCTGACAGAGCAATGGTTTTTGGTTCCCGGACGGGAAGGGTTTTCTCCCACGGGCTTGAGGGGCTGGCTGACCCTTTTTACCCACACACTGGGCCACGCCAACTGGCCGCATCTAGTTTCCAATTTCGCCTTCATCCTTCTTATCGGCCCCATTCTGGAAGAGGTCTACGGCTCGTTTTCGCTCTTTATCATGATCGCCATAACCGCCCTTGTTACGGGACTGCTTAACGTGATCTTCTTCCCCTCCGGCCTTCTGGGGGCCAGTGGCGTGGTGTTCATGATGATACTCCTGGCTTCCTTTACCAATTTTTCGCGGGGGGAAATTCCCCTTACCTTTATCCTTGTGCTGGTACTCTATTTGGGAAGGGAGATTTTCGATTCCTTCGGGGACGGGCCCGGCGATATTTCGCAGTTCGCCCATATCGTGGGGGGATTTATCGGCAGCCTGTTCGGGTTTTTCCGCAAAGGCCCTATGGTTAAAATGTAAGGCTTGAAGCGGGGGGTATTTCATGCCGGTTGCTGATGTTATTCGGGAGGCTCTCGCGTCCCAGTCCTTTGTGCGCGCGATGTTCGAGGAAGGGGCCCTGTTGAAAAAGCGGTACGGGGCCGAAAGCGTGTTCGATTTTTCCCTTGGGAATCCCGATGTCCCGCCACCACAGGCGTTTTACCGGGTTCTTCGCGGCATGGCCGAGCGGGCCGAAAGCGGCGTTCACGGGTATATGCCCAACGCGGGCTTTCCTGAGGCGCGGGAGGCGCTGGCTGGCAAAATATCGGCGGAGCAGGGGGTGAGTATTGACGGCTCCCACGTTGTCATGGCCTGCGGAGCCGCGGGGGGGCTTAACGTGGTGTTTAAATCGATCCTTAACCCCGGCGATGAAGTGGTCGTCTCAAAGCCGTACTTCATGGAGTACCGCCCCTATGCCGCGAACCACGGCGGGCGGATAGTGGAAGCGGCCTCGCTTCAGGACTTTGGCCTTGACATTGCCGCCATAGAAGAAAAGCTTTCGCCCCAAACGGCGGCGGTGCTTATCAATTCCCCGCATAACCCGACAGGCCGCGTCTATTCCCGCCAAAGCATCGCCGCCCTTGCCGAAGTCATGGCACGGCACGGCAGGCGCTGCGGGCGTATGCCCTACCTTGTGTGCGACGAGCCCTACCGGGAAATAGCATTTGACGGCATCGAGGTTCCGCCCATTCTTTCGGCGTACTCTGAATCAATCGTTGTCAGTTCCTACTCCAAAAGCCTTTCCTTGCCGGGGGAACGCGCGGGCTACATTGCCGTCGGCCCCGGCATTGGCGGCAAACAGGAGTTAACCGGGGCGCTGGCCTACGCCACCCGGGTTCTGGGCTTTATGAACGCCCCGGCTCTGATGCAGCGGGTCGTAGCCGCCCTTACTTCGACCACGGTGGACATAGATGTTTACGCCCGCCGCCGGGCCGCCTTTACCGGGGTTCTTGACGAAGCGGGGATTTCCTACGCCACGCCGCAAGGGACGTTTTTCCTGTTCTGCGAGGTTCCCTGTGGCGGCGATGACTACGAGTTCGCCGGACACCTTGGCAAGCGCCGTATTCTGGGCGTTCCAGGCTCGCTGTTCGCCATGCCCGGCTGGATACGCTTCGCCTACTGCGTTGACGAAAGCGTTATCGAAGCGTCACGGGGGGCCTTTGTGGAGGCTGTGGCGGACTGGCGGGGCGGCCTTCGAGGGCGGTAATTGCCAAACAAGCGCTGTCCGCTTCCCCCGCCAGAGCCTACACCGTAACGTCCATCACAAAAACCTTAATGCCCTCTTTCGGAAAGCGGGCCTTCACCTCCCGGATCGCCTCCTGCGCTTTGGCCGCGCTAGGGTCATCAAGGTAACTGATAAGCAGAAAATTCATCTCCGGCCAGACAGAGGTTCCCAGCCGGTACTTGGTTTTTCCCTTGCCATGCACTTGCGGAAGCAGAATGTAATAAAAGTCCTCAATCGTTTCTTCCAGAGCGTCCAGGATTTCGCTTTCCACGGAACGGTTGGCGATAAGCTCCATGCGTTTCATGACAGCGCCTCCGCGATTTCAGGTTCCGCCGCGATTTGCCCGGCGGCCTTCAGTTTCTTTTCCACTTTGCCCCGGTTTCCATTAACCACGGAGTACAGGATCGGGACAAAAAAGAGCGTGATAAAGGTCGATGACAAAAGCCCCCCGATTACCGTAAGACCTATGGGCTGAATAAAGCCGGCCGAGCTTCCCGGAAAAAAGGCCATAGGAACAAGGCCAAGGATGGTGGTAAGAACCGTCATCAGCACCGGGCGCAGGCGGGCTTCTCCGGCTTCAAGGCAGGCTTGCGTAACCGGAACGCCACGGCCTATCAGAAGGTTTGTGTAGTCCACAAGGATAATGCCGTTGTTTATGACAATCCCGGTAAGCATGACAAGCCCAATCATTGTAAACATGCTCATATCCTGCCCCATGACAATGTGAATCAGGATTACGCCTATCAGCATGAACGGGATCGTGAAAAGATTTATGAACGGCGTTTTGAACGATTCGTACACGCCGGCCATTGTGCCGAACACCAGAAGAATCGCCAGAGCAATGACAAGAAGAAAGGTCAGCATGGTTTCGTTTACCTGCCCCGCCTGTCCCTCGAAGGCCAGGATAACCCCGTCGGGCATGATAAACTCAGCGTCCAGAATATTCCGTATCCGGTCTTCCACCGCCGCAGCCATGCCGCTGTCGGTAAGCGTTCCCGTGACGCGTATAATCCTGGCCTGATCCTGCCTGCGTATCTCTACCGGGCCAAGACCCCTTTCCAGCGTGGCGAAATTGGACAGCGGGACAAGGTGTCCAATGTTGGAAGCGATAAATATCCGCTCCATGTCGGAAAGCCGCTGGCGGTCTTCTTCTTGCAGGTCAAGAACCACCGCGTATTCCCGCCCCCCGTAACGGAAGGTAGTGGCGGTAACGCCGTTCATGGCGGCGGCGATTTCCCGCGCGATAGCGGCGACCGAAAGCCCCATGCTGTACGCCCGGTTGCGGTCTATGACAACCTCCACCTGCGGCAGCCCCTCGTTCATGTCCACCGAAAGCTCCACGAATTCCGGCACGGCGGCTTCAATAATATCCCGTATTTCCACGGCGGTTCTAAACCCCTCGGCGATGTCGTTTACGCGAAGGGCAATATCAATATCAGCGCCCCCGAACATTCCGCCGGCCATGCCTTCGGAAAAACTCATAACGGCGTTTGGAAAATCGCCGAAACGGGCGCGAAGGCGGTTCTGCGCCTGCTCGGAAGTGTCCGCTCCCGCAAGCCCCATGTCCATCGTTATGTTTATCGAACCCTCGCTCTGCCAAATCTCGGTAACGATATTTTTGATCCCCACAATCTCGCTCATGGCGATTTCCTGAACCTGCAGCAGCGTCGCCTTGGTATCCTCGTATATCGTGCCAAGCGGCAGTTCCACGTTCAGGGTAAAGGAGTCCTCGTTCATCGGCGGGGCCATGACGAACCGCATCTGCGTCATGGCAAGAATGGAAAGGACAAAAACGGCGATGACAATAACCGATGTCGCAAGGCGTTTTTGCATCGCCACAGCAAGGGCGCGGGTGTAGGCCCCAGTCAGCCGGCGGATAGCGTACTCTAGCGCCCCGTCAATTTTAATAAGCGCCCTGTTCCGCAGGGGCTTTTCTTCCCTTGTTTTCAGGACAAGGTACTTGCTTGCCAGAATCGGCACAAGGAACACGGCAATCAGAAGGCTCGACGCGAGGGAAATCGCCACGGTAACGATAAGGTCTCGCAGTATCATCCCGATAAAGCCCAGCTCGTTTTGAAAAAGCAGGACGGGGACAAACACGCACAGCGTAGTAACAGTGGCGGCGACAATTGAAGTCAGCACTTCCTGACTTCCCAGAATCGCCGCGACATCGGGCCGGGCCCCCCGCTCACGGTACTTAAAGATGTTTTCAAGAATAACAATGGAACAGTCCACGACAAGGCCGATGCCCAGAATAAGGCCCGCCATCGTAAGCATATTCAGGGTAAGCCCGGCAAGATTCATGACCAAAAGCGTTACCAGCACGGAAAAGGGAATGGATATGCCGATGATAATCGTGCTTTTGATGTTCCGCAGAAACAACAGAAGTATCGCCATTGCCAGTATGCCGCCCAAAAGCGCCGAGTTTACCAGCTCGTCCATCATGTTGCGTACCTGAGTGCTGCCGTCCTGCACGATCTCCATGCGTATGTCCTGAGGCAAAAGGCGGGCGATTTCTTCAAGCCGCTCGTAGACGCGGTCGGCGACCTCCACCGAGTTCGTGCCGCTCTGGTTTGTTACGGCGATAAAGATGCCCGGCTCCCCGTTAATGTACGCCGAGGAGGTTTCGCGGGGGTAGGCCAGCCGCACTTCGCCGATGTCCAACAGGCGTATGTCCGCCCCGCCCCGGCGGGCAATGACGGTTTCGGCGATGTCCTGAATCGACCGGAACTCCCCGGTGGTTCTAATGCCGTAGTTTCTGGCTCCGTCCACGATGGTTCCGGCCCCAAGTTCCAGATTCTGGGCGGCAAGGATTCCGGCAATGCCGGTTATGGTAAGCCCGTAGGCTTCAAGGCGGTTCTGGGAGATTTCCACACGTACCTGCCGTGTCGAGCCTCCGATTACGGCGGTGGTGGCTACTCCATCAACCTGATCAAGACGGTCAATGATAAGCGCCTCGGCTATTTCCTGAAGCTCGTTTACCGTCCGGTCTCCCTGCACGGCGACGCGGATAAGGGGTTCGGCGTTGACATCCACCTGCTGGATCATGGGCGCGTCCACGCCGTCCGGCAGCATAATTCGCACCCGGTCAATCCTGTCCCGCGCGTCATTGGTTCTGGCGTCAAGGTTCGCGCCGAATTCGAACTCCAGTACAATGAGCGAAAGGCTCTCGCTAGAGATAGAACGCATTCCCTGTAGGCCCGCAATCGTGGCAAGCTGTGCTTCCAAAACACTTGTTACGGCGTTTTCTACGGTTTCAGGCCCGGCTCCCCGGTACGGGGTAACCACCAGAATGAAGGGAGGGTCAAGGTCGGGCAGCATTTCGATGGGAATGCCAAACGCGACGACCAGCCCCAGAAT
Source organism: Treponema sp. (assembly GCA_009781915.1). Taxonomy (GTDB): domain Bacteria; phylum Spirochaetota; class Spirochaetia; order Treponematales; family Breznakiellaceae; genus WRKT01. The sequence continues at coordinate 52,625 of WQUW01000001.1, read as the reverse complement.
GGCGATAAGGGCGAAAACGACGACCCCAAGGACGGGGCGCTTTACGATGCCCGCGGCAACGCTCATGTCCGTCCCCCAATCACCCGCACGCGCGCGCCGTCAGCGAGGAACTGCTGGCCTTGCACCACAACTTCCTCGCCCGGCTCAAGGCCGCCGGTGATTTCCAGTTCGCCGCCTACGTTTACCCCGGCGCTTACTTCCCTCATTTCGACATGGGGCAAGGCGGCGGCATCGTAGCCGTTATCGTTTAGGACAAAAACCACCGTCCTTCCCCGGTGATCGACCAAGGCTTCGCGGGGGATGGTTATTACATCTTCGTGGGTGCGGGTGTTAAGCGTTACCCTCGCGAACATTCCGGGGCTTACGCGGGGATCGTCCTGGTCAAAGCGCATGGTTATTTTCTGAGTCCGGGATACGGGGTCTAACACCGGGGACACCTGCGTGAGCGTGGCGGCAAATGTTTCGCCGGGGAACGCTTCCAGGCGTATTGTCGCCGTAAGGCCGGTGCGAAGCTGGCCGACTTCCCGCTCCGGGATAAGGGCCTGTAGTTCCACTTCGCCGCCGACCGCTATTGTCATAAGGGAAATCCCGGTGCTGACGGTAGAGCCCACCGGAAGCGGCGTTGACACGACCATGCCGGACACCGGGGCCTGCACGGGGCTCAGGGCGAACTGGGCTCCGGGCACGGAGGGGTCAACGTGGGCGATAACCGCGCCGATCTGCACGGTGGAGCCCAAGCCGACCTGCATGGAGGCTATTCTGCCGCTTGCGAAGGGCATTACCGCCACCTGATGCCCGCTAACGATGTTCGCGTTTACTTCAAGATGCGCTTGCAGCGTGCGTATTTGGGCGTCCTCGGTACGGACGGTGAACACCGGGACTGCTGCAGCCTGCGCTTCATCCGCGCCGCCGAGGAACCTGCCGGGTCTTCCGGTTGCCACGTGGAAAATAGCGTGTATGGCGAACGTTGCCATCAAAACCGCCGCGAGTATAAAGCGCTTTTTCCGTATCAGTTTTTTTGCTTCCATTGCTTAGTTCTCCTTGATTATCGCTTGACCGCGCAAGGCCGTGGTAAAGCCGGTTACGTTCCGGCACGCCGCGCCGCGTGGTTGGATTGTACTAGTTATAGTACACCTAGGCAAGCGGTTAAGTTACATGGGGTTGGAGCCGGAGCGGGGAGGTCTGGATTTTGATACGATTCAAACCGCTTGACACGTTTGCCATTTTTGTGCCAGTATGGGAATTCATTCTTACTGCGTGAAAAGGTTATGATATGAATACAGTGTTTGTTAAGCCCGCGAAAGTGGAGCGGAATTGGTTTCTCATCGATGCTGAGGGGAAGGTTTTGGGCAGGGTTGCCGCCCGGGTCGCTTCTATCCTTAGGGGAAAGGAAAAGGCGGTTTTTGTGCCCCATCAGGAAGTGGGGGATTATGTAGTGATTGTTAACGCGGAAAAGATAGTGGTTACGGGCCGCAAGTCGAAGCAGAAGGAGTATCACCGCCATTCGGGGTACGCCGGGGGCCTGAAAACCGTTACGTTTGAAAAACTAATAGGAAGGCATCCTTGTTCTCCCCTGGAACTGGCGATTAAGGGTATGCTTCCCAAGGGCCCCTTGGGGCGCAAGCTCCTGAAAAACGCCAAAGTGTATTCGGGGGCGGAACATCCCCACGCGGCCCAAAAACTCCAAAAGCTTGAATTATAGGACGAGGTTACGGTAAATGAAGAATCTTGGTATAGGAACCGGCCGCAGAAAGACTTCCGTGGCGCGGGTGTATGTACGGGACGGAAGCGGGAAAATATCAGTAAACGGCAAGGACGTGCTTCAGTATTTTCCCCAAGGCGAGCATGTTCTTATGCTGCGGCAGCCCCTAATGGTTACCGCCAGCGAAAACAAATTCGACATACTTATCAATGTTCACGGCGGCGGGATCAATGGTCAGGCCGGGGCCTGCCGGCACGGACTTGCCCGGGCGCTTTGTCAGGTGGATCAGGAAAATTACACCAGCCTGCGGAGCAACGGGTATCTTACCCGTGACCCCAGAATGGTAGAACGGAAAAAATACGGCAAGGCCGGCGCCCGCAGGCGTTTCCAGTTCTCCAAGCGCTAGTACCGTTATTTCCGCCCCGTGCGGCGCTGATGTTCCTTCGGGATTGCCCTAAGTGGAAGAAGATACGTCTGGCTTTGCCGCCGCTTGCCGCCGGGCGGAGGATGCCGCCCTGCGGCTTATCGCCCGGGCCGAGCAGAATACTGCCGGGCTTGCGGCGAAACTGGAGCGCCGCTCGTTCGACGCCGCCGTGATACAGGCGGTGGTTTCCGGCCTTGTGGATCGGGATTTGCTGAATGACGCCCGGTACGCCGAGCGCTGGATACGCTCCCGCCTTGCCTTAAGGAAAGCCCCAAGCCCGTGGTGGCTGCTTACAGCTTTAAGGAAGCGGGGAATCGACAGGGAACCCTCCCGCAAAGCCTTGGATAAGGCGCTTGACCCCCAAACCGAGTACGAACTGCTTGTAAGGTACGCCCAAGAAGCCTGCCTCTCCCAAGGAAAAGCGGCGCTACCCCATAGGGCGTGGCTAAGGCATCAAGGGTTTTCTTCGCAGGCTCTTGACAGGTACTTTGACGAAGCTTCCGGCTAGCCCAAATACCCCTTATGCTTCAACAGCTCGGCGTTCAGGATGCCGCCGCCCGCCGCCCCCCGGACGGTGTTGTGCGTAAGCCCCACAAAGCGCAGGTCGAAAACCGCGCAGGGCCGGACGCGGCCCACGGTTACCGCCATTGCCTTGTCCGCGTCCCGGTCTTTCCGGGGCTGGGGCCGGTCGTTCTCTTCCCGCACGATGATGGGCCGCAGGGGCGCGAAGGGCAGCCCCAACTCTTGCGGAAGGCTTTTGAAATCTGCCCAGATTTTTTTGACCTCTTCGACAGACGGCTTTTTCCCGCCAAACTCAACGCTGACGCAGGCGGTGTGGCCGTCGCACACGGGAACACGGTTACAGTGGGCCGCTATCTTCGGCACAGCGGCGTTCTTGAAAGCGCCGCCCTCGATGGAGCCAAGGATTTTAAGCGGCTCCTGCTCCGACTTTTCTTCCTCCCCGCCAATGTAGGGGACGATGTTGTCGATCATGTCAAGGCTTGGAACGCCGGGGTAGCCAGCACCAGACACCGCCTGAAGGGTTGTAACGATAAGCCGCCGTACTTCGTAGCCCTTCTGCATAAGGGCGTAAAGGGGCGTGGTGTAACTCTGAATGGAGCAGTTCGGCTTAACCACGATAAAGCCCTTGTCCCAGCCGCGGGCCGCGCGCTGGGCGGGAATGATGTCCGCGTGATGGTGGTTCACCTCGGCGATAAGTACCGGCACATCGCTTGTCCAGCGGTGGGCGGAGGCGTTGGAAACCACCGGTATTCCGGCGGCGGCGTAGGCGTCTTCCAGGGAGCGTATTTCGTCCTTGCCCATTTCCAGCGCCGAAAACACAAAGGCGCAGCCGCCGGCTTTCGCGGCGCTAGAGGCGGCGGAAACGTCGTTGGCGTCGGCTACGATAAGTTCCCCCACGGCGGACTCGGCAATGCCCGGAAAATGGACACGCCCCGCCGTGGCGTCTTTGTAAGATTTCCCGGCGCTCCGGGCCGAGGCCGCCACGTAGCGAACCTCGAACCAAGGGTGATTTTTTAACAGGGATATATACTGCTGGCCTACCATGCCGGTAGCGCCTAACACGCCTATGGGTATCTTTGCCATGCTTTGCCTCCTATGCCTTGACGCCGATTTTTTCCATTGCCGCTTTCAGGGGGGCTTCGCTTTTGGGATCCAGCCGCCCCAGAGGAAGCCGGGTGGGGCCGCCGGGAAGGCCAGCCCAGCTCATGGCCTGCTTTATGGGAACGGGGTTCGTTTCGATAAACGCCGCCTTCATAAAGGGCAGAAGCTCAAAGTGAATCCGCCGGCCTTCCTCAAAATCTCCCGCCAGGCACGCTTTGGTCAGGGCCTTTACCTTTGCCGGAACCAGATTGGAAATAACCGAAATAACGCCGTCTCCGCCAAACGCCATTAGGGGAAACGTAAAGCCATCGTCCCCGGACAACACCGAAAAGGGGTTGTCCCCGGCCCGGCGGGGAAACGCTATCGCCCCAAGCACCTCGGTCATCTGCGTAATGTCGCCTGACGCTTCTTTAACGGCAACAACGCCGGGGATCGCCGCTATTTTCTCCATGAGCGGGGTCGGGATGTTCCGCCCGGTTCTGGAGGCGATGTTGTAGACCAGAATGGGAATGCCCACCGCCGCCGCCGCCTGGAAATGGCGGACAAGGCCGTCGTCGTTGGGTTTGTTGTAATACGGAGTTACAACCATAGCGATGTCGCCGCCCATGTCCTTGGCCCGCTTGGTGTAAGAAACCGTGCGCGCGGTGCTGTTTGATCCCGTCCCGATGATAACCGGAACCTTGCCCTTCGCCTGATCCACGGCGATGGTGATGAGTTTTTCTTGCTCGCCTTCTTCCAGCGTGGGGGCTTCGCCGGTGGTTCCCAACGGAACAATGCCGTCGATGCCCCCTTCAAGCTGGAAATTAACAAGCCGCTTGAAGCCGTCGAAGTCTACGTCCCCGTTTTCCTTCATGGGGGTAATGAGGGCGGTGATAGCGCCTTTAAGTCCTTTCATAAAATGCTCCTTGTATTGTAATGTCCCGTTCCAGGACGGTGTAACCGGCGTTACGGCAGTATCTCCTGTAGAGCGTCGTCCATCGTAAAGACCCCCGCCCGCTTTTTGGCGGTAAGCCAAAGAGCGGCGACAACGGCTCCGGCGGCGAACCCTTCCCGGCTGCGGGCTGTGTGGGTAAGTTCGATGGTGTCGGCGGGGGAGTCGAAAAACAGGCTGTGCGTCCCCGGCACGGCCCCCACCCGGACGCTGGCATAGTGGAGTTCGTCCGCCCCAGGCGGGCGGTCAAGCATTTCGTACACGGCCTTTTTTTTCCGGGTCATGCCGGCAAGCACATGCCCGGCAAGCGTTTTCGCCGTTCCCGAAGGGCTGTCGGCTTTTTTGTTGTGGTGGCTTTCAAACCCCGCCACATCGTACTCGGCAAAGGGGTCGATAAGCTTAGCGGCGTGTGCGGCAATGCGGAAAAAGAGATTTACCCCAAGGGAAAAGTTAGACGACCAGAGTAGAGCAGCGCCAGCATCCCTTACCGCCCGGCTAACCTCCGGCAGCCTGTCATACCAGCCTGTGGTTCCGGTTACGGCGGGGATATTTTCTTTGGCGAGAAAAAGCAGGTTTCCGGGGGCGCAGTCCGGCCCGGTAAACTCGATAGCCGCGTCAGCGTCCTTTAAGGATTTTCCCGCCGGGCCGCCAAGAGCGTCCCCAAGAGAAGCGTACACAAGCGCGCCCCCCGGCGTAGTTTTCGCCGGGGGGGGGCTAGGTTCGACAACAGCCAGCACCTGATGTCCTTTCGCCCCGAACTGCGCTTCCAAAAGGCGGCCCATCTTTCCGTATCCAACCAAAATAACCTTCATCGCGGCTCCCCGGTATTCTTTAAGCTCTATTTCCGTACTCTTTCTCGAAAAAATCTTCGTGAAGAGCCGTGATTACAGTGTCGGCTTCGTGGTCGTCCACGATAAAGCTGATGTTTACCTTGCTCGCTCCCTGAGAAATCATCTGCACCTGCACGCCCAAAGCCTCGCAAACGCTGAACGCGTGGGCAAGGATTTTGGAAGAGCGGCGCACGTTCCCAATAATGGTAACAATGGCCTTGCCGGTTTTTATTTCAACATTGGCGATCCGGGACAGGTCTTTTTCAAGCCCGGAAAGATCGCTTGATGTGTCCAGTGTCAGGGAGACCGACACTTCGCTTGTGGCGACCATGTCTACGGACAGGGCGTGTTTGGCGAACCACGAAAAAACCTCCGCCAAAAACCCGTACTGGCCCACCATGCGGGAAGAAACAATGTCTACAAGCGTTATTTTTTTGCGGGAGGTAAGGGCCAAAACGTGCCCGTCTTTTTCGTGAACGCACGAAACGATACGGGTTCCCGCGGCTTCGGGGTTGTAGGAGTTTTTTACCAGCACATGAGTGCCGGTTTTCATGCACGGCTGCATGGCTCGTGGGTGCAGCACCTGCGCCCCGAAGTAGGCCAGCTCGGAAGCGGCCTCGTAGCTCACGGTTTCCACGGGCCGCGAGTTCCGCACAAGGCGGGGGTCGGCGGTAAGGATTCCGTCAACGTCCTTCCAGACCTGCGCTTCCTCAGCGCCGCAGGAAGCGGCAATCATGGTGGCCGAAAGGTCAGAGCCGCCGCGGCCCAGCGTGGTAATGTTGCCCTTTTCGTCCTTGGCGATAAAGCCGGTTACCAACTGTAAGACGCCTTTTTCAGCCACAGGGCGAATCCTAGCCGGGATAAGGTTCCAGCTTTCGGGGGCCAGTTCCGCCATCGTGAAATTGGAGTCCGAAAGGAAACCGGCATCCCAAGCGTCAACCGCCACGGCGCCGATTCCCAGAGATGCGAAGTAGGCCGCGGCTATCCGCACCGAAAGGCGCTCCCCGAAGGACACAAGGTAATCCCTGGTTTTTCCGGTAAGCTCCCGGATAAGGGAAACGCCCGTAAGAAGGGCCCTGAGTTCCGCGAGAAGGGGACGGACGCTTTCCAGCGCCGCTTCGCCCAAACCAAGGTCAGCGATAGTTTTTAGATGCAAGTCCTCTACGCGTTCCAGCGAGACTGTCCCGTGGTTCAGGGCGGCGTCCCCGGCTTCAAGAAGGTGATCGGTTGTGTCTCCCATCGCGGACAGCACCACAACGGGGCGGCGGCTTAAGCGGGCCTTTACAATTTCCGCCATGTGGCGAACACGGCTAGCGTCCGCCACCGAGCTTCCGCCGAACTTCATGACTATCATAGGCGTATTATACAGGAAGGCAAGGGATTGCGCAATTGTTACGCCGGGCCTTGTACATGGTACAGATCGCCTTGAAAAACACGGCCCTCTATTGTATATTTATACGGGGAATATTCATTTTTTCCACCGGAGCAGCGCGTGAAAGGACGCTTGGCCCGCCTCGCGGCGGTTCGCAGACTGGTAAAAACCAGAAAAATTGAGTCGCAGGACACCCTGTTAAGCTGTCTTCAGGCTGAAGGGTTCGCGGTAACCCAGGCCACCCTTTCCAGAGACTTAAAAACGCTTAAAGTGGGAAAAGCCTCCGACAGCCTTGGCGGGTATGTTTACTTTCTGCCCATGGAGGGCCGGGAGCGGGAGCGCGCCTATGCCGACGACTTTTTGAAGGGCTATATTTCCATCGACTGGTCGGGTAATATTGTGATCATCAAGACCCATTCGGGCCACTGCGACCCTGTTTCCGTGGCGCTGGACAGTTTCAACATGGAAGGGGAGGTGCTGGGCACTGTCGCCGGCAGGGACAATACGGTGGCGGTGTTCCTTAGGGAAGGGACGAGCGGACAGGATTTTATGAAGCGCATGAAAGAAATCATGCCGGAACTGGAGGAATAACCATGAAGTATACCGATTTGGACAAGACCGCCGCCAGCAAACGGCTTGCGGAACACGCCGCCGGGGGAAGGGCTTTCGATATTAGGGCGGCCCTTACCCCGCAGCGGGTAAAGCGGTGCGATGTCCCCCTCGCGGCGGGGCTCGTTTTTAACTGGGCCGCCAAAGCGGTGGACGAGCATACGCTGGACGCTCTCGCGGCCCTTGCGCGGGAGCAGGAACTTACCGCCAAGTACCGCTGTCTTCTGGAAGGGGAGGTTATGAATCCGGGCGAGGGCCGCAAAGTCCTGCATCACCTGTTGCGGAGCCCTGACGGGAAGGCCGCTACGGGCAAGGAGGTGAACTTTCAGGGCAGGGACGTGGGGGCTTTTTACCACGGTGAACTGGAACGCCTTGCCGCCTTTGCCGAAAAGGTGCGCAGCGGGGAACTGTGCCCCGCGCCGGGCAAGCGGTACACGGCCTTTGCCCAGATAGGCATTGGCGGCTCTGATTTGGGGCCGCGGGCCTTGTCCTTGGCCCTGGAAAACTGGGCCGCCGGGGAAGGGAAAAAAGCCCTGCGCGCGGAATTTATTTCCAACGTTGACCCGGACGACGCTTCCAAAGCCGCTTCTTCCCTTCCTCTGGATGAAACGCTTTTTATACTGGTCTCCAAAAGCGGCACAACGCAGGAAACTTTGACAAACGAGCTTTTTATAAAAGACAAGCTCCGCAAGGCGGGCCTTGACCCCGCCAAACACATGGCGGCTGTTACAAGCGAGACCAGCCCCCTCGCGCGTAACCCCGGCTACCTTGATTCCTTCTATTTTGATGACTTTATCGGCGGAAGGTATTCGTCCTGTTCTGCCGTTGGCGGGCTAATTCTTTCGCTGGCCTACGGAAACGATGTGTTCCGGGATGTCCTTGCCGGGGCCGCCGCCGCGGACAGGGCCGCTCTGGAAGGGGACATCCTGCAAAACGCCGTGCTTCTTGACGCGCTTATTGGCGTGTGGGAGCGGAACTTTCTTTTGTATCCCTGTACGGCGGTGCTTCCCTACAGTCAGGCCCTTTCCCGCTTCCCCGCCCACCTGCAGCAGTTGGACATGGAATCCAACGGCAAGCGGGTAAACCGTGACGGAACGCCCCTTGCGTACCCGACCGGCCCTGTGGTCTTTGGCGAGCCGGGCACAAACGGCCAACACTCGTTTTACCAGCTTTTGCATCAGGGCACGGACATTGTTCCCCTTCAGTTCATCGGCTTTAGGGAAAGCCAGCGCAAGGACGACGGGGTAATCGACGGCAGTACAAGCCAAGCCAAGCTGAACGCGAACCTCGCCGCGCAGATTACCGCTTTCGCCCTTGGCAAAACGGACGGGAACGGCAACAGGGATTTCCCCGGAGGGCGGCCTTCCAGCCTTATTTACGGCGAAAGGCTCACCCCCGCCGCTCTTGGCGCTCTTCTTGCCCACTACGAGAATAAGGTCATGTTTCAGGGCTTTATCTGGAACTTGAACAGTTTTGACCAGGAAGGAGTCCAGCTCGGCAAGGTTCTCGCCGGGAAAATCCTTGCCGCAAAGGCAGGCGGGACATCCGGCGACCCCGTGCTGGACGCTTACGGCGAACTCTTGGGAGTGTAGCGGGCCTGTTTAACGGTAAAAGTAAAAGGGACGTTTTTACAGGCCGCCGTAGCCTTCGGGGGCGTCCTCCGCTACCATGAAGCCCCTTGTCCTTTCCGTTTCGATTTCGCTAGCGAAGCACAGGTCGTCGAATTCCCGCATCTCGTCCGCGCCGATAACGCCCAGCCGGAACAACGCCCCCGCTGACTGGTGGCTGACCATTAAGGCCTCGCTCCCGTATCTCTTATTCACATTCGTATCCATATTCATAGTCTGCCTCACATATTTCGACAAAATCTCTTGTCCTTACCGCTTCTGTCAACTGCGTGTCCGTCATAGCAAGAAATCTTTTCGCCAGCTCTTTGAAAACCCGCAGTTCCCTAGTGTTAATGTTATCACGGTTCGCCTTTGGGTACGCGTAGTGATAAAACGTCAGTTCTTCGCTTCTAAAAAATACAATTACCCGGTAACCGCCGGACTTCCCCCCGCCCCGGCGGGCAAGGCGTACCTTGTAAACCCCGCCGCCCAAATCCGCGCCGACCTTACCAGATTCAAGCAGACCCACAATGGCCTGTAGCTCACCATCCGTGATACCCTCTTTACCCGCAAAGCGGCTAAACCACGTATTCTTGAAGATTCGCACTGCTGTATACCCCTTCTGAATATAATGCAACGCGGGCATAAATTCAAGAGGGGGAGGCCGTGTTTTTTAAGCCCCGATGTTACGCCGCCGCCCCCTTCTTCCGGCCCGAAGACCACACCAGCGCCACAACCAGCGCTATGGAGGCGGCAAGGGCAATGTATCCGGCAAAAAGATTGCCCGAAAGCCCGAACGCGAGGTAGCCCACGCCAGCCAGCGCCGCCGCGGTTATGGCATAGGGCAATTGGGACTCGAAGTGCGGTATAACCTTACAGCCGGCCCCGGCAGAGGACAGAACGGTCGTGTCGGATATGGGCGAGGCGTGGTCGCCGAAAACGGCCCCCGACAGCACCGCCGACATTGCCGGCAACAGCAGGTTTATGTCAATCGCGTAGGAAACCGCCCCGGCTATCGGCAGAACAATGGCAAACGTGCCCCATGATGTCCCGATGCAGAACGCCATAACCGCGGCTGTGACGAACATGATAAAAGGAATAAACCCGCTATAAATCCCCGCGCCTTCGATTACTCCGGCAAAGAAGCGGCCTACTTCAAGCCTTCCTATTAAGGAAGAAAGCACCCACGAAAGGCACAGAATCCCTATCGCCGTTCTCATGGAGCGCATGCCGGCCCATACCGCCTTCCAGTACTGTTCCGTGGTTACCTCGCCCGCCCGCACGTGCCTAAGGCCAATGTACAGGGCGGAAACACCTCCGGCAATGCCCCCAAGCAACAACGACATGGACAGCGACATATTGTCCATTATCGAATAGACAATGCCGTCGCTCGCCATTTGCTGGGGCGTTGAAGCCTGTACGCCCGTAATAATCATGGTTCCCACCGTGGCTCCCACAAGGCAAAAGATGGGAACCCAGAAATCCCACACCGTACCCTTTCCGGATTCGACATCGGCCAGCGCGAGCCCCACGGAAGTATCGTCCGCTGATGTGTCCGCGCCGCCGGCTTTCAGGTTGTTTTCGTACTTTTTCATGGTGAACATATTAAAATCGAATACGATAGTTACAATAACCATGCCAATTGCCGCGAACACGTAAAAGTGATAGGGAATCATGCGGATAAAGTCCAGAAAGATATTGCCCTGATACCCGATATCGTCAAAAACACGGCCCATGTTGCCCATTATCGCCACGGCCCAGCTTGAAACAGGGGCTACAATACAAATCGGGGCGGCGATGGAGTCCACGTTATAGGTAACCCTGGCACGGGAAAGATTGTGCTTTTTCGCCAGCGTTTTGCCGATATTCCCGTTTACCATCGCGTTAAAGTAGTCGTCTATCATTAGAACGATGCCGACGATAACGGTGATAAACTGCACCCCCTTGCGGGTTTTGACCCTTTTCGAGACGCTCTGGACAAAGGCCCGCGAGCCGCCTGTTATTACCACGAACGCCGTGATAATTCCCAGCCCAAGCAGAAAGATTATAATAGAAAAATACCACCGGCTGGCGAACCCAAAAAGGGCCGAAGCGTGGGCGTTGGGGTGAATCATTACCTCGACAATCGCGTCGTCAAGCCCCTGAACCGAAGCCGGGCCGGTAAAGAATATCGAAAATATCGTTCTTTCGATGGTTCTTACCGTTTGAAACAGGTTGAAATTCGCCACCATAAAGGCGGCGGATACAATGCCCACAGTCATTGACAACAAAATACGCCTTGTTAAAAACACGCACGCAATGGTCATTACGATGGGTATCAGCGTCCAAGCGGTCGCGGCCAAATTGACTTCCATGTTCATACAATGCTCCAAACTATCAAGATTGCTTGCCGGGCCTATCGCGAAGCCGGACACTCACCTAGTATCAACTCACATATTGCGCTATCTTGTCAATGCTCCGTTACGGTGGTTTGTCCGTCCGCCCTTGAAAGAGCCAACCCCCGCAGGGCCTTGACATGCTATTGGCAACAGCGCCAAGATACAACCAATGGCTACAGCGAGCTTCTCGATAGATATAAAGAATGGTGTCAGAATTTTAAGCGTTATTGCCCTTGCCGCGATAACCGGGTTTTCCCTGCCGGGCTGTGACACGGGCGGCCCCACAAGCGGCAATGGCGGTAGCAACTGGCGCGATCTGTCCCCGCCCCCCGTTGAAATGGTGCGGGTAGGTAGCGGCGTTTTTTGCCTTGGCCGGGAGGAGGGGACTGCGGGCTTTGGCAACGTAACCCCCATATCCCATGTAACGATGAGCGGATTTTACATTGGTCGCTTCCCTGTAACGCAGGGGCAGTGGTACGCGGTAATGGGCACGTGGCCGAGTTTATTCACGGGGACGAACAATTCCGGCGGTACTACCGTTACGCCGTCTCTTAACCGGAACAACCTGCCTGTCGAGGGTGTAAACTGGTACGAGGCAATCGTGTTCAGTAACCGTTTGAGCATCCTTAAGGGTTTAACCCCGGCGTATAAATTGCCCAATCAGTGGCCTAACCCCACGTCGTGGTCTACTAACCCGGATACGTGGGGCGTTGTGCCTAATTTGGGAACTCCCCAGCAAGCTAGATGGAACGCTGTACGGACAGTTTCCGGCTCTACCGGATACCGCTTGCCTACGGAAGCGCAATGGGAGTTTGCCGCAAAGGGCGGGCCGCTTAGCGGTGCGTACACGTTTTCCGGAAGCAATGATATTAACGCTGTAGCGTGGCATCTTGGTAATAGCGGGGACCGGACACGAGAAGTTGGCGGTTTACAGGCTAACCAGCTTGGGATACATGACTTCAGCGGGAATGTATGGGAATGGGTGTGGGACTGGCACGGGCCGTATACCGCCGCGGGTAAGACGGATCCCTCCGGCGCGCCATCGGGGTCTCTCCGCATAAGGCGCGGCGGGGGCTGGGGCAATTCGGTTTACGGCGTCCGTTCCGTCGTCCGGGGCGGCGGCGATCCGGCTGGCCGCTACGGCGACCTCGGCTTCCGTGTTGCCCGCCCCCCGCCGCGCGTGAGCCATGCATTCCCGCTACGCCCCGGCAGGGGAGGATATACGGTTTAAGAAGCCATTTGCCTAGGCTCTTTAGCGTAGGAGACCGTGGCTCCGGAGCGGGTTCCCTAGGCGGCTTCTTAAACCGTATATCCTCCCATGCCGGAGCTTTTGGCGGGAATACTCACGCTCACGCGCGGCGGGGCGGATCACGCAAGTTTATGCGGAATTTTGACTTGCAAGCCCTGTAATTTGGGGGGAAAAAAGATAAAAAAAGACAAAAAACTTGAACAAAAAGGCTAATGGTACTTGATCTTGCAGGTCAAGATGTGCTATACTCGCGCAGAAGTGTAAAGGTTACAGGATTGGAGCCAGATCGGAATTTAGGGCGAAAAGCCGGATATACGATCAGCAAGCGTTGCTTGTTGCGTTTCAACGATAGGGCCTCGCTTTTTTCTAGAGGGAGATTTTGTATGGTTTCTACGAATCGAAAAAGTACCTATGTAAAAATCTTGGCGATTGTGGCCGTAGTTGGCTTCGCGTTCGTCGCTTGTGGTGGCGATTTTGACTTCCCTGACGACTTTGGCAACCGCGTCCAAAGGCCGGGAGCGCCGGGGAATGTAACGTCAATAGTATCGCCCTGTCAGAACTGGGCAATAGTGTCGTGGACTGTTGGGGCGAACCACAGGGATGAGCACGAGATTTTCAAAAGGCAGGCCGGAACACAGACAATGGAGCCGCTCCAGCCTGTTCATATAATGCCTTTCTTTAACCCGCTGGATCAGCCTAGGTTCCTTGACGGGCCTGGCGGAGCGCCGCCCATGGCCCACACAATATTGTTGACAGGCTGGAACGCTGATTCCAGCCTTGTCCAGACGCCCGCTCCGAACAGAGACAGGGTTTCTGCTGTTGTTCCTCTTTTTTATGATAACGATGTCAGACCCCAGGCGAATTTTAACATTGGAGTCAGGACAGTAGGCGTTTTTGACCAAGGTCTTGTGGAGTACACTCACTCCCCGGTTGTATGGGCGTCTGGAAATATGACATTCAGGCCTTTTACGCCTCATGGCGGCGTTTTTACGATCGCAGCAAGCCCTGCCGTTGGCACCGCGGGAACCGCGATTAACCTGAATACCTTTGCCACTACATCTTTTCATGATGATGACGCGACCCTTCAGGCCATACGCTGGGAAGTCCGCGCGTTTCTTCCTTTTGGCGGCGCCGCCTTTCCCGAAATCGCGCCCCCTTATGTTGTAATTCCGTCTGTAAACGGGGTATTTATGCCAAGTTTTATGGGACAGTACTATGTCCGCGCGGTTATCCCCCATGCCGATGGTCCGGGTGATACACGACTTGCTAGTATGTTTATCAATGTAAACCTTGGAACCCCGTTTGTGCAAGTTACCTCCTTTACCGGAGCTGTCGCTGGTCAACAGATTGGGGTGCCGGCAGTTGCGCAAGCCGTCGGCACTGTAATAACGCCAGGCACTACTGTTGTTCCGGCGCAAGCGTCCAACCAAGCCATAGAGTGGTCTTTCCGCAGCCTAGTTGGCAGCGGTGCCGGAGCGTTTTTGCCCGCTCCTCCCGCTGGTTGGGCTGTCCCGCCTCCTCCCGCTACTGCGTTCCAGGTTAGGGGAATTATCAGAAACGCTTTGTGGTGGGCAGAAGGGGTAACCTTTGACACAACCATTTACGGCCACCATACCCCCGCTCCTGCTCCTCCGGAATGGACCGACTTTATTGTGCTCCGAAACGGTAATATTATTCCGGTTGCTGTGACGCCTATTACTAACGTTACCAATATTAATTGGCAAGCTGGTGGCGGTATAACTGTTCCTGTTCCGGACGGAACCGCAGCTGGTCAGCCCGGCCCCGGCACCAACATGCCTGATCGCGCTGCTCTGATTAATCTTAACGCCCATACTCCACATCCTGTCGGCTCCGGTGGGGCAGGCGCGGTTATACATTGGGAACGCCAGGTTAGATTTCAAGAGGGCGGTAGCGCTGTGTGGGTTCCAGTACCGGACGGTACTTTTATTTTGGAACAGGGTATTGCAGATTTTACCAGTTTCGGAGTACGGGCAATCGTTGTAAACCCAGTAACACAGCAAGAATGGGGGCCGTTTGTTTTTACAATTACTACTGTCGCCCCTGCCCCTTAACAGGCGGCAGTCCCTTCACGGCAAGCCCGGTGTTGGGGAAAACGCTCTGAACTGGGGTATTTTCTAATCCGGCGGATGGGCTAACCATCGTACCCTTGCAAGGTTTTGCCGCCTTGCAAGGTTTTTTTTGCCGTAACGGCGATGGCGCTTTGGGGGAAATGCCGTAGTTAAATGCTCGTGGTCGAATGCCGGGGGCTAAATGCTGGACAGGGCTGTTACTTTTTCCACGTCCAGCCCGGACAGGGCGGCGGTCTGCTCCACGGAGAAGCCGCTTTTAAGCATATTTCCGGCAATTTCGAGGGCTTTTTCTTCCCCGCCACGGGCCATGCCTCTGGCTTCGCCCCTGACTTCCCATTCTGTCGAAAAGCCGATTCTTTCAAATGTTCGTTGCAATGACGCTATCGCCGTATCGCTCATCTCGTATGCCTCCTGTAACGCTTCTTCGTTCGCCCGCGCTATCACGTCAAGATACGCCCATATCTGAGCATCCTTGCCCAGCCCCGCTATCTTGTCCGTAATCCGCCGTACCCGCCGGGCATCAAGCTGGTTGTCCAAGTCTTTCAGCCAGACGCTTTCCTCCGTGGAAAGCTCCCGGTTGTTGATTATCTGGATGGGTAGTACATCGCCCTTTACAATATATATTCCGTGCCCGTTTTTTTCAACCGTGAAATTCCGTTTTTTCGTCAAATGCTCAATGAGCTTTTCAGGGCGGCGGCTTTCCACAAAGGTCAGCGTCAGGTCGTCTATGTCCGTTTTGTACAGCGACACGTACAGGCAGGCGTAGCTGTAAACAAGGTAGAAGTCCTCGACAGAGACATAGTCGTCGGGGCTTTTGTACTCCAGTATGTTCACTCCCCGGAAAATCGCGCCAATACTTTTCTTGATTTCGACATCCGCGGCCTTTTTTATGACTACAACGTCAATCCGCAGTGGCTCCTTGGTAAGCTGGTGTTCTGATAAGAACTGGAGGGTGTTGCGGTATTCATTGAACTCCATCTGGATCGCTTCGAAGAAGGCCGGATGCCACGCGATATGTCCTTCTTTCGGGGATGTGTCCGGTTTTTCCGGCCTTGCGGTTTTTGACATGATACAAGTATAAGCCGCCTTGCCGGGAATAACAAACACATGGGGCTAAATGCCGTGGGGGCTTTTGGAGAAATGCGTCTGCGGAGCCCCCAGCAATGCCCCCTGCCGAGCATTGTACCGCTGGCTCACGCGCGGCGGGGGGGCGAGACCGTAGACAAGGTAGACGATATACCAATGAATTTTGAAAAAGCGTATGAAAAAGTATACATAATAATTGATAAAATTGAATTGCAAGGTATTAAAAAGTAATGTATGATAACTATAGGGGTTTTAGAATGCAAGCGTATGAATTTAATTCTGTTGTTGGAAACGAAGGAATAATACATATTCCTCAACAGTATTTGACAAATATTTCTTCACCTGTGAAAGTAATCATTCTTACAAATGAAAAAGTCCCAAACAATAAAAATAAACATTTTTCCGCAATAAGTTTGGAAACAAAAGGGTTTAAATTCAATAGAGATGAAGCAAATGAGCGCTAAAGCGTTTATTGATACCAATATATTTATCTATTTATATTCAAATATGATGAACTACAGAAGAAAATAATTTCACAGAAAACGGTTAAAAAATATGATTGTATAATTAGTACGCAAGTATTAAATGAATTTAGTAATATTTGTTTAAAAAAATTCAATAAATCTCCAGAAGAAGTAGAATTAGCGCTAAATGAAATAATTGAAAATAGTATTGTTTCATTAATTGACAATGATAATAAAAAACAAGCTCTCAGAATACACAAACAGTATGGATATAATTATTATGATTGTCTAATAATTACCATGGCTTTAAATTCAAATTGTGAATATCTAATTACAGAAGATATGGCGGATGGACAAGTTATTGATAAAAAGTTAACAATAGTAAATATTTATTCTGAAAATAATATTAAGAAATGTTTGGATTAGGAAGAGCTTTTTAGATAAAGTATTGGTACTTCGTCTAACGTTTAAGGTATATGACGTTTGTGAGGGCTAACTGTACAAACATAGTTATTAGCTGACAGTCGCCCACGAATGAAACCGAAATTAAGTTGCTTTTTCCTCCTTTGGATTTGAAGTTGGGATACCTTCAACGAAGGCCTAATGAGGCGTGGGGTCTTTGGAGGAAATGCCGGAGTTAAACGCCGTGGGTTTGGCGGCATGGCGAGGGCGCTTTTGGGGAAATGCGTCTGCGGAGCCCCCCAGTAATGCCCCCGCCGCGCGTGAGCCAGCGGTACAATGCCCGGCAGGGGAGGACATACGGTTTAAGAAGCCATTTGCATGGATTCTCCGCGAAGGAGACCGTGGCTCCTTAGCCGTGTTCCCTGGGCGGGATTCTTAAACCGTATATCCTCCCCTGCCGGGGCTTTTGGCGGAAATGCTCACTCACGGCGGGGGGCGGAAGCTTGGCGTTCCGCCCGTTTCCCGGTATCATAACCAGCATGAAGGAAGATGTCCAATCCGCCCTCTTTGAAGGCTACACAGAACCCATACGGGATATGCTTTGGGGGCACATTTACCTTACGCCCGCCCTCGCCGCCCTTACCGAATCCCCCCCTTTTATGCGGCTTCACCGGATCATGCAGCTTGGGCCGGCGTTCAGGGTATACCCCGGAGCCTCCCACACACGGGCCAGCCACTCCATCGGGGTATACCACCTTGCCAGGCGGCTTCTTATCCATCTTGCCGGGGAGGGGGCGGACTCGTGGCTTACCGCCGGGGGGGTACATTCTTTTCTTTGCGCCGCCCTGCTTCACGACCTAGGGCATTTCCCCTACGCCCATTCCCTTAAAGAATTGCCCCTCGCGGAACACGAAGCCCTTACCGGAAACCTTATCTCTAGCGAGCCGGTAAAGAGCCTTGTCGCCGCCGCCGGAGCAGACCCCTGCCTCGCCGCCGCCATTGTGAATACCGCAGGCCACGGCTCAGGCGAGGCGGACGGGGAACTCGCGTTTTACCGGCGCCTGCTTTCCGGGGCCCTTGACCCGGACAAGCTCGATTACCTAAGCCGGGACGGGCGCTGCTGCGGCGTTCCTTACGGCGCTCAGGATGTCGATTTTATCCTTTCCCGGCTGCATCCGCACCAGAAGCGGGGGGTAGACATTGATTCCAGGGGCATCCCCGCCGTGGAATCCCTGTTGTTTTCAAAGTACCTTATGTACCGGGCCGTGTACTGGCACAAGTCCGTGCGTTCCGCCACCGCGATGATAAAAAAGGCGCTGGCGGGGGGGCTTCAGTCACGGGCTATCGCGGCACAGGAGCTTTACGGCCTGGACGATCAGGGCCTTTTCGCCCTTGTACGGCAGAGGGATTGCCCCCTTTTTGGCTTGGCAGAGTCTGTCGAAAGCGGCAAACTCTTCGCCGCCGCCGTGGAAATCCCCTTTGAACAGACCGCCCACGGGAAACTGCTTGAATTTGACAAGAGATCGCAGCTTGAAGAAGAACTTGCGGCGGAGCTTTCCCCCATTCTGGGCAGGAGCCTTGAAGGAAACGGGCTTATCATCGATTTGCCGGAACCTGTTTCTTTTGAAAGCGGCCTTTTTGTTACTGACGAGGCTCGTGAGTTCTCCGCCGGATCAAGCGTGTTCGGGGGCAGCGCTCTGGACGCCTTTGTCAAGTCATTGCGGATCATCCGGGTTTTTGTCGATCCCCGCCATGAAGAAAACTTAAGAATTCACCACGAAAGCATCTTGCGCACTACTCAAAAATGGTTGACACTATAACTATACACTAGGAGTTGGATATGAAATTGCACAACACGATGGAAGACGTAGTGGTAGCCAGAGTAAACGAAAGCTTCGAGGCTATTGACAAAGGGGATGGCTCGCAAAAATACTGCACGTGCAGCCAGTGCCGGATAGATATAGTCTGCTACGCGCTAAACCGTGTGCGGCCCCATTACATAGTGTCCAGCCGGGGGGCTTCCCGGACACAGGGAAAAAGCATCGAGCAGCAGCAGCAGAACGCCGACATTACCGCCCTGATTCACGAAGGCTTTAGAAAGGTCGATCACAACAGGCGGCCCGATTTTGCCCATGCCCCCGGCGGGAGCGGGGCGAACTGGGATCAGGATACGGCGGTGTTTGATATTCCCGTTATTATGGGCCGCCTTTTTGACGGCAATAATTTCGCCCCCATATCGGGCGTTGAGGTTGAGCTTTTATCGAAGGGGGAACTCGCCCCCATGAAGGACAAGAACTGGCAAAACCCCTATTCCATAGTTCCCCAGACCGAAGGAACATTTTCCTTCCGGCCTGTTCCTGTTCCCGCTTCGGCGGTTCACGAGCCGGGGGTCTTTGAGTACACGCTGCGGGTCGCCGCCCCGGAATCCGAAACGCTGGTTCATCTTTTTAAGGTCTTTGTAACAAGCGAATCACGGGAGGAAAATTCCTCTTCCCTGAAAAAAACATTCAAATTGCCCGACCTGTATCTATTCCCGCCGGGAGAGGCCGAGCAGAACGGGTAAGCCCCCCGCGGGGGCTTTTGGTGGGGATGCATGGCTCACGTGCGGCGGGCGTAAGGTTCACAATGGGCGGAATGGTCGGGCCTCCGTCCCCGCCGCCGCAGGCCGTCATGGAAAATCCGATTATTGCGGTCAACGCAACAATCCCGAATAATTTAAATGGGTTTTTCATATAAAACACCGCCAGTCATTTCCCAATGACGATGCCGCTATGAAGCTGATTTTCATGGGCTTGAAAAACATATCCAGAAAATGGACAATGCCGATACGGGATTGGGGTACTGCCCTCAATCAATTTGCTGTCATTTATGGGGAAGAGCGAGTTCCTCTATGATGAACCGTTTACACAAAAAAGATTACCTGTCAGATTTTTTGTTTCTGTAAGACGCTCATCACTAGCGATACCTCAGCGCTACGTCATAAATCGCGGCTATTTTCTCCGGGGCGATGTTTGCCTGGATATTATGGACAGGATTAAATATGAACCCTCCATCTTTCATAAATATTTCTGTAAGGGTTCCGGTTTCTTTTTTGATCTCGTCAAGTGTTCCGTAAGGCACGGTAGCTTGCATGTTTGCCGCCCCGCCCCAAAACACAATATCTTTCCCAAATTCCTTTTTAAGCTGCAGCGGATCCATACCGCTGGCAGAAATCTGCACAGGGTTAATAATGTCTATCCCGGCATCAATAAGATCGGGAATCACCGGGTATATAGCGCCGCAGCAATGGGTCGCTATTTTCTGCTTTGGATATTTTTTCTTGATAAACTGAAACATTTTTTTATGATAGGGTTTAACCATTTCCCGGTAAACAGCGGGAGACATTAACAGGGAATTTTGAGTTCCAAGATCATCAACAAACCGGAATATATCAATATAATTGTTGCATTGCTGTAATATACGATCAATGTCATTGATGTATATATCCGTAAGTCTTTCAAAATACCGGTGTATCATATCAGGATTTGCAAGCAAGTTAACAAGAAATTCCTCAAAGCCCCATCCAAATAACCCGGCTTCGACAAGCCGCCCGCCGAATGAAAACACTACCGCTTTATCGGTTTCCTCAAAAAGCCGTTTACCTTCTTTGGACAGATAGTTGATTTCCTCATCCAAAACACCACATAACTCAAGTTTATCAATTTCATCGGCTTCTTCAATGTTTTTATAGGGAAAATGAATCAAATCAAAATAATATCCCTTACTGGGCATACGCGCTACGGCAATGCCTTGCGCGTTTTCAATAACAAGGCCGCCTTCGGCATCAGGCTTGGGGTTAAAGCCGCCGGGAACCAGCACGGTTTTACCATTATGCAAAGTCCATTGTTTCCAATCGCAAAGTTTAATCCCGAAGTTTGGGGCAAGTCGTTTTAACTGGATAATATCTCCACCAAAACGCTCAATCATCGACGCGCATGGGTCGGCGAGCATTAAAAATATATCAAACAAAACAGGAAGCTCAGTCTGGTTTATGCCAAGATATTCCTTCAGATCAATGTATTCAAAAATACTTATTCCGCTGGAAGTAGTAGAGCCGAAATCAATAGCGGGAACCTCCGGCTCTACGTGGTTTATTGTCTTTAGTACCCGCTCGCGTGGTGTTTCAGCCATATAAGAACCTGCTCCTTTGCGTACATTAGTTCATCAGCAAGTTCGGCAAAAAAAGGCTTATTTGCGGAACAAACGTGATAAAAAGAAGAATTACAATCATTACAAGGAAGAACGGAACAAAAGCCTTAAGGACGCTGGTTATGGGCGCTCCAGCGATACCACAAGCAATAACAAGGCATACTCCCACCGGCGGCGTAAAAAGCCCGATGGCCATGTTTACAACCATAATAATTCCAAAATGAACCGGATCCACGCCAAACGCAATTGCAATTGGCAACAATATGGGCGTAAAAAGGGTCATTGCCGGGGCAAGATCCATCCAGAGGCCAACAAATAACAGCACCAAGTTGATGAGCAACAAGATAATTATCTTGTTGTCAGTAACCGCCAATAATCCATCAGCAATGGCCCGGGCAACGCCCTGGCTCGTAAGAAACCAGCCCAAAGCGCTTGCGGCGGAAATCATAAGCGCCACGAGCCCTACAGTCAAAGCAGTCCGGTGTATCAGTTCTGGCATTTTCTTTATTTTAAGTTCTTTGTAATAGAAAAATCCCAATAACGTAGCCCAAAGACATGCCACACCGGCAGCTTCAGTAGGCGTAAAAAATCCCGAAAATATACCGCCAACAATAATTACCACGGTAAAAAGGGCGGGAATACAGCGAACCGCTATCCTGACGCTTTCTTTGAACGTGATGCGCTCTTCTGCCGGATAATTACGCTTTCTGGCAATTGCCCCAGCTACTGCAAGTAACGCGAAACCTGACAAGAAACCGGGAATAATTCCACCAAGAAAAAGCCTTCCTATTGATGTACCTGAAGCGACTGCGTAAAGTACCATGGGAACACTTGGGGGGAATATTATGCCAAGGGGGGATGACGTTGCGGTAACCGCTACAGTAAAGTCCTTCTCGTATCCTTTCTTGACCATTGCCGGAATAAGCACAGAGCCAAGTGACGCTGTATCAGCTGAGGCCACGCCATTACACGCGGCGAATATCATGCTTGACACAATATTCACGTAGGCAAGTCCGCCGCGCAACCATCCTACAAACACCATGGAAAGATTTAGTAAGTCCCTGGTTACGCCGCCCATAGCCATGATCTGCCCGGTAAGCATAAAAAGCGGTATCGCCAGCAGGGTATACGAATCAAGCCCGACAAACATCCGTTGGGCCAGCACCATAATGGGCAAATCCCCCACGAGCCAAACCCCTCCCAAAGTGGCAATTCCCAAAGCAAAAGAGATTGGTACTTTAATAAGCATTAGCGCAACAAGCAAAAGAAAAACAACACCGACAAGAAGCAGTATATTTTCAGTCATAGTGTTCCCCTACCCGTCCACCGAAGAAGGATTATCCCCACTTGCAGGTATTGAGCCGCCGTTTTTGGTCGTTAATATCAACTTTACAAAAGACAGTATCGCGAAAAGCAAAATAAACCCCATTCCGACAGGTACCGACAGATAAAACCAGAAAAACGAAAGCCGCATAACCGGGGAATGTTGAATGGAAACAAACTCCAGTATTCGTATCCCTTCGACAACTATTATCATCGTAAACATAAGGATCAAGGCAAGGCCAAGATAATCGCAGATTGTCCGGAAAAGTTTATTCATTTTCATGTAAAAATAATCGATCGAGACATGTTTTCCCTTTTCAAAGGCGGCCGCCGTGGCAAGGAAGCAAAACCAAATGAAGGTCAATCGCCCCATCTCCTCAGTCCAGAGTATGCCAGCAATGTTCAGGTTCCGGGAAGCGATTTGCAACAAAACCGAAAGAACCATGGCTATGCCGATTATTTTTATAAACAGGCCAAGTATCACATCAAAAACAATATGAGTAAACTTTTCCATGACAGAATTTTCACTCACCCCTGAACAGAGCGATAAGATCAGCGCCGATAACAGGTGCCCATTCATGGTGAAGCGGAGCGAGAGCTGTTACAAAGCTACTCATATCTTCAATTTCGTTGATAATCATTTCCCCCTGGGTGGCAAGCAATTCTTCGAATGGCCGCTCTCCCTCTATCTCCAACCGGGTCGCAAGCATACCTGCTTCTCTGCCAACCTCAATTATGATCCTTTGGTGTTCTTCCGAAAGGCTTTCCAAAAATCTTGTTCCGATTGATATTACATTAGGCGCTACCAAGTGGGCTGTTTTGGAAAGATACCTGGTTACCTCCCATTCATTGGTATTCCATATCTCGGCAACATTATTTTCGGCAGCATCCACCACGCCGGTTTGCAAAGCCGTATAACGTTCAGCGGTAGGGATGGCGCTTGGAAATGCTCCAAGGAGTTCCATGCCCCTGATCATGGGGGCACTTTGCATGGTGCGAATCCTCAGGTTGCGAAAATCTTCCACGGTGCGAATGGGGCCTGCGCTGCTGTACACGTGCCGGGGAGTACGTACCATCCAGCCGATTGGGCGAATTTGAGCCACGTCCATAATGTGCCGGGTAAGAATATCGCCTGCTTCTCCGTCAAGGATGTCAAAAAGAGCCTGGGGCGATTCGGAAATATACGGCAGGTCAAAAATGGCAAACCTGGGCGCTACTGTCGAAAGCACCGCGGCTGTAATTTCCGCTACGTGGATACTGCCCATCTGCAATCCGGCAATGTAGTCGCTGTGATGCCCGAGCTGCGACGCGGAAAAAACCTCTCCGGTAATCGCGCCATCAGTTCTAGCGCTAAGTTCCTGTACAAAAAAATTCAAAGCTTGATCCAGGCTGTCTCCGATTTGCGCGGCGCTGGCAACTCTTAAAACAATAGGCCCATCAGAAGCCGATCTTCTGCACGAACCAAACAGAAAAGCACTAAAGACAATAAGTATAATCGCTATGTTTTTCCATGTAATCTTCATTCGTCATCTCCTTGAAATTAAATATCATGCTCTTTGCGCATCTTCCCCATTTTGACAGGTTAATAAGGAAAAACATTAATTATATTGCTCAAAACAAGTAATGCTTTGCGATATACCACCAAAAGCCAATTAGTCAAGGCAAACGAAATAGCAAAAGATTACCTTAAATCAGCAAATTCATTAATGAAACTTCCGTCGCGCTGTGACTACCATATCTATATATTTACATCAGAAAAGGAAGCCGCCATGCAAAAAAAACAATTTAACGAAACGGTTTATACAGACATTAACGCCTTTGTTTTTGGCAGGGCCAAGTACCCTGTGGCTCTGACCAACGGAATGGTTATCGGCGGCGGTACGGTTTACCCTGAGGTAAACTTTACGCTTCCAACCATGCAGATTACAAAGGACACCATGCCGGATGTAATCCGCAATTATACGGAAATTATTACCGGCATTTGCGAGAGGGCGAAGGAACTGTATGTTCCGGGCTTTGTGGCGGAAATTGAAACCCTGCCGCCAATGACCGAAAATCCCGAATGGGGCATTGAAGTATGCAAAACAGTTGTGGGCATAGTCAAAGAATATGAAGTAAAGCACGGCATAAAGGGAGCTGTCAGGATTACGCCTAACGACATACGCGAAGGCAGCGGCCTTGAGCACATGTGGCGCGGCTGGCATTGGGATGCCATGCTAAAAACTTTCGAAGGCTGCGCCAAAGCCGGGGCCGATTTTCTCGCGGTGGAGTCAGTGGGCGGCAAGGAAGTCCACGATGATGCCATAATGTATTGCGACATTGCCAAATCTATATTCGCCCTGTCGGTTCTTGGATGTGCCGACATGAATAAACTTTGGACTGAAATTGCCGCCATCGCCGCAAGGACGGGAACAATCGCCGCGGGAGATACCGCTTGCGGTTTTGGCAATACCGCAATGGTGCTTGCTGACAGGAACTACATTCCACGTGTGTTCGCGGCGGCGGTCAGGGTGGTTACGGCTGTCAGAAGCCTTGTGGCTATTGAGTGCGGCGCGAAAGGCCCGCACAAGGATTGCGGCTACGAGGGGGTCTACATAAAAGCCATTACAGGTACGCCCATCTCTATGGAAGGCGGGACAGCCGCGTGCGCCCATCTTTCTCCGGTCGGAAATATCGCCGCGTGCGTGGCCGATATTTGGAGCAACGAATCCATCCAGAACATTAAGCTGCTGGGCGGCATGGCTCCTACCGTGTCATTTGAACAGCTCGTGTATGACTGCCGCCTAATGAATGAAGCGTCCGCAAGGGGACAGCAAACTGCTCTACTGCTTCGTGATTTACACGCAGACAGCGACTCAAAACTTGACCCGCAGGCGTATGTTTTGCGTCCCGATATCGCACTTGATATTTCAAAAGAGCTTGTAAAGATTGACGGGTATTACCCCAGGGCAAAAAAAGCGGCGGCGCTTGCGTTGTCTCATATCCAGAAAGCGCATGATCAGGGAAGCCTTGCGCTGGACGATAAAGAGTTAATGTGGCTTGAAAATATTGCCAACACTGTGGAAGAATTGCCCGCCGATGTAGGCGAGTTTACCGAAAATATTATCGGCGAGTGTGATAAACTGGATCCCAAAAAATACGATATGTAGAATTTGGAATTGTAAATACCATTTTCCATGACCATCGTTTTTATTGGATATGCTGTATAATTTGCAGAAGAAGGCGCTTCGGCGAAAAAATAGTATTCAGGAGATTAACATGGCAGATGAAAGAAGAAAAAGAGTTCTGGATGCGGTGAATCACCGGCAGCCCGATCGCATTCCCCTTGACTTTGGTAGCGCACAGTGTACCGGCATTCATTGCAGTGTTGTGGAACAGCTTCGAGACTATTACGGACTTGAAAAGCGTCCCGTAAAAGCTTTTGACCCTTTCCAGATGCTTGGATGGATAGAAGAAGATCTTATGGACGCAATGGATATTGATACCGCAATGGTCATGCCGGTTTCCTCCATCTTCGGGAACCGCCTTGATGAATGGAAAGAATGGCAGACACATTGGGGCCAGAAGATTCTTATCCCAAAAACGATGGAATTGGATCAAGTGGAAGATGGCGGTTATGTTGCCTACCCCCAAGGTGACAGGGCCGTTCCACCAAGCGCAAAAATGCCTTCCAACGGCTATTTCTTCGATGTCATTGAGCGTCAGCAGCCATACGACGAAGATAATCCAGACCCAAAAGATAATGCGGCGGATTTTTCCGAATTGTCAGACGAAACAGTAAAGAAAATTGCCGAAAACGCGAAAGCCGCAAGGGCTACGGGCAGAGCTGTAATGTTTACCCTTCCCGGCGGCTCTCTGAGTTCACCTTCCGGCTTCTATGGCATTGGTCACAAGAAACCTCTGGGTATGCGTCGCCTGGCTGACTGGTACATGGCATTTGTAGCGTATCCGGAATTTGTTCAAAGTGTGTTTGACATACAGTCAATTATTGCGGTAAAAAACCTGGAGAAAGTTTACAAAGTAGCAGGCGGTGATATTGATCTTATTATGCTGTGTACCGGCGATTATGGAACCCAGTTGAACACGTTCTTTTCCGTAGACACATACAAAGAAGTTTTCTACCCATACCACAACCGCATGTGCGACTGGATTCACAACAACACGCCGTGGAAAGTGTTCAAACATTGTTGCGGTTCAATTGAACCTCTTATCGGCCCCATGGCAGATGCTGGAATTGATATCCTGAACCCTGTACAGTGTTCCGCCGCAAATATGGATCCTGCACATCTTAAAAAGACTTACGGTAGCCGCCTTGCCTTTTGGGGCGGCGGTGTCGACACGCAGAAAACCCTGCCTTTCGGTACGCCGGAAGAAGTCCGCCAGGAAGTTCTAGAACGTTGCCGCATTTTCTCCCCCGCTGGCGGTTTCGTCTTCAACACGATCCACAATGCGCAGGCAAAAACACCACTGGAAAATTTTATTGCTATGGTGAATGCTGTTAAGGAATTTAACAGCAGAGCTGGAGCATAAAAAAACAGACCGCCCTGCCAGCAGAAATGCCGGTAGGGCGGTTTTAGTTACTGAATAGCACTTGAATAATGTTCTGCATGGGTAACGCATTGTAGCCTGCTATCAATCTAAGCGGTGCCGTGATGGTTTCGGGGAACAGAACAAAAACAATCACCAAAACACACTGGAAAAAGAAATAGGGTAAGGCTGTTGGAATAACATCTTCCATCTTTACATTTCCAGTCGCGCACGCCACGTTCAGCACCGGCCCAACTGGCGGTGTAATTAGGCCAGTTACGTTAGCAAGCGTAAAAACAATGCCGAAATACACAAGATCAATACCGGCAGCAACTACTAAAGGCAGCATGATAGGAGTCATGATCAATATTGTCGGCACGACATCCATAACAAGCCCCAAAACAATAATGATTATTTGCAGAAGCAGATGCAGCAACATTGGATTGTCAACCAGCGGAGCGAGAGCGTCTATAATTCCAATAGGAATACGCGAAATAGTAAGGTAAAATGCTGAAACCAGCGCAGTCGCAGTAAGGAACATAACTACCGCCGACATCTTTGCGCCGGAAATAAATGCTTTAAAGAAATCAGCGGGTTTAAGTTCCCGGTAAACAACAGCCCCTACGATTATTGCGTATACTACGGCTATTACACCCGCTTCGGTAGCAGTAAAAATACCTCCCCGCAAACCAACAAGAATAATAACCGGCAAAAGCAGGGCCCAAAATCCGCCCAAAAAACTCTTGAATGCCTCTTTTGCCGTAGGACGTTTTCTGTTTGTGCGTATAGCATCATTGCGGGAAACAAAAAACCATGCAATACCCATAAAGAGTGTAAGGTAAAGGGCCGGAGCTATTCCGCCTAAAAAAAGATAATGAATAGATTGACCAGCTACAACTGCGTAAATAATCATGGGTACGGAAGGCGGCATGATAGGCGATACCAAATTCGAACCGGCCACGAGCCCTGCGGCCTTTGCGCGGCTATACCCCGCTTTAGCCATCATTGGGATAAGTATTCCCCCCAACGCCGCCGTACTCGCCACTGCCGAACCAACAAGGCTCGAAAAAAACAGACAGGCCAAAATTACAATGTAGCCATGCCCGCCTCTAATGTTCCCTACGAAAATTTCACTAAAGGCGATGATGCGTTTGGTAAGGCCGCCACGATTCATAAATTCGCCAGCAAGCACAAAAAACGGCACTGCCATAAGCACAACGCTGTCAGAGCCCTGCATAAGCTGAAGGGCTATTACCTGAGGGTTCGCCGGTCCACCACCCATGAAAAGCCCGGTAAAGACAGCGGAAATAAGGATCGCAAACGCAATGGGCATACCCAGAATTATCGCAACGATCATCGAGCCCAAATAAATGGTCGCTAAAATCTCTATCATTAACGTTCCCTTTCCAGCAGCGCTTTCTCACCGCCGCCATTACGAGCCAGAGCCGCCCCGCATCCGAATTAATTCTTCCACCGGCATTTTGAATACAAAAAGGCGGACAAGATTCATCACCCCTATAAGCATGATGGAAGCGGCAAGTATGCAGCCAAAGAAATGTACGAAATGCGCAGGGAAACCGGTGGCAACCCATACATTGTGCCTAGTCATAAGCACAACCCTCCATGCACCGCGGAGAAGCACAGACATCACCCATATAATGCCCACCTGAGTAAGAGCATAGACACCGACCCGCAACACCTTGGGAAGTTTGAGCAGTACTGTATCAACCATAAGGTGGCGATTATCCCGCATGGCTTCTATAGAGCCCAAATATACAAGAAATATAAAACAAAGCCGCGCTATTTCCTCAGACCACACAAAGCCGATATTGAACACGTAACGCGCTACCACGTTCATAAACACAAGCAGAATCATCAGTCCGAGGAACACGGCTATCATTATCTCAATTACTCGGAACAGCCGGGCAATGAGTGTATTCATCATCTTATATTTCCCACTCTCTCAATGGCTTCCTGTGCCCAAGGATTTTGCTCGTGGAGCATGGCAAGAGTCGGCTGAATCGCCTGAATTATTCTTTCTCTTTCAGCTTCATCGAGCTGGGTTACAGTAACGCCAAGTTCTCTAAGCCTCTCACGATCAGAATCGAGAGAAAGAAGATAATTTTCCCATGCTGATATAGATGCCGCCCTTGCCGCATTCCGGATAATTTGCTGATGCTCCTGACTTAAACTGTTTAGAAATTGCGTATTTATAACAGTCGGCATTATCGCTATCATATGATTTGTTTCAAATAAATAGCTTTGCACTTCATTAAACCTTTCGCTCAGCACGGTAACCATTCCATTGTCTTGACCGTCAGCAACTCCGGTCTGTAGGGAGGTAAACAGATCCGTAAGCGGTATTACCTGAGAGCTGGCGCCAAGATCGTTGACTATGCCATTGTGTATGGGATTTGCAGGCATACGAATTCTTTGCCCGACGAAATCATCCATACTTCTGAGTGGAAGACGAGATGTAAACGTACGCGCGCTGTTGGGGCCCAATGCCAAAAGAGTCATTGTGGGGAAATGAGCGTTGAAGTTCGTTTTAAACTCATCGGCAAACTCGCCTGTCCACACTTTCATGGCGTGTTCGACATCCCTGTACAGAAACGGCCAGTCGGATATCAAAAGGGGCGGATATTCAGTTGCCAGGACACTGCCTACAAGAACCATTTCCACAACACCGCTGCGTACGCTGTCCCAAAGGGTCTGCTCACTGCCAAGGGCGCCCGAGTGATAAACCTCAACGTAAATAGCGCCGTTTGTCCCGTCTTCAACCATGGACTTGAAAACACTAGCAATACTGTAAGAATTTGGGTGGCTTATGCTCCAAACATCGCCCACTCTTATGATGATTCTATCGTCCCTCGTGCAAGACGTGACGAAACCAGCAATCAGCATTACAAGAATGCTACCTACGATTTTTGATCTTGCCAACATAGTCTTCCTCCATAAAACACGAAAAAATATAACAACCGCTACCGGTTATTTTTTGTATCTCTAGTGTATCATTACCTCACGTTTCCTATTCTGGTCAGAACCTCCTGTGCCCAGGGGTTTTCTGCATGAAGATGAGAAAGGGTCGGCTGAATGGCCTCAATGAATTGGAGTCTTTCGCTATCAGAGACCTGCGTAACGGTAACGCCCAAGTTTCTGAGAGTTTGACGGTCATTGTCAAGGGACACGATATAGGCTTCCCACGCAGAAACTGCCGCTGCCCTTGCGGCATCCCGCACAACTTGTTGATATTCCGGGCGCAGACTGTTTAAGAATGGTGCATTTATAACGGTCGTCATTATTGCCACAAGATGGTTTGTTTCAAGCAGATACCTCTGCACTTCGTGAAACCTCTCGCTTAACACGGTAACCATTCCATTATCCTGACCATCAACAACTCCTGTCTGCATTGAACTAAACAGGTCTGTAAGCGGTATGATATGGGAACTGGCGCCAAGGTCGTTAACGATTCCCACATGTACTTGCGTCGCAGGTACACGAAACCTTTGCCCACTGAAGTCATGTATACTTCTGAGCGGAACATTTGAAGTAAATGTACGCGCGCTATTGGGGCCCACTGCCAGAAGATTCATCTGAGTAGAAAATGCGGAATTGAAATCACTCATGAACTCTTCGGCAAAGCTGCCAGTCCATACGCTTTTAGCGTGTTCCACATCTCTGTACAAAAATGGCCACTCAGCGATGACCATGGGCCTGTATTCGCTGCTTATCAAGGTACCCAAAATACCAACCTCTAACGCGCCACTGCGTACGCTGTCCCATAAGGTCTGTTCGCTGCCAAGGGCTCCCGCACCATAAATTTCTACATAAATCGCACCGTTTGTCCCTTCTTCAATCATAGGTTTGAAAACATTAATAATGCTGTAGGAATTGGGGTGGCTTGCGCTCCAAACATCACCTACCCTCATAATGATCCTGTCGTCCCTCGCGCAAGATGTGATGAAACTAGCAATCAGCACTACAAGAATGCTACCTGCAATTTTTGACCTTGCCAACATAGTCTTCCCTCCATAACAAGAAAAAATGTAATAACCGCTACGATTATTTTTTGTACCTCTATAGTAACATCGATTCAGGTCTTTGTCACACAGAATATCAAGAAATCATTAATCATATTGCTCAAAATCTGTACTATCTTGTTTGAATAATCACCTGAAAAAATTCTTGTACTCCCGGGGCGCTATACCAACCATCTTCTTAAAAGATTTAGCGAAATAATTGGGATCGTTAAATCCGGTTTTCTCCGCAATCTCCTGAATCCTTGGGTTCCTTTCATTTTTCAAAAAAGCCTTGGCATTATCTATGCGGATTTTACAAAGATGATCCGAGAAAGTGGTGTTCATCTCCTTGCGGAATAAGTGGCTCAAATAAAAAGAGCTAATAAAAACAGCGTCAGCCACCTTTCTAAGGGTCAATTCTTCCGTGTAGTTAAGCGCCATGTAATCGACAGCCCGGGAAAGATATTCGCTTATCTTTTTTTGGGTGCGGTTGCGGCCTATAAGGCGGACAAATTCTTCCATCGTCTGGCTGGCAAGGAAACAAATCTGCCCAAAATCCAAATCATCATGGATAATATTAAACGAGTTAACGGCGATTTCATTTATGTCGGACATGGGCGCGCCTGTTTCCACCGCGGCACGGGAGAAAAAGGCGTTTAGTTCAAAAAGGCGCACTCTGATTGCGTCAAGGTTGCCGTCGGCAAAAGAAAAAATCTCTCCTAAAAGAATATTTAATATTTTCTTCGATTGCTCTATATTTCCGTTTTGTACGCAAACAATAAGTTCCTTTTCCCTTTCAATGGGATAACCAGGGCCGGTAGAACGGATTTCCTTTTTTAGTTTTGTTCCGGCGGCGTTCTTTTGGCCGATGATCAATTCGGCGATCTTGGCCTGCTGTTCGGTAATGCGCGCCCTCTGATTGAGGTATACGCTGTGCTCTTTGGTCAGGCTGTTAACAATTATAAATAAAATCTGCGCGGAACTGGTCATGTTTGTACACGTACACGAAGTAATTGAATGAAACAGTTCGCCAATGTCAACATGAATGCCCATATCTTTGGTTTTTTCCATGAATTCCTTCATCGCCACTTCATCAGCATCCCAAAGCACCGTCGGCCCGCAGGCAATGGAACCAATAAGCCGTTCTTTGTACATAATGGGGGAAAAGCACATAATAAGACCGCAGCCGCAGGCGGAAATGTAGGGTTCGCCAAGCTCCGAGGCGCGCAAACTTCCTGATGAAATATGCTCCCGGCATTTGGGCCCGTTTTTCGCGAACTGGCAAACGGAATTTTCTTTTCTGACAGCGAGGATTTCACGGCCCGCAAAATCAAAGAGCGCTACATCTATGTTTGTGATTATTGAAAAATGCTTGAATAGTTTTTTTAGCTGTTCAAGATCGAGAACCTCTTTCAAGTACCAGCGGTCATGTTTAACCGGCATGGTGTTTTGCTTCCTGACTGATATCAAACAGCATATTCTCCGCGAACTCGTCCATAAAGGACGGATCGGCGGCAAGATCGATAACCCGGCACACGTCAATTACTTGTTTGCACTTGTCCATGAACTCCTTCGCGCCCAGACATTCTTCGGCCCCTTGAAGGCTTAAATTTCCGCAAATGGTAATCGCGGCGCCAAACTCAGGCGGAAAGATTCCGGCATCTATCGCGTTTTGCTTGTTGATAAAAAACCCAAAGCCCCCGGCAATAAACACATTTTTTATTTCCGTAAGCAAAACCCCTGCGTTCTTGCAAAGTATCTTGATGCCGGAAAGAATGGCGCTTTTGGCAAGCTGGAATTGCCGTATGTCACCCGCGCTGATTGAAACACCCGGCGCAAGGTAAAACCCGCCCCGCGAACCGGCGCTGTCCATCATATGCCCTGTTTCGTCTATTATTCCAAGTTTAAGCATGGCAGCCACAGCGTCAATAAGTCCCGATCCGCAAACGCCTAAAGGCGGGACATTTCCGATAGTGGTAAACGACACAGCGCTCTCTCCTAAAGGCGCAAGCTCAACGGCGCTGATTGCCCCTTTGACTCCGCCCATCCCGCAGGAAATCTCCGCTCCCTCAAAAGCCGGGCCCGCGGCAGTGGCGCAGCAAAGAATTGTCCCGTTATCGCAAAGGGCCATTTCGCCGTTTGTGCCTATGTCGATTAGCAGGGACGGGCCGGGGCTGTTAAGAATATCAAGCGCCGCAAGCCCTGCGGTAATGTCGCCCCCGACAAAGGCCGCGATGGAGGGGAGCACAACTACCGTTTCCACAGAAAGCGAAAGATCGCGGCCCTGCAATTCTTTTTCTTCAAGGAATACCGGGGTAAACGGCAATTCTCCCATGCCCCGCGGATCAACGTTAAGGAAAAGATGCAGCATTACCGTATTGCCGCTTACGGCAAGCCTTTCGATCAGAGGAATATTCCAGCGTGTTAGAAAAGATGTTAGAATCCGCTCTGTCTGGCGGTTAATGGCGGTAAAAAGATCAAGCAGCATGCCGTTTTTCGCGGCCCCTATGCGGCTCATCACATCAGCGCCGAAAGCCCGCTGGTCATTTAATTCCGAGATTGTATCCAAAACCAGCGAAGACGCGGTATCAATAAGCCTGGCCGAGACTGTGGTAGTGCCGATGTCAATAGCCACTGATGCGGCGCGGACGGCAGCCGGGGAATCAGGGCCTTCCGCAGGCACACCCGGACAGCGCCCGCAGGCGGTAACTTCGCTTGTGGTTATTCCTTCGCTCGCGGGGATGGCGATAGTGATGTCCGAAACCGCAACCGCCACGCAGGCCCGCACCCAGCCTTCGCTGTCCGGCGTGTCGCCTTTGACCTGGCCTTCAAGAAGCCGCACCCTGCATTTCCCGCAGCGGCGGCGCCCGCCGCAGGGCGCGGACAGAACAACACCGGCCCGCGCGCAGGCCAGCAAAATGGTTTCCCCCGCGCCAGTATGTAAGACAACGGAACTGTTGTGCAGGCGTATGTTCAGAACAAACCCTAGTTGTAAAACGCCCGGCACACTTCCGCCGCCGAGGCAGCGTCCGGAGTATAGGCGTCGGCGCCGATTTCATCGGCAAAGCTCTGGGTTATCGGCGCGCCGCCAACCATTATCTTTACCTTATCCCTAAGGCCCGCCGTTTTCAGAGCGTCAATCGCTTCCTTTTGGCTTAACATGGTAGTGGTAAGCAGGGCGGACAGGCACACAACCTTGGCTTCCGACACCCGCACGGCCTCAACAATTTTATCGTTGGGGCAATCAACTCCCAAGTCGAGCACTTCAACACCCTTGCCCTCTATCATCATCCTGACAAGGTTTTTTCCGATGTCGTGCAGGTCGCCTTTCACAGTGCAGATGATGGCCTTGCCCACAGGCTTTACCCCGGCTTCCATCAGGGCCGGTTTAAGGGTGGCGGAAGCGTGGTTCATTGCCCGCGCCGCTATCAGCACTTCCGGAACAAAAACATCGCCATTTTTGAATTTCCCGCCGATTACGCTCATCCCGGAAATCAAACCTTTTTCAAGAATATCCGCCGGGGCAGCGCCCTCTTTTAAGGCGTTTTCGACAGCAACAACAATGTCCTTCGCCTTTCCCTTTTGCAGAAGTTCCGAAATTTCGTTAAAGGAATTCGCAAAATTGCCCATACACCGAACCTCCTAATCCTGATATGAAGTCTATGGATGATACTGTACCACCGCCGCGCGATTTTCGACACAATCTCTTTTGCTTAAAAACAGCAATATTTTGTTATTGGTTGAAAAGGATTATGGAAAAATAGGTAACGGTATTGGGGCCATTGTTGTAGCGTATTCCCGCGGCCCGGCTGAGTTCCGTTACGTTAATTCCGGCGGCCTCGACGGGCAGGTATGTTTTCTCAGGGAAATTGCAGGGCTGGGGATAGGCGCAGGGGGTACAGATTGCGCACGCCCCCGCTCCGTAGACAGGGTTGGTTTTGCCAAACCGCTCGTGCATTTCGCTGGTAAGCCGGCTGTGGCGTTTCTTTGCCTCCACCATCCCCTCATAATCGAAGGAGTCTTCAAGGTCGAATTTTGTGGTAAAAACAAGGGCGAAGGAGAAGGCGGTGATGTTCTCTTTTTGTTTTTCCAACGGCTGGATGGCAGGCGGGCAGCTCCATGATTTGCCGTAGTTCCCGCACACGTTTGACTCGCAGGCTTTCAGCAATTCGGGGGAAAAGACTATGTCCCCGGCCGGGATAACCGCATACTCAAAGGCGCGCCCCTGTAGCGCCCGCGCGAAGGCTTCTTTGCCTGCTTCCTTATTCATAGGGAATGATACTGTTTTTGCGGGGTTTGTGCTATATGGGCGGCAACTCACACGAGGCGAATTGTTTTTTTTTCCGGTTTTTACTATATTAGAGTTGTATGGTATCCCTGCTATTAAACATGGCTGGCGGCCTTTGCATGCTCCTCTTCGGGATGAAGATAATGAGCGAAGGACTGCAGAAAAGCGCCGGCGAGCGGATGAGAAAAACCCTGAACTTTATGACCGGCAACCGCCTTGCCGGGGTGTTTACGGGCTTTATGGTTACTTCCATCACGCAATCTTCTACGGTAACGTCCGTCATGATCGTCTCTTTCGTGAATGTCGGGCTTCTTTCGCTTACGCAGTCCATAGGCGTGCTGTTCGGGACGAATATCGGCACGACGCTTACGGCATGGATTATTTCCATTGTCGGGTTCAGGATAAGCATTTCCAGCCTTGCCCTGCCAGCCATTGGCATCGGGTTTATCATCAGCATGATAAAGTGGAATTACCGGAGCATTGGCGATTTTATGCTGGGTTTTGGGTTTTTGTTTCTGGGTCTTCACTTTCTTACCACAGGAACAGCCAGCCTAAGCGAGCATTTCAACTTTGACGCGATAGGCGCATTCGGGGACAGAAGGCTCCTTGCCATACTGATTGGGGCGGCGGCGGGTGTGGTGGTTACGGTTATCATCAATTCTTCCACAGGCTCTGTCGCGCTGATCATGGCGATAACGTTTCAGGGCGTTATCACGTACGAGATGGCTGCCGGCATGATCATGGGCGCGCAGATCGGCACGACGCTTAACGCTCCGCTTGCCGCTATTGCCGGCAACGTAAACGCTAAACGCGCGGCGCTTGTGCATGTTCTGTTTAACATTATCGGGGTTGCGTGGGCGCTTCCAGTGCTGTTCCCGCTGCTTAGCCTTGTCAACATGATTCTGCCGGGAGACCCTTGGGCGGCGGCGGCCTACAACGAGGCGATACCGCTTCACCTAGCGGGGCTTCATACCACGTTTAACATTATCAACACGGCCCTTTTCCTGCCCTTTGTAAACCAGTACGCGCGGCTTATCTGTTTTATCCTTCCCGATAAAAAAACGGACGGGAAAAGCGGGCCCTACAAATTCACGTACATTTACGCGGGCAGGGCCAATTCGCCTGAGCTTAACATACTCCGCGCGGAAAAGGAAATCAGCGACATGGCGGGTATAATCTCTTCCATGTATTCCCGCTTCCGGGACGAGCTGCACGGCCTTCACGAAGCCGAAGAAAAGGACAGGGAAAAAGCCGCCACCGTCCTTTGCGAAGAATTGCTGCAAAAGGAGCAGTACATTGACGAGATGCTGGACGCGCTTACCGGGTTTTTTGCCGAATGTTCCCGCATGAAGCTAAGTCCCCGATCCGAGGCCCGCATTGCCCGGCTCTTGCGTGTCATAAGCAGCATCGAGGCGATGAGCGATGAGTGTTACAGCATTAGCCGTCTTTTGGAAAAGAGCGTCCGCAAAAACTGTATGTTCAAGCGCAAGGAAACGGACAAGCTCATTCCCTACGTTGATCTTGTCGGGGAGTTCCTGGAGCTTCTGGAAGGGCGGCTGGGGCATACTCCGACCGGGGAAGAAAAGGCCCGCGCCGCCGAGCTTGAGGACAGTATCGACAAGACCCGCAAAAAACTGCACAAGCATGGCAGAAAGCGCATCGAGGCGGGCGGGAATGTCAGAACTGAACTGATTTTTATCGAGATGGTTCGCCGTATCGAAAAGCTCGGCGACCACTGCTTTGAAATCTCCAAGCTTGGTTAGCGCGCGGCTTGGGCGGTTATTCATGGTGAATAATCTCCGCTACCAGGGCTACGGCACGGGCCAAGCGGGGGCCAAAGCGGTACAGGATATCCCCGTCCACAAAGGCCACACGGCCTTCCCTGACTGCGGGGAGGTTCTGCAAAATGGGGTTTCTTACACCGGGGTGGTTTTCTGCCGCGCCCATGCCGCTTCCGGAAAGCACCCAGTCGGGCCTTCGCACCAGCAATTGTTCGGGGCTTACCAGCGGCCACTGTTCCCGGAGCTCGGCGAAAATGTTTGTTCCCCCCGCCAGGGTTATGACCTCGGAAATGAAGGTTTCGCCGCCTGCGGTCATGAGGGGGTCTTCCGACAAAACCCAGAAGACGGCGGGGGGTTCCCTGCCCTGTACGCTGTCCTGAACACGGGCGATGGTTTCTTTCATTTCCGCAATCACGTTTCCAGCGCCTGAGACAAAGCCGGACAGTTTTCCTATAAGGGCGATAGTCTGGTACACTTGGGAAAAATTTCCGGGTTCCACGGCGAAGGAAGGAATACCTAGGTTGTCAAGAAGAGCGACAATTCTAGCGTGCATATCGGCGGAAAGAATAACAAGGTCGGGGCTAAGCGCCCGGATTTGTTCCACGCTTACGGTCGCCCCGGCAAAGCCGCCCACAGACACCAGTTCACGGGCGGCAAGGGGATAGTCGCAGTGCTGGGTAACCCCCACTACCGTCTCCCCTGCGCCAATGGCAAAAAGTATCTCCGTTACCGCCGGGCTAAGGCTTACAATGCGGCGGGGAAGGGTGGCTGGCACATAACGCCGTCCGAGCGCATCGATAAACGCTTCCTCGTTTGCCCGTGTGGGTTGCGGGGATTGCCGGGCCTGTCCGGGCGAACAGGATGGGAGTAAGCACAGGAGCGCCACACATCCGGCAAATACGAATTGAAGTTTTGTCCACGTCATACTTTGTTGTAAAGCGTATTTGCCCGGAGATCAAGCCGGGCGCGCTGGTTCGTGGTCAACGGCTCTGCGGCAAATGCTTGTTGCGGATAAAGCGCACAAGGTATGCGTCAATTTGCGCGATGTCGATAGGTTTGGAAATAAAGCCCGAAAAGCCGTTGTTCATAAACATTTTTGCCGCGTCTTTAAGGGCGTTGGCGGTCAGCGCAACAATGGGATGCGTATACCCCATAGCCCGTATGTGTTTTGCCGCTTCCATGCCGTCCATTTCGGGCATCATGTGATCCATGAATATGATGTCGTACACCTGCCCGCTTTTTACTTTCTCGACAGCCTCCAGCCCGCTTTTGGCGGTTTCCACAGTGATGCCATATGCGTCTAAAATCCCTTCAACAACGAATATGTTGACTTCTACATCATCTACAACCAGCACCCGCCCGTACGGCATACGCTCGTGCTCAAATTTAGCCATCTTCTTCAAAGGCTGCTGGCTAACAAACTCCCAGCTCTGCAGATTTGCCGCCGCTTCTTCACCCAAGGTATCGTCAATGCAAAGCTTCTGGGGCAGGCGCACGGTAAAAACACTGCCCTTTCCCGGCTCGCTCTCCACGTTAATATCGCCCTGCATCATGGTAACCAGTGAATGTATGATAGGCATCCCCAGCCCGCTGCCTTCGGTGGCGCGATTGGTGTGCATATTAAACCGGGCAAACTCGTCAAACAAAAATTCAATATCTTCTTTTCCCATACCCTGCCCGGTGTCGCTAACAGTAAGGACAAGCGTTGTATATCCGGGTTCGGGAGCAGCTTCCACTCCAAAGGACAGCGTTACCGTGCCTTTCTGCGTGTACTTAAACGCATTGGACAACAGGTTGTTCAGGATTTGTTTGATGCGAAGCGCGTCTCCTATAAGATATACCGGCAGGCTTTTGTCCACGTTGAGCTTAAATTCAATCCCCTTGCTGCCAATGTACATACAGTTGAGCTGTGCGGTATCTATAATCAGGCTTGTCAGTTCATAGGCGGCGCTTATTATTTCCATCTTGCCCGCTTCAACTTTGGAAAGGTCAAGAATGTCGTTTATGATGTTAAGCAACAGGCTCGCCGAGTTGTGAATGCGTGAAAACGCTTCCTCTGTTTCGGGGGGGTGTCCTTCTTTTTGAAGCTGGATTTGGGCAATGCCTAAAACAGCGTTCATGGGCGTGCGCATTTCGTGGCTCATGCGCGCCAGAAACCGGGTTTTCGCCTTGCTTTCGTCTTCCGCAGTTTCCCGGCGCTGTATTTCGGCGATAGCTCTTTGGGCTTCCTGCTTGACCGGGCGTAAATCGTGGCTATAAACGATAATTACGGGCTCGCTCTGGCGCATAACGTGTACCCATGTTGACCCCACAGGCAGTTCATCGCCATTGGGCAGAGTAAACATCCAATCAGAGCTGGAACTGCCTTTTTCCACGGCACGTTGTATCATATCCATATTCTTTTTCTTTGACGATGTGCCGCAGGGCTGGTATTTCGGCGTGAACTCATAGTACCGCTCCCTGAACTCGCTTATGCCGCTTACCTTGAAGGTGTCGAGCATTTTTACATTGCAGTCCAGCAGCGTACCGTTTTTGTCCCAGAACTCCATAAGCAGCGGCGAGTTGTCCAGCAATTTGCGGGTAAACGCTTCGGCGGCTTTAACCGGACGCAAATCAATGGTGTATGCCGCAACCCTGTATTTGCCGTCACGCATAAAGCGCACAAGGTTAATTTCCGTAGGCAGCGGCTCGCCGCTTAGGGTTTGGTGCATCCATTCAAACTGAACACGGCGGCCTTCACGAAAGGCCTCCTTCACGTAGTTCATGGCTTTTTCCCGGGACTTTGTGCCGCAGGGCTGATACTCAGGCGAAAACTCAAAAAACCGCTCGATGTACTGCTCTTTGCCGGAAAGCCCGAATATCTCCACCGCTTGGCTGCTGGTAGACACAAGGTTATAGGCATCGTCCCACACATTCATGACAAAGGGAGCGGCGTTAATGAAGATTTCGTTTACCTCATGCAATTCACGCTCTTTTTCCGGGGCGGTTTTGGCCCTGCGCAGCGCATAGCGCAGCCCAAACAGGCTTACTGCAGCAAGCAAAACCGTGGCGGCTATGCCCAGCAGGTGCAGCATCCGGACTGAGTCATTGGAGAGGCGGACAAACAACGCAACGCCGGAAAAGACAGAGAGCGCCGCAAGGACAGCCACGCTTACAGTAAAGGCGGGCACAATAGTATCACGCTGTTTTCGCATGGGCGTTAGTTACTCCTTCCCACCCTGAGCGCCGGTATTTTGAGGGGGAAAACCGCTTCAACAATGGTAGTATAAAATAAAATACAGTTTATGCCTAGCAACTAAACGCAGCCTACCCCTTCGGGATTTCCTCCAAGCCCAAATCATCATCGCCGGGGACAACCGCAGGGGCCGAGGGAAACTGAACCTTTGACGCTTTCTTCCTTTTGCGCCGTGCCGAAAAAGAATCGCCGGAGCGATGGCGAACCTTCGCCACATAATTGACAAGGGAAATGTAAAGAACGAGAACCACGGTTACCGCCAGAACCTGCCACGAAGTGATTACTTGGGCAAGCATTTCTCTTACTTCCACGCTAAACATACCTTACTAAAAAATACACGATGCCTTCCTTAAAATCAATGGGCGCTAATGGCTTTATTCCACAATACCCTTAAACTCAGCCAGCGCGTAAAGCGGAATGTCGAACAGTCTTGAAGATTTGTTAAAGTTTACAAGCGATGTTCTGATTTCATTTTTTGGCTCAAACTTTTTGCGGTACACTGCCATGCTTTTCGCTTTCAGGTTTACGGACGATTTTACTTCCACCGGAATAATCTGACTTTCATGCTGTACAACAAAATCAATTTCGGCGGTTGCGCTGTCGTTTGTCCAATACGCAATTTCAAGGCCCTTTACGCACTTCATTTCCTGACAGGCATATTGCTCGGTTAACGCACCCTTGAATTCGGTAAAAAGAGCGTCTCCCTGCAATAAGGTTCTCGCGTCCAATACCGACATTGCGGACAATAAGCCAATATCGCAAAGGTATAGCTTAAACGCGCCCGTATTGGCATAACCTTTCAACGGCAGCGCAGGTTTTGAGACACGGGGAACCTTGTGCACAAGGCCGCAGCTTTCCAGCCAGCCAAGCGCTGTTTCAAACGTAGAAGCTGTGGCGTTTTTTTTGACATCCTTGTATACAAACTTTTTATTGTCCTTTGAAAGCTGTACAGGGATGGAATCCCACAATTGGCGGGCCTTCTGCAGATCATTGACAGGTATATGTTTTGAAAAATCCAATTGATAAGAATCCAGAATATAATTCTGCGTTTCTCTGGCTGCGTTAAAGTCACGCCCTCTGGAAAAATTCAATACGACTTCCGGCATACCGCCAGTGTAAAAATACGTTTTAAGACAAATTATAAGCTTGTCCCTAAACACCTTTATCAATTCCCAGTCGTGGCTTTTTATTAACTCGTACAGTTTTTCCTCGCCTATTGCCGGCAAAAATTCGGAAAAGGAAAGCGGGTACAGGTTCATAAACTCAACCTTACCGACCGGAAAAGATACGCCGCTGTGCAGAAATACGCCAAGGAGGCTGCCTGCGGCGACAATATCATATTCCGGGGCGTTTTCGTTAAAGTATTTAAGGGAAGTCAGCGCGTTCGGGCATTCCTGAATTTCGTCAAAAATTATCAAAGTGTCGCGCGGCTCTATTTTTTTGCCTGCCTCCAGTTCAAGCCCTGTTAAAATCCGGCGGACATCCAGATCAACGGAAAACAATTCCTGCAATCTGGGGTTTTTTTCAAACAGGATATAAGCGGTGTTTTTATAATGATTACGGCCAAATTCCTTCATAAGCCACGTTTTACCAACCTGACGTATACCGTTGATAATCACGGGCTTATGGCCCGGCTTTGCTTTCCAGTCCGCTAAGATTTCAAGGGCAAACCTTCTCATGCTCATTGTTACATCATATCAGTTTCCTTGGCAAAAGACAAGTGTTTTGTGTTTTTTCCTTGGCAAAAGACAAGTGTTTTGTGTTTTTTCCTTGGCAAAAGCTATATCCTAATGAAAATCCCCCCACCTTTTCCCGGTTTCTACATTCACCCTAAGGGGAACCTTCAACTTTACGGCGTTTTCCATTTCCCTTTTGACAAGATCGCAGGTTTCCCTTGCCGCGTCTTCCGGGCATTCAAGGATAAGCTCGTCGTGGACTTGCAAAAGGAGTCTTGCGGGGCTCGATGCGGCGGCAAGGGCGCTGTCCAGCCTAAGCATGGCGGTCTTTACAATGTCTGCGGCTGAACCCTGAATGGGGGTATTCACAGCCACACGCTCTGCGGCGGCTTTTTCGGTCTTGTTCCGGGAATTGATGGCGGGGATATAGCGCCGCCTGCCCAGAATGGTGGAGGCGTAGCCCGTTTCCTCGGTTTTTCTGATAAGGCCGTCAATGTAATTCCGCACCCCCGCGTAGGTTCTAAAGTATGCCTCGATAAAGGCGGCGGCCTCGGTGCGGCTTATCCTCAGTTCGTTGGCTAGCCTAAAAGAACTCATGCCGTACATGACCCCGAAATTGATGGTCTTGGCGATGCGCCGCTGCTCTGCGGGGATGTTTTTTTCATCATTTTCGTCAATGCCGAAAATGAGCGCCGCAGTACGGGCGTGGACGTCCTTTCCCTCCGTAAAGGCTTCGATAAGGTTCTTGTCTTCCGACAGGTGGGCAAGGATTACAAGCTCGATCTGGCTGTAATCGGCAGAAACCAGCGCCCAGCCGGGCCTGGCAATAAAAGCTTCCCGGATGCGGCGGCCTTCCTCGTCCCGTATGGGGATGTTCTGTAGGTTAGGTTCCCGGCTGGAAAGGCGGCCCGTGGCAGTGCCGGTTTGAACAAAATTTGTGTGAACCCGGCCTTCCTTGTCGGCAAGTCCTGCCAGCGCGTCCACATACGTTGACTTGAGTTTCGACAGGCTCCTGTGCCGGAGTATGAGGGCCGGAACTTCGTCCTCCCGCGCCAGCTCTTCCAGCACCGCCACATCGGTTGAATAGCCGGTCTTGGTCTTTTTGCCGGGCTTAAGGCCGCGTTCCTCAAAAAGCACCTTCTGAAGTTGCTGGGTTGACGAAAGGTTAAACTCGTGCCCCACAATTTTGTAGGTCTTTTCCTGAATGCCCTCAAGTTCCTTCCCCAATTCTACCCCAAATTCCTGAAGAACCCTGCTTTCTATCTTGATGCCCTCTCCTTCCATCTCCGCAAGGACGGGCAAAAGGGGCATCTCTAGGTTTCTGAAAAGGGTTCCCGCCTCGCCCGATGCGGATTGGGAAGCCGGATCAAGGTTTCCCTCCAAATGCTGCTTTACCCTAAGGCAGAAATCCGCGTCTTCGCAGGCATAGCTGCAGGCGGTTTCCAAGGGAACGGTGTCGAAGGTGCTGCCTTTGGGCACTATGCTGTTATACGTTATGGGACTTAGCCCGAAAAAGTATGCCGCAAGCGAATCCAGCGAATAGCTGCTCCGCTCCGGGTCAATCAGCCAAGCGGCAACCATAGTGTCCCAAATTTTGCACTGCCAGCGGGGTATGCCCCAGCCCCGTGAAACCTTGTAGTCGTATTTTGCGTTATGCGCCACGATGGTCATGGAGGGGTCAGAGAAGAAGGGCAGAAGAATACTTTTGATCTTTTCGGG
The DNA here is from genome assembly GCA_009781915.1 of Treponema sp. GTDB lineage: Bacteria > Spirochaetota > Spirochaetia > Treponematales > Breznakiellaceae > WRKT01. The sequence continues at coordinate 9,102 of WQUW01000001.1, read as the reverse complement.
ATCGAGAAAGGGGGCCGGGCTTTCATCTCTTGCGGGCGTTCCGTCCTTTGCGGGCATTTCGCCGCCGGGGGCGGTTCCACGATGGGGGGCAACGGGCACGTAAAAAGCCTCCTTTGGCTTTAGCGCGAAGGAAATGCCGATGGGCTTTGCGTTCCATGCGTCAAGGGAATCGGTTTCAAAGTCCAGCGCCAGCAGTTTTTGCTGTTTGGCCCGTGCTAAAAGGGCTTCTAGCTCCCCTATATCCAGAACGGCTTTGTAAACGCCCTCACCAAAGAGGGAAGGATCGGCGGCAAGCGCCAGCCCTGTTTCAAATTCCTTGCGTTCCCCGTGTTCTTCCGGGCCGCTTGCCGGCGGGGGGGCGGTACGCTCAGGCGCAGAGCCGCCGCTCGAAAACGCCCCGGTTTCCCCTTTCGCGCTACCCGCGCCAGGATCAAGCTCTTTCGCGCTTTGCCGTATTCCTTCCCTAAGCAGCGTCCGCGCGCCCGCAGACCGGTCAATCTTTTCTATCGAAAGATCGTCAATATCATGTATGGGAAGGGGAACCGAGGTGTCAAGCTTGATAAGGGATTTGGAGAAGTAGGCGCTTTCCCTTCCTTCGGCGATTTTTTTTCCGATGGCCCCTTCAATGCCCGCGATGTTTTTGTATATCCCGTCCAGACTGCCGTAGCGGGTCATGAGCTTCACGGCGGTTTTTTCTCCCACGCCCTTGACGCCCGGTACGTTGTCGGAGCTGTCCCCGGTAAGGGAAAGAAGATCCAGCACCTTGTCCGGGCTTACCCCCCACTCGGCCTTAACTTCTTTGGGGCCGACAAGTTCGTAAGGGAGGCCCGCTTCTCCCCCCTCGGCTTTTCCCTTAAGCGGCCTGAGTTCCCATGTTCCGTTTCCCACAAGTTGAAGCAGGTCTTTGTCCGAGGAAAGAATGTAGCATTGCCGGCCTTCCCCCTGACATTTCAACGCTAGGGTTGCGATAATGTCGTCCGCCTCGTAGCCGTCAACTCTGAGGCTGGGAATGTTCAGGGCTGAAAGAACCTCTTCCACCAAGGGAACCTGCTCGTGAAGATCGTCGGGCGTTTTTTGGCGGTTTGCCTTGTATTCGCTATACATCTTGTGCCGGAAGGTGGGGGTGCGGGAATCGAACACCGCCGCAAGCCTAAGCGGTTTTCGCGGCTGCGGAAGAACATTGCCCTGCGGGCCGGCAGCCGGCGCGCCTGAGTTAAGAAGGCTTACCAGCGTGCGGGCAAACCCGAACAGGGCCGACACGTTTTTCCCGGCGGAGTTACGCAGGGGATGGCTTAAAAACGCGAAATATGAACGGTAGATAAGCCCGTAGGCGTCAATCAGGTACAGGGGTTCTTTGGACATAGTGCGGTCATTATAGCAGAAAAGGGGCGTGTGTGCGAGGATAGGCGTGGCTATAGCGCCTGCCGTATTGCCTCAAAAGAAAACCTAGCCGAAGGTTTCTTAAGAAACCTTGCCGGAAGGAATGGTGGCCTGTATCACGGAAAGTTTCAAGAGCCGATCCCGCGCCGCGTCCATATTACGTTTTAATTCAGCCGGCTTAAGGAGAGCAGCCCTCAGGCGAAGTTCAACTTTACATTCATCACTTGTATCGCCAGATTCAAGAAGCCGTTGATAAGGTGTTTTCGCCTCCTTTTCATAGATTTTTTTGTACCTGCCGGACGGGAGTTTTTCCTTTGCGATTAGGCGCAATGTAGGGTACCAATAATTCAAAAAAGGATTCAAAAAGTGGTACACCTGCGCAAGCGCAGTTAACGCGTCTTGGCCTTCAAAGCGCGCATATCCGACAGTTTTCCGCGCAACATCGCCGTTTTTCTGTTCAACAAAACAATTATCATTTTTGCGATAGGGGTGCGCCCTTGTAAACCTAACATTGTTCTGGACGCGCCAATCAAGATCCTGATGGTTAATAAACTCGCCGCCGTTGTCGCTGTCTAAGCCCCGCCCGCCCAATCCTTGCAAACCACACCGTTTTCGTCTATCATCTATAGTAACGGGGGCGCGGCGTGGCCGGAATTGTCTACATAAACGAAGAAGAAGGCAAAAAACGACTCATGGACAACTCCAGGCTCTACGCCAAAATACTCGCCAAGTTTGCCGCCGGCACGAATCTTGACGACATTCTGGCCTTCTGCGCCGGGCGGGACTGGGAAAAGGCCGCCGCCGCCGCCCACGCCGTAAAAGGCATCGCGGCGAACCTGTCCCTGACGGAACTCTACAACCAGTCCCTGGACGTGGAAACCCAACTTAAAGGGGGAGCGCTGGAACCCGCCTCCCTTGAAAACCTGAAAGCCTGCTTTGCCGAAACGCTTACCCAGGCGGAGAAGGTGATAGCCAAATATGCCTAGCCCCACGCCCCCGGTAGTCCTTGTGGTCGATGATGTTGATGTAAACGTCATGATCCTTGAAGAAATCCTGAAGGAAGAATACCGGATACTGACCGCGAGCAACGGGAAACAGGCGCTGGACATACTCAGCACCACCGGGGTACAACCCAGGCTTATCCTGCTTGACGTGCAAATGCCCGAAATGACAGGCCGGGAAATGTTCGAAATCCTTAAAACCAATGACGCTTTCAAGCGCATCCCCGTTATTTTTATTACCGCCGAAAACGACAGCGAAAGCGAACTATTGGGAGCCGGGGCCGCTGATTTTATCAACAAGCCCTTTACGCCGGAAGTTGTCAGGCTCAGGGTAAAAAACCAGATAAAACTTAAAGATTACAGCGACAGCCTTGAAGACATGGTGGCGCGGAAAACCGAAGAAGTCATCAAAAAGACCGAAGAGGCCAACCGCACGCTGGACGGCGCCCTGCAGGGCCTGGCGAGCGTGATTGAGTACCGGAATCTGGAATCCGGCGAGCACGTCAAGCGCACCCAGTATTATGTCGGCGCGCTTGCCAAGCGCCTGATTCTTTCCCGGTCAAAATACGCCGACAAGCTTCTGGAACTACAGCCAGAGGTAATCGTGAAATCCATGGCCCTTCACGATGTGGGGAAAATCTCTATCCCCGACAAAATCCTCCTTAAACCGGAGCGGCTTACCCCCGAAGAGTATGAAGTGATCAAGACCCATACAACCAAGGGCAAGAGCATTATCGGGGAACTGGGGGATGTGCGTAATTCCCTGTACTTGAAACACAGCGAGGATATCTGCTATAGTCATCATGAGCGCTGGGACGGAAAGGGGTATCCTCAGGGTCTTGAAGGGGAACAGATACCGCTTGTGGCCCGCCTCGCGTCCTTGGCGGATGTGTACGACGCTTTGGTGTGCGCGCGGGTCTACAAGTCGGCCATGCCTTATGCCGAGTCGGTAAAGGTAATTGAAGAAGGCAGGGGAACCCAGTTTGATCCTGTTATCGTTGACGCGCTTGTCTCGATTCAGGATGAGTTTCGCAGAATAGCCGAGCAATACACGTAGGAGAATGACATGATATTTCCATTAAAGGAACTGATCGAGTATGACAAAAATATGTACGAGATAACCGCGGCGTCTTCCCGCCGGTCGTACCAGCTTTCCATGCTGTACGCCGCCGGAGATGACGATGCCATGTACTGGGTTGACGACACTGACGGCAAAGTGGTGTCCCTTGCCGCCCGTCAGGTTTTTTACAAGCAGGTAGAGTTCCAACTGGACACTGAATAGTTGAAAACGCCGGTACTCGTCCTTTTTGGCCCCACCGCTTCGGGGAAAACCGGCCTTTTACGGCGGCTTTTTGGCGGCGGGCAAAGGCGGGTGGAAATAATCTCCGCCGATTCCATGCAGGTGTACCGGGGCATGGACATAGGAACCGCCAAGCCTTCGCCCGAAGAACGGGCAATGGTTCCCCATCACCTGATAGACATTAAAAACCCCGATGAGCCGTTTAACGTTGGGGAATTCGTGCGCCTCGCGCTACAAGCCTGCGCTTGCGCCTCTGAGCGGGGGGCGCTGCCGGTGGTTTGCGGGGGGGCGGGGTTTTACCTTAAAACCCTCGCGCTGGGCCTTGGCGAAGCGCCGGAGGCGGACCTCCAGATACGAGCCATCCTAAAGGAAGAGCTTTCAGCCCGGGGCGCGGCTTCCCTTATGGAAGAGCTTGCCAAGGCCGATCCTGTAAGTGCGGGCCGCATCCACATCAACGACGAATACCGCCTGCTACGGGCGCTGGAAGTGTACCGGGGCACGGGCCGTCCTTTAAGTTCCTATGCCTGCGCGTGGAACACAGCCCCCGAAAGGCTGGCCGGCGCACCTTTCCGCTTTCTGCTTGTTGGCCTACGAAGAAGCCGGGAGGATTTGTACCGCCGCGTAAACGACCGCGCCGCCGCCATGTTCGCCGCCGGGCTTCCGGCCGAAGTCCAAGGCCTTTACGATGCTGGCTATACCCCCAACGATCCGGCGTTACGGGCCATTGGCTACCGGGAATTCTTTGTCGAAGAAGGCCCGCGCTGGCGTCTTTCGCGGGACATTGCCGGGGTACAGGCCCTTGTCGCCCAGAACAGCCGCCGCTTCGCCAAGCGGCAGATCACGTTTTTCGCCCCGCTTCCCGGCGTCAAGTGGATCGACTGCGGCAATGAGGACGATGCCGCCGCCGAAGTGGAGCGGGAAGTTCAGGCGTTTTGCCCACGCTCCTAGAGACGAGCCGCCCTAAGCCCGGTATACTGTCCGTATGTCCCTGAACTGGAAAGAAATTAACCTTGTTCTGGAAGAACTTAACCTGCCCGGTATGCAGATTCAGAAGGCCGTGCAGAGCGCCTTTGACGTGCTTGTCCTGAAACTCTACGGGCACGGCGGCGCGAAAAACCTGCTTGTTTCGCTAAGCCCCGGCGCGTGCAGGGTTCACCAGACCTTTGACTCGGCCCCCAAAGGCGACAGGCCGCTGCGGTTCGCCGAATTTCTTAATTCCCGGATTGTCAACGCCCGGATCGAACAGGCCCTTCAACTAGGAAGCGACAGAATTGTCCGCCTCACCGTGCGCCGGGACAGTGAGCGCTGCTACATATACCTAAGGCTCTGGTCAAACGCGGCTAACGTTATCGTTACCGACCAGCAGGGGAAGGTGTTAGACGCTATGCGGCGGCTTCCCCGGAAGGGGGAGGTTTCAGGCGGGCATTACGCGCCAGACGCGGGCGGGAGCGCCGGCACGGGAACGACGGGCAGGGATTACGCCGTCCGGGAGTTTTCCGCCTCCCCGCCGGACGCTTCGTTTAACCAGAAAGTAGATGCCTTTTACCGCACACAGGCCGGGGTCCTTTCGCTTGATGCCTTGCGGGAACAGGCCGTGCGGAAATTCGAGGGAAGCATTGCCCGTGTGCGATCTTCCATGGAGCGGCTTAAAGAGAAAGAAGCGGGTTTCGCCAGGGCCGATAGGCTCCGTGAATACGGCGACATCATTCTTTCGAACCTGGGCAGCATCGAAAGCGGGGCCGAATGGCTTGAAGCCGAAAATTTTTACGCGGGGGATACCGCAAGTATCGTGCGGATAAAGCTTGATCCCCGCAAAGGCCCGGCGGCTTCGGCGGAGGAGTATTACGAGCAGTACCGGAAGGCTAAAAGCGGACACGGGGAGATACGGGCCCGGATAGAGGAAGGGGAGGGGGAACTGCTTCGTCTGGAACAGGCCCTTGCGCACCTGCTTTCGCAAACGAACCCGCTCGTGCTGCATAAGCTCCTTAAAAGCGGCGCGAAGCTTGAGGGCGCGCCCGCCGGGGAAAGCCCGTCAAGGCGGCGGGAAGACGCCAAGCGGCCCGGTCTTTCCTTCCGCCGCAAGGACTGGCTTATTATCGTGGGCCGGAACGCCAGCGAAAATGACGCGCTCCTTAGAAAGCACGTTAAAGGCGGCGATCTGTGGCTTCACGCGAGGGATTATCCGGGCTCTTATGTGTTTGTCAAGCAGAAACCCGGCAAGTCTGTCCCGCTGGACATACTTCTTGATGCGGGGAACTTGGCCATTTTTTACTCTAAGGGTAGGAACAACGGCTCAGGCGATCTTTTTTACACGCAGGTCAAATATCTGCGCCGCGCCAAAGACGGCCCCAAGGGGCTCGTTATTCCCACGCAGGAAAAAAACCTTCACATTAAGATCGAAGCGGGGCGGCTTAGGGAACTGGAAGCGTGCCGTGTCCAGAAATAAGCGGGGCCGGTTTTCTTCCCGAAAGGTCTTGCGGAGCGTTAGGCGGGAGTTTACACTTAAGATATGAAAGAGAAAAGGAGACACTAGGAAGCGATGGAACATTTTCTAAGGGGAAAGGCCATCCCCAATGGGCACCGGCGGCGGGTTCCAGTTTTTAACGGCATTTTTTACTCCGACAACCGGGAAACCTTGGCGGCCCAGCTTGCCTCGTGGGGGGTAACTCAGGGCTCTAGCGGCCCTTCCCGCGGGGGGCAGGTCATAATCGCGCCTCATGGGGCATGGGATGTGTCGGGAAAGATAGCCGCCGCAGCCTTTGCCGCCGCGCAGACCGGCGAACCGGACGCTAGTCAGTCCCTGCCTGGGGGTATCAAGCGGGTTATTCTTCTTGGCCCCTGCCACGGCTCTGGCGAGCAGGGCATATACCTTTCGGAATCGGCCTTTTTTCAAACCCCCCTGGGAGACTTGCCGGTAGACCGGGAAGTAAACCGGAAACTGGAGTCCTGTTCCACGATGATCCGGGAAAACGACATTCTTCATTTTTCGGAACATTCCCTGGAGATACTTCTTCCCATGATAAAATACTGCTTTCCCGGCGCGAAGATTGTCCCCATCATCGCCCAAGGCGCAAGGCCCGCCCTTATTTCCGCTCTCGCAAGGGCGCTGCGGGTAATCCTTGAAAACTACATGGAAGAAAGCCTTATTGTGGTAAGCAGCAATGTTTCTCTAAGCCACATTCCGGCCATTGCCTTTTCTATGGCGGATGAATTCCGCTCGATGCTGTCAGGCATGGACACCGGGGCCTTTCTTGCCCGCCTTAGCGAGGGCCGCGTCAGCGCTTGCGGCGGCCCCATTATAGCGGCGCTGCTTGAAAGCGGGCTTCTTGACGGCAAGCGGTTTTCCGCCCTTACCCCGCTGATTCACGAGACGGAGGAGGACGGGAAAGCCGTGTATTACGGCGCGTTCGCTACGCCCCCCCGCCGCGCGTGAGCATTCCCGCCGAAAGCCCCGGCAGGGGAGGATATACAGTTTAAGAATCCCGCATGGGGAACCCGCGAAGGAGCCACGGTCTCCTTCGCGGAGAGGCCATGGAAATGGCTTCTTAAACCGTATATCCTCCCCTGCCGGGGCTTTCGGCGGGAATGCTCACGCGCGGCGGGGGCATTGCGGGGGGCTCCGCAGAGGCATTAGTCTCCGGCATTTCCAGAAACGCATAAAAATTTTTGAAAAAAATTCGCAAATACATTGACGTTTCGCCAATAGCGGGATATACTCTCTTCTGATGGTATCTGTTGTCGCTCGTAACATCTTTTCCCCGCCCGTAAAACTGCCGCCAGAGGCGGCTGTTGCGGGGCAAGTTACCCCCCCCCGTATATGGCATTGTTCAAGTCAAGCTGGGTTACGAAAAGACTTGCGTTGAAAGAAAAGTTTTAAGGTGCAATCCAACATTTCATTTGATTTGGAATACCGCTTGCTTCGGCGGTTGAAACGGGCGAGGTTGTCACGGATTGAATTGTTGCTCGCTTCAATCATGTGTGTCTGGCTTTTGCCCTCCGCGACAATGTGTGTTTCGGGGATCTTTTGGGTTTCATGAAACGCTTGACGATAGCAGTAATTACCGTCGGTGTATATCCGTTTGATGTCGCCCACCTCCCGCTTCACTTTTTGATATAGCTCAAAAGCGTAGCTCTGGTTCATCGCGCCTATTACATAGGCCACAATTTTTCCGTTAAGTCTGGAATACGCTGTCCAAACTATGATCCTGTTTTCTTTTTTTTACTTTTGTGAATATCTCGTCCATCTCAATCACATCGCCGTTCTGTGAGTGATCAGCGGTTTTCGCGTATTTCGCAAACTCTTTGACCCATAGCAAAATCATGTACGGAGAGCAGTTCATAAACCTTGCTGTTTTTCTGACCCCGCAATTGTTCAGATACATTTCCACCGCTCTTTCTTTGTCGTCAAAAGTAAATTTTCTGGGCTTGTCGCTGAAGTATCTTTTGCAGTCCTTACAGCGGTATCTTTGTACACCGCCCTTTGTTCCGTTCAGTTGGTAGCTTTGGCTGCCGCAATGTAAACATTTGGGTTTCACAGGTTTGTTATAACATCATTTTCTTCTCTTTGTCTATCCCGTCAGTTTTAGTTGAACAATACTTAATGGTGTACACTTGCCCGCTTAGGCGTACAGGCGACAGTCCAAGGAAGCCGCTGTGCGGGTCTAGCGTGCCGGGGCTTCGCGCAGTGTTAAACACTCCCTACGCGGCAATAAGCGTGTCGCGCGCTGTGTTTACCTGCGCTTGTGTGCTGGCAGCGTTGTCCCGCACGGTGGCAGCCGCAGTGATAGCCGCCTGAAAGGTGGTATGCACAGCTTGCGTTGCCCAAAATGCGGTGGATTGCAGGCTTGCGCCATTTGCTGCTGCCACAGTGTTGGCAATCAGCGCCTCGGCATCGGAGATGGCGGCATTAAGGCCAGCCGGGCTAACAAGATGCAGCGCCAGCGTACCCAGTTCCCTCGCATCGTCAAAAGCACTTGTTGCGTCGCGCATGAGTGTAGCGGCGGTGCTCACCATCCCCTGTGTTGCCTCGGCGTTGGCGTAAGTACTCTGCGCACGGGCAATCTCGGACTGGAATATCGCGCGCACTGCGGCAGTAGTCCAGTATCTGCCCTGATGCACCTCGATAGTGGTTGCCGACACATCTGTATCGGCAAGCATTGCTTGCGCCGTAGCTATCGCCGCCCCCAAGCCGCTCCGGTCTATTCCCGGAGGCGGGTCGCCATTGCCGCCGCAACTGACAGCCAAAAATGCCAGAATCGAAATAACCCCGGCCCATTTCAATGTGTGAACTTCCCCCGTTTGAGTGGACACAAAGTTAAGCTCATGATAACCGAAGGAGAGTAAATCATGAGGAAACGAAGAAAAAGTTACACGAGTGAGTTCAAGGAATCTGCCGTTGAGCTCTGCCTAAGCGGTGAACGT